>NZ_SOGE01000044.1:0-110925 GCF_004402575.1 Cryobacterium sp. TMT2-4 | reverse complement strand
ATCACCCGACGCCCTCATCGCCCTCGCCATGCTCAGCCTCGGCGGCCACAAACCAGTGCTCCCCGGCCGGGTTTAACCCACAGAAGCAGCAGGAGAGCCAAAATCTCCGTCGAATTGGTTCTACACCGGCTCAGGGGAACCGACGGGTCACTCCGGGGGGTCGTTCGCATGCTCGGCGGCTGCGGCCAGTGCGGCGCGCTCGCTCTTCGAGAGCCGCGCGACGTAAGCGCGCTTGAGTTCGGCCCAGCGGGGCATCGAGACCTGGTTGGCAGGTACCTGCTGGTCGGAACCGGTGGGAGTGGTGCGGTCGGCCATGGGGTACTCAGCGACGCTCGCCGATTGGGGCGGCGCTCGGCGGGGACTGGCGGGACAGGAACGCTCTCTTCAGGGACGCCCAACGCAGCAGGGAAACGTAGTGGGTAGCGGTGGATCCGGATGTATCAGCCAATGGTTCTCTCAGTCTCAAACGTGGTTTGAACGGCACGCCGCTGAGCCTGGTTCAATAGAAGAGCGATCGAGATTGTCACGGTAGAACATCGGGATCTGTCACGGTTGAGCATCGAGATGAAGACCGGCCCACCACCATCAGCGGACGGGATCGCAATTCACCAGTATACCGCGTCGCCTCTCAGGTCCACTGTCTCTAGCCCGGCATCCGCCCAGACGTTCGGGCTAGAGTCGGCGGATGCAACCGCCTCGCCCTGACGCCGACACCGCCGCCTCGACCCGGAACGCTCCGTCGACCGCACTAGGGAACGCGCCATTCGCGGGCTACGTGCAGGTGCGCGGGGCTCGGGAGAACAACCTCCGGAACGTTGATGTCGACGTTCCCCGGGACGCCATCGTCGCCTTCACCGGGGTCTCCGGCTCCGGAAAGTCGTCGCTGGCGTTCGGCACCATCTTCGCGGAGGCCCAGCGCCGGTTTCTGGAGTCCGTCGCGCCCTACGCGCGTCGGCTGATCCAGCAGGGCCACACCCCGCAGGTTGACGAAATCATGGGGCTGCCGCCGGCCGTGGCCCTGCAGCAGCGCCGAGGCGCGCCCAGCTCCCGCTCGAGCGTGGGCACCCTGACCACCCTGTCCAACTCGCTGCGCATGCTGTATTCCCGGGCCGGCATGTACCCGGCGGCTGCCCCACGCCTCGAGTCCGACTCCTTCTCCCCCAACACCGTGGCCGGCGCCTGCCCGCAGTGCCACGGCCTCGGCACGGCGCACACCGTGACCGAGGCAACCCTCGTGCCCGACCCTGCCCTGAGCATCCGTGACGGCGCCATCGCGGCCTGGCCGGGCGCCTGGCAGGGCAAGAACCTGCGGGACATCCTGATCACCCTTGGCTACGACGTGGACACCGCCTGGCAGGACCTGCCGCGCTCTGCGCGGGACTGGATCCTGTTCACTGAGGAACAGCCCGTGGTGGAGGTCACCCCGCAGCGCGACCGCATCGCCAAGCCGTACCAGGGCCGATTCTGGAGCGCGAAGAGCTACGTGCTGCACACCCTGGCCGACTCCAAGAGCCAGAGTCAGCGGGAGCGCGCGCTGCGTTTCGTCGAATCCGGCCCGTGTCCGCTGTGCGACGGCAGCGGTCTCACGCCCGCGGCCCTGGCGGTCACGGTGGCCGGCCGGTCGATCGCCCAGCTCAACCTGCTGCCGCTGACCGGGCTCGCCGAGCTGCTTCGCCCGACGCTCCGGGCGGGCGGTGCCGAGCGCACCGCCGCGCCTGGTTCCGCGGAGCCGCACACCGCGAGGCCGCACTCCGCGGAGCCCACGGAGGCCGCCGTGACCCTCACCCGGGACCTGCTCGCCCGCATCGAGGTGCTGCTCGAACTGGGCCTCGGCTACCTGAGCCTCGGGCGCGCGACGCCCACCCTCTCCCCCGGCGAGATGCAGCGCCTGCGCATCGCCACCCAGCTGCGCTCGGGCCTGTTCGGCGTGATCTACGTGCTCGACGAACCGTCGGCCGGGCTGCACCCGGCCGACGCCGAACCGCTGCTGCTCGTGCTGGAGCAGCTGAAGGCATCCGGCAACTCGGTCTTCGTCGTCGAGCACAACATGGACATCGTGCGCCGCGCCGACTGGGTCGTCGACGTGGGCCCGCTGGCCGGGGCCGGCGGCGGCGTCGTGCTCTACAGCGGACCCATCGCAGGTTTGGCCGATGTGTCGGAGTCGGTTACCCGGCAGTTCCTGTTCCCGGCCGCGCCGGAGCCGGCCGCGCCAGCCACGCTCCAGCCCGACGCGCCCCAGCCCGCGGCGCTGCGCACACCAGAACGCTGGCTGGGCCTGCACGGTGTCACCCGGCACAACCTCCGAGGCGTCGACGCCGGCTTCCCGCTCGGTGTGCTGACCGCGGTGACCGGCGTGTCCGGTTCGGGCAAATCCACCCTGGTCAGCCAGGTTCTGGCGGATGCCGTGCGGCTCGCGCTGCATCCGGAGTCCGACGTCGCCGTCGCCTCTGATCCGACGGCAGCCGCAGGCGCCATCGACGACGACGGCAACGACGGCGACGACGGCGAACGCGGCGACCCCGAGCCGCGGGCGCGGGTCGACCGGATCACCGGCCTGGAGGCCGTGGACCGCCTGGTGCGCGTGGACCAGAAGCCGATCGGGCGCACTCCGCGCTCCAACCTGGCCACCTACACCGGGCTCTTCGACGCGGTGCGCGCGACCTTCGCGGCCACGGACGAGGCCCGGAAGCGCGGCTACGGCGCCGGGCGGTTTTCCTTCAACGTGCCCGGCGGCCGCTGCGAGACCTGTCTTGGAGAGGGCTCGGTGAGCGTCGGGCTGCTCTTCTTGCCCGGCAGCTACACGCCCTGCCCGACCTGCCTTGGCTCGCGCTACAACCCGGAGACCCTTCAGGTGACCTATCAGGGCAAGTCCATCGCCGACGTGCTCGGCCTGAGCGTCGAGGAGGCCGCCGGCTTCCTCGCCGACGTGCCGGCCGCTGCCCGCAGCCTCGCCACCCTGCGGGAGGTCGGGCTCGGCTACCTGCGTCTCGGCCAGCCGGCCACCGAGCTCTCCGGCGGCGAGGCCCAACGCATCAAGCTCGCCACCGAACTGCAGCGCGCCCGCCGCGGCCACACGATGTACCTCCTCGACGAGCCGACCACCGGACTGCACCCCGCGGATGTCCGCCTTCTCCTGGCCCAGCTGGGCCGCCTCGTCGACGCCGGCAATACGGTGATCGTCGTCGAGCACAACCTCGATGTGGTGGCCGCCGCCGACTGGGTGATCGACCTGGGACCGGCCGGCGGAGATGCGGGCGGCCAGATCGTGGCGACCGGAACCCCGGATGCCGTCGCGCGGCACCCGCACAGCCGCACCGCGCCTTACCTTGCCCGCCGCTTGGCTGATCGCTAGTTCGGCGACGCAAGTGCCATAGATTGGGAAGCGTACGTGTCGGCGCGAAGGAGCACTCATGACTGGTTGGCGGATCCGCGACTTTCACTCGGACGACCTCGACGGTATCCTTCGCCTCTGGGAAGAGATCACGGCCGCCAAGACGGAGCCCGTCTACGGCCTGTCCGAGGTGCTGGCCTCCTGCCAGAAGGATGACGCCGTGGTCGCCCTTGCCGGCGACGAGGTCGTCGGGGCCGCCGTGGGCCGCGCCGCCCACGCCCAGGGCTGGGTCGTCTTCCTCGCCACCGCGCAGCGCTACCAGGGCCGCGGCATCGGCACGGCCCTGCTGGCCGCCCTCGAGAAGAAGATGTCCCGGCACGCGTTGACCAAGCTGTCCGCGCTGATGCCCGAATCGGCCACGCGCGTCGACGCCTTCGTGAAGCGGGGCTTCGAGGTCAAGCAGCACCTGCGCTACTTCGAGCGCCACATCCCGGTGCAGCGCGAGGAGCTGCGATCGCTCAGCGAACTGGGCGGGCGCATCCTGCCGCGCGATCTCTGGGAGGGCGTCGGCGGCATGCGAACCGAAAAGGAGCTGCTCGAACGAAGGCTCGTCATGCCGCTGGCCAAACCCGACATGGCCGAACAGTACGGCGTCGTGCCACCGAAGGCGGTCGTGCTCTTCGGGCCTCCCGGAACGGGCAAGACCACCTTCGCAAAGGCCATCGCGTCGCGGCTGGAATGGCCCTTTGTCGAGGTCTTCCCCTCGCGGCTCGCGGCTGACCCCAAGGGCCTTGCCGGTGCGCTTCGGGAGACCTTCCTGAAGATCTCCGAGCTGGAGCACGCGGTCGTGTTCATCGACGAGGTCGAGGAGATCGCGGCGCAACGCGGCGGCGAGCCACCCTCGGCGCTGCAGGGCGTCACCAATGAGCTGCTGAAGATCATTCCCGCCTTCCGCGAGCAGCCCGGCCGGCTCCTGGTCTGCGCCACGAACTTCATCCGCGCCCTCGATTCCGCCTTTCTCCGGCACGGACGCTTCGACTACGTCATCCCGATCGGGCTTCCGGATGTCGCCGCCCGCCAGGCCATCTGGGAGCGCTACATCCCCGAGGGCAGGAAAAGCACGGTCGACCTGAGCGCGCTCGTCACCGCAAGCGACGGGTTCTCACCAGCCGACATCGAGTACGCCGCCCGGCGCGCCTCTCAGCAGGCGCTGGAACGCGCACTGTTCGAGGGGGAGGACGAGTCGACGCCCGGCGGCCCGGGCACCGAGGACTACCTGGTCGCGATCCGGTCGACCCGCACGACCGTGTCGGCCCAGGTCGCCAGCGAATTCCTGGAGGACATCGAGCGGCTCGCCCGGCTCTGAGCACGAGGTGCCGGGCAACGGACACCGCGCCAGGCCGGCAACCTCAGGCCCCGAGGCCCCGTTCGGCGCGGCCCGATTCCTGGATGAACTCGGTCAGGGTGGCTTCGATCGTGGCATACGACCAGCGGTACGCGGCATCCTCGTCGCGCGCGAACAGCGCCTCGGCCAGCTGGTTGTGCCGGTGGGCCGACGGCGGCGTGTACTCGGTGATGGTGAAGCGCTTCTCCTCCTCGCGCGTGCGGAGGAGCGCCGCGACCGTGCCGGCGAAGTGCCCCATCACGCTGTTGCCGGAGGCGATCAGGATCAGGGAGTGGAACTCGATGTCGGCCTCGAGGAACCCGCGACCGTCGCCGGCAAGGTCAGCCGCGACCATGCCCTCGGCTGCCGCCCGCACCGCGTCCAGCTGCTCGGCGGTCATCAGGCGCGCGCTCAGTCGGGCGGCCACAGGCTCGATGCCGAGGCGCAGTTCGAGCATCTCGCGCATCTGGGTGAGATAGTCGGTGCCGCGTCCGCGCCAGTAGATGATCTGCGGGTGCATCAGGTCCCAGGAGGTGCGGGGCAGCACCTGGGTGCCCACCCGCTGCCGCGGCTCGACCATACCCAGCGACTGCAGCACCCGCAGTGCCTCGCGCAGCACGGAGCGAGAAACCGCGAATTCCTCGCTGATCACGTCCAGGTTCAGGATGTCGCCGGTCAGATATCCGCCGTCGACGATCTGTTGGCCCAGCGAGTTCACCACCCGCGCATGAAGCCCTCGCTCACGCCACACTCCTGCGCCCGCCCCACGGTTCATCTCAGCTTCTCCCTGCGGACTGGCCGCGCGCGTCGTCGCGACGTCGCCCATCGTGATCGTACCGGCGTTGGTCCCGGAGTCGCGATTCGTGTGCCACACTCAAATATCTGATTAATCAGATTATTGGACGATGAGGTCGCAGTGAAGCAGCCTCGGAATGGAAATTCAGATGATTCTTCCCTACGCGGCTCCGGTGGTTCCGATTGAACCGGCCGGCAGCGACCTCCAGCTCATCCTCGCCGCCCTCGTCGGCGTCGCGGTGATCATCCTGCTCATCACCTGGCTCAAGGTGCATCCGTTCCTCGCCCTCTCGATCGGCGCCGTGGGCGTCGGCGTCGGGGCCGGCCTCGCTCCCGCCGCCGCCGTCACGAGCTTCAGCGCCGGCTTCGGCGCCACCATGGCCGGCGTCGGCATCCTGGTCGGCTTCGGCGCCATGTTCGGCAAGCTGCTGGCCGACTCCGGCGGAGCCGACCGCATCGTCGACTCGCTGGTGACGCGCTCGAGCGCCCGCACCCTGCCGTGGACGATGGCCCTGATCGGCGGGCTGATCGGCCTGCCGATGTTCTTCGAAGTCGGCCTCGTGCTGCTCATCCCGGTGATCATCCTGGTGGCCCGCCGCAGCGGGCTCTCGCTCATCCGCATCGCCATCCCGGCCCTCGCCGGCCTGTCCGTCATGCACGGCCTGGTGCCGCCGCACCCCGGTCCACTCGTGGCCGTGACCACTCTCGATGCGAACCTCGGGCTCACTCTCGCGATCGGCGTGCTCATCGCCATTCCGACCGTCATCATCGCCGGCCCGATCTTCAGCCGGTTCGCGAGCCGCTGGGTCTCCGTGCCCGTGCCGGCCCTGTTCCTCACCAACGAGGATCAGGGTCTGGGCGAGAACATTCGGCGCCCGAGCTTCCTGATCACCATCTCGGGCATCCTGCTCCCCGTCGTGCTGATGCTCGCCCGATCGATCGCCGACGCGATCGACCCGGGATCCACCTCGCCTCTCAACGCCACGCTCGACTTCCTCGGCACGCCGATGATCGCCCTCGGCATCGCTGTGATCTACGCGATGATCGTCTTCGGTCGCGGTGGCGGCATGGACCGCGCCGGGGTCGCCAGGTCCCTCTCCGACTCCCTCCCGCCGATCGCGGGCATCCTGCTCATCGTGGGTGCGGGCGGCGGGTTCAAGCAGGTGCTCATCGACACCGGCATCGGCACCGTCATCGCCGACGCCGTGGCCGGCAGCAGCGTCTCGGTGCTCGTGCTGGCGTGGTTCGTCGCCGCCCTGATCCGCGTCGCTACCGGGTCGGCCACCGTCGCCACCGTGACGGCCGCCGGCATCCTCGCCCCCGTCGCGGCCAGCCTGGGCAGCACGGATGTCTCGCTGATGGTTCTCGCCATCGGCGCCGGTTCGCTCTTCCTCTCCCACGTCAACGATGCCGGGTTCTGGCTCGTCAAGGAGTATCTCGGCACGACCGTCGGGCAGACTCTGAAGACCTGGACCGTGATGGAATGTCTGATCTCCGTGGTCGGCCTTGCCGGCGTCCTCCTGCTGAATATCGTGATCTAGCATGTTCGAGACTCAGCAGCCCGTGCTCGTGATCATGGGCATCTCCGGATCCGGCAAGTCCACCGTGGCGGGGCTCCTCGCCGGCCAGCTGGGCTGGGATCTCGAGGAGGGCGACGACCTGCATCCCCAGGCGAACATCGACAAGATGTCTGCCGGTCGGCCTTTGAACGACGAGGACCGCGCGCCCTGGCTCGACACGGTCTCCTCGTGGATCATCGAGCACACCATGGCGGGGGCGCCGGGAATCATCACCTGCTCGGCGCTCAAGCGCCGTTACCGCGACGTGCTGCGCGAGCACAACGTGATCTTTGTGCACCTGACCGGGTCGACGGACCTGATCGGGCGCCGGCTTGCGACGCGCCTCGACCACTACATGCCGACCTCCCTGCTCGATTCGCAGGTGGCCACACTCGAGGCGCCTGACGCCGACGAGCGCGCGATCTCCATCGACGCCGGCCGCGCTCCGGCCGAGGAGGCCGCCGAGATCGTGCGGCGGCTCGGGCTCACGCCCCGGTCCGGCTCGTCGAGCCTGGGCGCGCGAGAACCGGGCAAGTCCTCGGTGCCGGGGTCGCGAGCAATTTCCTGATCGGGTCTGGCGAGTGTCGGCGGCATGAACTACACTCACAGAATCGAATAGATGTTCGAGAAAATCAAGGGAGCCACGCATGCCTCAGATCATTGACGCAGTCGTCGACGTGGAGCTGTCCATCGACGGCGACCCGCGGGCGTTCATCTGGAACCGGTTCGAACACACCGTCATCGGCCAGCCGCAGGCGATCTTCACCCGCACCCGCTGGTGGGAGAATGCCGGCGGCGTGCCGTCCCGCATCGACACCGAGCTCTGGCGCCTCGATGCCTCGCGCGGCGACGAGGAACAACACCGCTACGACCTGCGCCGCGACACCGACGGGTCGTGGGTGCTCGCGCTCGACTGGGGGTGAGCCCCGGCCCGGGTGTCGCCCCGGACCGAGGCTGCTCCCAGCTGACGCCGATCCGCCCGGTATACCCTGAGGGGGCATCCACGGTGAGCGACAGGCCGACGGAAGCCCAGACCACAGTTCGGACGGAGGCGGCAAGCTGCACACACGCGCTGCGATCTCGCTCCGTGGTGGACGCCGGGTCTTCCACTCCGCCCTGCTCATGATGGCCGCGCTGCTGCTCTGCCTGCTCGCGGCGCACACGGCCGGAACCGGACACGGGCCGGCGCACGGACCGGGCGGCCTGTCCTCGGCCCCGACCGCTCCCGCTCCCTCATCAACAACAGCGTCAACAACCATGACCACTGCGATGACCGCCGACGCACACTCCGCGGCCGGGCACACCGCATCATCCGCCGCGCCTCTCGCTGCATCCCTCGCTGCATCCCTCCCCGCATCCCTCACCGGCCCGCTGCTCGAGCGCATCGCGCCCGCGACCGCGACCGTGGTCGCCCTCTCCGCCGGCGCACTCGGCAGCGCCGACACCCACGCGATGTCCGGTCTGGCCACCCTCTCGATGACGTGTTCCCTGCTGCTTGTGCTGGTCGGCCTGATTCTGCTGGCACGGCGCCCGTCGGCCTGCCGTCGCCTGCTCGAGGCCGGCAGCTTCATCGTCGGCTCCTTTTGGGAGATTCCGCTGCACCTGCATCGGCCCCGCCTCACCCTGCTCTCCATCAGCCGCATTTAGGCCGAAACCCTCGCCAGCGCACCCCACCGGCCTGCGCGGCCCGGCCGCACCCCGGCCCCCGGTTTCTCAACCTTTTGTCAACGAATGGAACACCAATGCTCCGCACCATCCGCACCTCGCTGATCGCCGCCGCCGCGCTCACCACGGCGCTCACCCTTACCGCCTGCGGCGACCCGACCCCGGCCGCCGACGCCCCGGCCGCCGACGGACCCACCGCCACCGCGTCCGCCAACGCCAACGCCGCGGATGTCGACTTCGCCCAGATGATGATCCCCCACCACGAGCAGGCCGTCGCGATGAGCGACGACTTCCTCGCCAAGCACGGCACCGACCCGCGCGTCGTCGCCCTGGCGACCAAGATCAAGGCCGCGCAGGAGCCCGAGATCACCCAGCTGACCGATTGGCTGGGCGAGTGGGGCGCCGAAACGGGCGGCATGTCCGACATGAACCACGGCACCGACGGCATGATGAGCGAGGCCGACATGATGACGCTCGGCAACGCCTCGGGCGCAGACGCCGACCGGGTGTTCCTCAAGCTGATGATCGCGCACCACGAGGGCGCAATCGCCATGGCGCAGACGCACATCGACGAGGGCAGCAACGCCGACGCCCAGACCCTCTCGGCCACCATCGTCGCGTCGCAATCCGCCGAAATCGCCGTCATGACCGACCTCCTCGCCGCGTACTGACCCATGACGACGTCCAGCAGAACCCTCCGCCTCGGCGGCGCCGCCCTGATCACCGTCGGCCTCGCGGCCGCGCTGGCCGGTTGCGCGCCCACTCCGGCTGCTCCGCCAACCGGCACGTCCGCCCCCACCACGGCGGCTTTTGAACACATTCACGGCCTCGGCGCCGACCCGTCCACCGGCAAGACCTACGCCGGCACGCACCAGGGCGTGTGGCAGGTCCCGACCGACCTGCTGCCCGACAGCTACCTGGCCGGCGCGCCGGAGGCCGGGCTCACCCAGCCCACCCTGAGCGATGGCCCGGCCTTCGACGCCATGGGCTTCACGGTGGCAGCGCCGGGCCTGCTGCTGGCCTCCGGGCATCCGGGCTCCGACGAGTCCACGTTGGTGGGCCCCAACGTGGGACTGATCAGCAGCGTGGATGCGGCAGCCACGTGGTCGAACGTCTCTCTCGCCGGCAAGACCGACTTCCACGACCTCGACGCGGTGACCCTGCCGCCGGGAGCCTTGCGCGTCTACGGCTACGACGCCGCCGCCGGCAGGGTCAGCATCAGCGACGACGATGGGGCCACCTGGTCGCCCGGAGCCGCGGTGGCGCTGCGCGACCTCGCCGCCGACCCGGCGACCCCCAACCGGGTCTTCGCGACCACCGAGAACGGCCTCGCCGTGAGCAAGGATGCCGGGCGCACGTTCGCGCTGGTCCCCGGCGCACCGATGCTGTACCTGATCGACGTTCAGGATGCCGCGGCCGGCGGCGGTGTCGTCGGCATCGACCCGGAGGGCGTGCTCTGGCACGAGGAGGCCGGAAGCGGAACCTGGACCCGCGGAGGACAGACCGACGGCAGCCCGGAGGCCTTCGGCTTCGTCGGCGGGAGCGTGCCCTGGCTCCTCGCCGCCGACCGACGCGGGGTCGTCGCGAGCGACGACTTCGGTCTCACCTGGACCGTGCTCGTTGCGGCCCAGGCCTAGCCCGGTGCGACGGATGAAGCTATGACCACCACGCTCCCAGCCGGTTCCCAGCCGCGCCGGGCAGAACCCGCTGCTCGCCTAGAATGAGCCCGAAAGAATTGAAGGACATGAAGCACACTGGGTTGTTCCGGCGCACGCCACCGGTTGCGGTCGAAACCGGCCGTCTCGCCGATTTCGCTTACCTCGAACCCGGCGCGGTCTACCTCGACTCCGCCTGTCAGAGCCTCCGGCCGCAGCCGGTCCTCGACGCCCTGACCGAGTACTACACGGAGTACAACGCCTGCGGCGGGCGCGTGAAATACGCCTGGGGCACCCGCGTCGACCGGGAGGTGCAGGACGCCCGCCGGGCCGTGCTCGAGCTGCTCGGCCTCTCCGGCCGGGGTCACGCGGTCTCCTTCACCCTCAACACGACCTTCGGGCTGAACCTGCTGCTGCATCAGCTGCCGCAGGGCCGGTTCGGGCAGATGGTCACGAGCCACATCGAGCACAATTCGGTCTTCCTGCCCACCATGACGGCGGCGACCCGACTGGGGGTGCCCCGCCTGGTGCTCGACCGCGCCCCCGACGGCGCCCTGGTCTACCGGCCGGCCCAGCTCGAACGCGCGATCGTGGTCGTCAACGTGGCCTCCAACATCGACGGGCGTCTGCTTACCAACCTCACCGACCTGGTGCGCGACACCCACGCCCGCGGCGGCATCGTCATTCTCGACGCCGCCCAGGCCATGGCGCACGAACGCACCCTGCTGGCCAAAACCGAGGCCGACGCGCTCTGCTTCTCCGCCCACAAGATGTACGGCGCCAGCCTCGGCGTGGTCGTCGCCACCCACGAGCTGCTCAGTTCCCTCGAGCTCACCTTCGTGGGCGGCGGCATGGTGGCGGACGTCCGCGAAGACTCCTACGACCTTCTCGCCAACGACCCGGGCGCCCTGCTCGAACCCGGGCTGCAGGCCTGGGGCGAGATCATCGCCCTGCGCCGTGCGATCGAGTGGCTGGGACAGGTGCGCCCTGGCGGCCGGCCCGCGGCCGAGCACCTTCAGGGTCTCTCGCAGCGTCTCTTCGAGGGTCTCGGCGACATCCCCGGCCTCACTCTGGTCAACACCGCGGCCAGCCCGGTGATCAGCGCCTACGCCCCGAAACAGGATTCGCACCGGCTCGCCGTGTTCCTCTCCCAGTCCCACATCATGGTGCGCAGCGGCTACTTCTGCGCCCACCACTACCTGAAAGACCAGCTCGGGCTGCCGCCGCTGCTGCGCTTCTCGCTCGGACTGCACTCAACCACGGCCGATGTCGATCAGGCCGCACAGGCCCTCGCGCGCCTGATGAAAGGCCTCTCCTAAGTGTTCTGCATTGCCGCATTCATCGTTCTCGTTCTCATGGGGGCCGTGTCGGCACGATACCGCCGCTACCTAGGCAGGGCGTGGAACTGCACCCTCCGCCGTGTCACGTTCCGCCCCTGCGACACCACCTTCAAGCAGGACATCAAGGACCACCTGCTCGCGCCGCTGGCGGTGCGCCGTCCGAAGCTCGTCGGCCCGGCATCCGTCGCCCTCGAGGTGGTCGCGCTGCTCGTGGTGCTCACCACCGTCTGGAGCGCATACGTCGTCGTCAAGAGCGGTGTGAACCTGTACGTCTACGGCACCTGCAACAAGCAGGATTCCGCATCCTGCAGCCTGGGCGCCGAGGCCTGCTCGATCCCCGACCAGACGCCCACCTTCGGCGAGTCCCTGCTCTCCGGCGACGTGATCGGCGCCTTCGGCAACGACTTCGCCAGCCTCGGCGAGACGTTCTCGGCGATCCCCTCCCGCATGCAGAACTGGGAGGCCGAGGAATACCTGCCCGCCAACGCCAGCTACCTGGGCGTCTACGACGCGAAGAAGGAAACCGCGCTCGAGGTCATCGACCCCGGCTGCACCTACTGCCTGCAGCTGTTCAACAACATCGAGGAGGCCGGGTTCGACGACCGGATGAACCTCACCTACATCGCCTACCCGATCGCCGCCGCCGACGGCTACAAGTTCCAGAACTCGCTGCTCGTCACCCAGTACCTCGAGGCGCTGCGGCTGAACCCTCTCGCCGACGCCGCCACGCCGGTCGACTGGGAGATCCTGCGCCGGATCTACACGGAAGTCGATGACAAGGGCGTTTCCTGGCAGAGCGTGATCAACGGCGCCGAGCCGGCTGTCGCCACCGCGCTGCTGCAGGACTGGTCGGCCGAATTCGGCCTGAGCCAGGAACAGGTCGCCGACGTGGCATCCGTCGCCGCCTCCGACGAGGTCGCGGACATCATCGCCGCGAACACACGGCTGGTCGAGGAGAGCATCCACACCGTGAAGATCCCGACGATCATCTTCGATGGCCGCCGTCACGACGGCCTGGTCTCGGTGGGCGACCTGGACTAGCCCGGCGAGACTGTGAACGGCTAGACCGGCTTGACCACCATCAGCACGACCACGACCACCAGGAGCAGCGAGACGATGCCCGAGCCCATGGCCACGCGCGAGTAACCGGCGACCTTGGCGCCGGCGACCCGGGTACCGCCGGCGGACTGCTCGGCGAGGAGCTCCGAGACCGACTTCATGGCCGGAACCACCAGGAACAGGCTGAGTACGAGGGCCACCGCGTAGAGCACGATCGACAGCCAGATCCAGGTCGACGCAAGGGAGGCGTTGTCCCTGAAGCCCGCCGCGCCGAAACCGAGGAACACCACCAGCAGCGACAGCAGAGTGAAGAGATTGGTGGACTTCGCCAGTGAGGCCACCTGGCCGGCTTCCCCTGCACGCATGGAGCGCATGGCGGTCATGGGGAGGATGGCCATGGGCCCGACGATGAAGACGCCGGAGACAATGTGCAGGGTGTTGAGGGGTTCCATTTTTCCAGCGTAGGCCCCCGCCGTCCGCTCGCCGGTGCACCGACACGTTTGAGGGGTTGGCGGCCCGCACCTCTCACGGCTGTCGTCTCGAGGCCCGCACCTCGGGGTGGTCGTCGGGCAGGGCGTGCCGGGAGCCGGCGCGCAGCAGCACGAGGTTCTTCCGCTCCCAGTCGAGCACGGCCTGCCGCTGCGGATCGATCGCCCGACCTTCCGCGCAAGCCGCGGCGGCGCGCCCGCAGACGCAGGCCAGCGGCATGCCCTCCACGGCGTGGTGCAGCTGCCCGATCCGCCAGAGCACGGCCATAGCCCAGTCGAGCTGACGGTGCGCGAGCTCGGTCTTCCGCTCGGCGCGCCGCACCAGGTCACTCTCGAGGAGCGCGCGCACCCCGGCGCTCTTCGTGCGGTCGGACTCGCCGGCCACGACGCCGCGCAGCTCCACCACCTGGGCCGTGAGCCCGTCGATCACCGCCTGCTGCTCGGCATCCGCCCCCGCCGACTTCTCGGCGAACTGCCGGTGGTTCTCCTGCTGGTCGGCGTATTGCCCGACCCACAGCTTGATGTGCTCCGCGTCCCGGCGGGTGGCCTTTTCCGCCCCCAGGTGGTGCAGGCAGGATGCGCAGACCACCTGGTCGGTCGCCGAGGTGAACGTGAACGGCTGCAGCGACTGGCAGCAGAAGCACTGCGCCCGGATGGCCACATACAACGGATACGGGTGGGTCACGGTTGGTCCTTCGTTAGCCTTCTTGAGCCCTATCGCCGAGCGTACCCAATCGGTGGGAGGCCGGGGTCACCCGCGGATGGCGGCCATCCGCTCGGCCAGTTGCGCGGGCGTCAGCGGTGCGCCTCCCCCGATGAAGGACCTCCCTGGGCCGCGGGATTTCCTGCTGGGGATGAGGGTTCCGTCCCCGGCCTCCGGGCCGGCCCCTTTTCGCAGCATCCCACCGGGCACGCATCCGTCCATGGTCCGAGCGCGGTGAGCGCGCAGCGTTCCGGGGTCGTTGCCGGCGTCAGTCGCTCAAGCAACAGGTCGACGAGCCCCGCCACGAACGCCGGGTGCAGGCCGGGGGTCGACACCCGGGTAAACCCCAGGTCGTGCGCGGCGGCAGTGGCCGCCGCCTCCGTGTCGAGGTCCCAGGAGACCTCCATGTGGTCGGAGATGAATCCGATCGGCACCACGACGACGGCCCGCGTGCCGGCCGCGGCGAGCACGACGATGACGTCGTTGACGTCAGGTTCGAGCCAAGGCATTTCGGGCGGACCCGACCGCGACTGGAATGCCAGAGACCAGGCCGGGGTGGCGTCGGCCACTGTGTCGTCGTCCGCCGCCGCTAAAACGGCGGCCATCACCACCTCCGCGACGGACCGGTGCTGCGCCTCGTAGGCCCCGCCGGCACCGAAGGATCGCTCGCGTGGGCCACTCTGCTCGGCATCCGCCATCGGGATGGAGTGGGTTGTGAAGAGCACGTGAACGTCGTCCGGGGCCAGGCCCTGCCGCGCGAAGTCGGCGAGGGCGGAGCAGACGCCGAGCACGAACGGGGCGACGAAGCCGGGATGGTCGAAGTAGGGGCGAACCGCGTCGATGCGCACGGCGTCGCCGAGCCCGGTGGCGCACCGCGCCTCGGCCAGGTCTTCCCGGTACTGCCGGCAGCTCGAGTAGGAGCTGTACGCGCTCGTCGTGAGCGCGAGCAATCGGGTGTGGCCGGCGTCGACGGCCGCCGTCACGGCGTCTCGCAGGTACGGAGCCCAATTGCGGTTCCCCCAGTACACCGGCACGAAGGTGTCTCGGGCGGCCAGTTCGGTTTGGAGCGCGTCACGGAGCGCCCGGTTTTGGGCGTTGACCGGGCTCACACCACCCGAGGAGCGGTAGTGGGCGGCCACGGTTTCGAGGCGTGCCTCCGGAACTCCGCGGCCCCGGGTGACGTTCCGTAGGAACGGGATGACGTCGTCCTGGCCCTCGGGGCCTCCGAAGCCGAGGAGGACCACGGCGTCGTACCCGGCTGGCTCCGCGGAAGGCGCGGGCACGAGGCCATCCACTGGCTGGGACTCAGGCACCGACGTGGGCGCCGGCCGCGCCGGGCTGGAACGGGCAGGCCGGGTCTTCCCCCAGCGGATCGCCGCTCGACGCGAACGCGCGGGCTCGGGAGCCCCCGCACAGGTCCGCGTACTCACAGCTGCCGCAGCGGCCGGTGAACTCCGTGGCCCGGATCTGTTTGAGTAGCGGGTTGTCCCGATAGATCTCGGCCAGCGGGGTCGTGCACACGTTCCCGAGGCCGAGCGGCAGGAACCCGGCCGGGTAGACCTCGCCGTCGTAGGCCACGAAGACGATGCCCTTGCCGTCGCGGGTCGACGCGGTCTGCGCCCGTGGCAGGCCCGCGGGCGGCCCCATCAGGGCTTCCAGCCTCGCGGACAGGGTGTTGTACGGTGCGCTCATCGGTGCAGGGTCACCGGCGCGTCGGCGGGCGACGATTCGCCGGAAAAAGGGTGCCTCGACCGTGCGCACGATGAAGCCGTGCTGGGAGGCGTCGAAGAGGAAGTGGCAGATGTCTTCGTGCTCCGCTGGGCTGACGGCCTCGGTCGAGACGCCGCGGCCGACCTGGACGAGGAAGAAGACCTCCCAGATAGCGGCGCCGGCGTTCTTGATCAGGGCCGCGACATCTGCGAGCTCGTCGACATTGGCGCGCATGACGGTCGTGTTGACCTGGACGGTCAACCCCGCCGTGGCGAGAGCCCGGATCGCCGCCATGGTGTCGTCGAAGTGGCCCGGGATCCCGCGCACGCCCTCATGGGTCGCGGCGACGGCGCCGTCAAGGCTGATCGACACCGCCTTGACCCCGCTCGCCACGATCCGTTCGATCATCTGCGGAGTGAGACTCGGCGTGACCGACGGGGACAGCGCCGTCGGCAGTCCAAGGCCGGTGGCGTAGTCGACGAGTTCGAACAGGTCAGGGCGCATCAGGCAGTCGCCGCCGGTGAGCACCAGGATCGGGTACGGCCGGCCGAATCCGGCCACCTGGTCAATCAGGTCTTTGCCCGCTGCCGTGGTCAGCTCGCCCGGTAGGGCTTGCATCGTGGCGCTGGCCCGGCAGTGTTTGCAGGCAAGCGGGCAGGCGCGGGTGGTTTCCCAGAACACCAGCATCGGGCGCTGCGCGTAGTCCGGGCCCTTTCCACGGCGGGCGGTCGGCAGGGTCGGCAACACGGCGGTCTCGCCGAGGGGGATGCTGAGCCCGCTCATGCGGGCACCTCGCTCGCGGGACGCGCATCGGTCAGAAGCTGCGCGAGCTTGTCGGCGGTGCGCTCGGCATCGGCCACGCAGCTGGCCAGCCCGACCCCCCGGTAGGCGGAACCGGTCAGGTAGAGCCCCGGCAGCCGACCCAGAGCCTCCTCCGCGGCGGCGAGCCGGCCCTGATGGCCGACGATGTACTGCGGCATCGCCTGCAGCCAGCGCTCGATGTGCTGCTCGGTCGGGCGCCCGGTCAGACCCATGGCCTCGACGAGTTCGGCGTGCACCTGGCTGACCAGGGTGTCCTCATCGAGGTCCATCCAGCGCTGGTCGCGGCGCCTGCCCACCATGCAGCGGATGATCATGGTTGTGTCATCGGCGAGGTGCGGCCACTTGGCGCTGGACCAGGTGCAGCCGACAATGAGTTTGCCTTCCTCCGGCGGCACCAGGAAGCCCGTGCCGACGAGGTTGTGGGCGACGGCGGAGCGCGGATAGGCCAGGCAGATCGTGGCAACATCGACGTAGGGAATACCCGCCAGCGCGGCGGCCAGGTCGGGGGCTTCCTTGCGCACCATGTCCGCCGCAGCGAACGCGGGAGTGGCGAGCACCACCGCGTCGGCCTCGAGCACCGTGCCATCGCTCAGTTTCACCTCATAGCCGGCGGTGCCGCGCGACACGGAGACGACCGCCGTACCGAGGCGCACATCGTCGCCCACGACGTGGACGGCCAGTGCGTCGATCAACCGGGCGAGTCCCCCACGGAGGGTGACGAGGACCGCACCTCCTGCTCCGGCGGGCTTGGGTGGGGCATTCCGGCGTCGGCGCCGCAGTCCGAGGTAGAGGCTGCGATTGCCGCGGGCGAGAGCGTCGATGTCAGGCGCGGTGCTCCGAGCACTGAGCTCGTCGGCCCTGCCGGCATGCACACCTCCGAGCAGCGGATCGACGAGGCGATCGAACACCTGCCCGCCCATCCTCGGGCGAACGATTTCGGCGATTGTGGGGTCGTCTGGCAATCCCGCCGGGGCCGCCTTCACGAGGTCCAGGGCAGCACGGGCAAGACCGAGCGGCGACAGCAGTCGGGATTTCATCAGGGGCAGCAGCCGATCGGGGATGCCGAAGAGGGTGCCGGCCGGGAGCCGTCGCAGCTTACCGCGCGACCAGATGCGTGCGCCGGACCCGGCGGGGGCCACGACGAGGTCGCTGACCCCGAGATCCTCGATGAGGGCTGCCACCACGGGTGCCCGCACCATCAGCGCGTCAGGTCCGACGTCAACGAGGTGCCCGCCGAATTGCTCAGTGGAGATCTTGCCTCCCAACCGCGCCCCACCCTCAACCAGAGTGAGACGCACCCCGTCGCCAAGCCGGCGGTGCAGGTAGTGTGCTGTCGCCAATCCGCTGATTCCGCCGCCGACGATGACGACCCGTGGTTGAGCGAGCATTCGACATACCTCCAGTTGCCGGTGAATCCGGGGCAACCGGCAACCTGTGGCAATCCTTGTTACTTCGATCCTACGACCGTCGTTTCCAGCGGCCTCTCGCGGGCCGTCGGTGGCGGCCGCCGATCGGAGCACGAATCGCCGCCCGGACCGGGCCCGGGCCAGCCCTGGAATCAGCCCGGACCACGGCCGTATTCACGCCTTCTCATATTCCGTCGGACGGTTGCGCGCGACCGCCGCGCAGGCCCGTTCGACGGCGGCCACGGATGCGGCGACGTCGTCCGCATCCGTCGACCAGTTGCTCACGGAGACCCGCAGCACATCCCGGTCCTGCCAACACGAACCCGACATCCAGGCGATTCCCTCCTTGAGTAGTTCTTCCGTCACCCGTCGGGTGCGCTCGTCGTCGCCGAAGCTGACGCAGACCTGGGTGAAGACCACGTCGTTGAGCACCTCGGCGCCGGTGATGCGACCCAGTCCGTCGGCGATGGCCCGGGCGTGATCGGCCAGCCGCTCCACCAGCATCACGGTGCCCGATCGGCCCAGGGAGCGCAGAGCCGCCCAGACCGGAACACCGCGCTCGGCGCGACAGCTCGGGCACCTTTTCGTAGGGGTCACCCGGACCGGTCTCGTCGGCGAACAGGTAGCTCGTGTGCACCCCGAAGGTGGACCGCAGCTCGGCGGGCCTGGCCACGATGGCCATGCCACAGTCGTAGGGCACTTGGAGTGTCTTGTGCGCGTCGGTGGCCCAGGAATCGGCGGTGTCGAGGCCTGCCAGCTGCTCGCGGTAGCGCGGGCTCACTGCGGCCCAGAGGCCGAAGGCGCCGTCGACGTGCACCCAGGCACCATGCTGGTGGGCGAGGTCGGTGAGTTCACCGACCGGGTCGAAGGCGCCGGAGTGCACATTGCCGGCCTGAAGGCAGACGATCGCGGGGCCAGTGCCCTGGTTGAGCGCGGCCGCCAGGGCCTCGGGGAGCATGCGGCCCTGGTCGTCGGCCGGGACGACAATGGGGGCGCCGAGTCCCAGGTAGCGCAGAACCAGGTCAATCACCGCGTGGCGCTCATCGCCCACGTAGACGGCGACGCGGGGCGCCCCGGCCAGACCGGCGATCGCGACGTCCCAGCCGGCGCCGCCGAGCACATGATCGCGTCCGGCCGCCAAACCTACGAAGTTCGCCATGGTAGCCCCGGTGGTGAAGCCCACGTCGGCGCCGTCCGGCAGACCCAGCAGATCGAGGATCCAGCCGCCGGCGGCCTCCTCGGCGGCGGCCGTGGCCGGGGTCGCGAAGCGCATGCCGGCGTTCTGGTCCCACGCGCTGACCAGCCAGTCGGCTGCCAGGGCTGCCGGCAACGTGCCGCCGATCACCCAGCCGAAAAAGCGGCCGGACGTCATCGCCATCAGCCCCGGTTCGGCCAGCCGGGCCAGCTCGTCGATCACCTCCGCCGGGTCCGTCGGCTGCAGCGGCAGCGGCGCTGCGAAGCCCGCGGCGAGGGTGTCGGCGTCGACGCGTGGCCCCACGGGCCGGGTGGGCAGGGAGGAGAGCCAGTCCAGGGCATGGGCTTTCGCTCGCTCCAGGGCCTGACGATAGTCATCCGGGTCAGCAGACATGCCGAGATTTTATGCCCGCCGGGAGACCACCGAAAGAGCGCTGTTTTCCGGGCGCGGGTCGTCGCTGGCGAGGATGACCCATCGGAGGCGATCGCGACCCCCGTCCCGGCTCCGACGGCGATGCCCCCGTCGGCCTGCGTCGGCGAACACGCGGTCGATGCCCGGTTCCGCGGCGACCGTACGGTTTTGTTCCGACATGGGGGCTCGTCCAGCCGAAATTCAGCCCGTCCGCCGTACCGTGGTCAATGGAGTTCCCCCACTCCAAACGAATCGGCCCCGGCAGATTCCTCGCCTCCCCCCAGGCGCGGTGAAGCCGGGGCTTTTTCGTGGCGGTCAGCGAACTTCCTTGAACAAATCACGGCCGATCGGCTCTCGCGACCGCTCTGAGAATCAGAGTCGCACTTCCCCCGATTGGGGCGGCTCTGGGGTGACGCGCAGACCGGCGGGTGTGTTCGAGATGCGGACGAGTTACTCCACCCTTGCCCGGTTCAGGAGAGGTTCTTTGCTGCCTTGAAAGTTGAACTGCAACGGGATGGTGGGGTGGATCCAGATGGAGCTGTGGCCGCTGCCAGCCGCCGCCGTGTACTCCCAGGAGAAAGAGAAGCTCTCCCCTCGACGCACCTTGGCGAGGATGACGATCTTGAGCTGCGAGACCCCGATCATCGAACTCGACAATGACAGAGGGATTTCCGTAGACAAATTCGCCCATGATTATTGTCCGAGTCCCACGTCGATGTCGCCCATCATGGCATCGAAGTCCTTCGCTGTTGCCTCTGCGTCCCCGTTTTTTTCCACAGTTTCCTTGATGCCCACTTCCGGCAGCTGCGGAACGGGAAAACGACGTGCCTCCTCTTCTACACCGTCGCCGACATCGGCGATATCCCTGGCCCCGAAGCCACGGCGGGTGTTGTTCGGGACGCTCCAGCGCCCTGCACGGAGCAGAAGGCCCCTTGCGCGAAGCGTAGGGGGCCTCCTGTACGGACGCCGCGTCAAGGGCAGATCCGGTCCGTGCACCGAGTCAGTTAGCGGCGGTTGTCGCGCTCGTCGCGGTCGCAGTTCTCACGGCTTCCCGATTTGGCCAGGCCGCGGCTAATCATGTAACCGATGGTGAGGAGCGTGGCGGACAGACAGGCGGAGCTGGCCCCGAAACCCTGCCCGTCGTCCCCGTTATCGACCATGGCGGAAGCGATGAACGCGCGACGAGAATCAGCATTCAGGCGATGAATTCGGTCGTCTTGAAAGCAGCCTTCGTCTCGGTCGAAACGCTCACGGGCTCAGATCACACCGCTGTCTGTGTTCGACGGAACCTGGTTCTGACACACCACGCGTTGCTCCTGCTCGGCGCCGGACCGCACGGACCGACTCAGCGTCCGGCGTTGGCCTCCGGGCGCAGACGGATGAGCCGATGCGGGCCATCTTCCTGCAGCTCGGCCACCTCGCTGCGCGAGGAGAGGAAGTCGGTGAAGGAACGGAAGCCGAGCGGTTTTTCGTTGAACGAGGGGTCCATCCGGCGCATCTGGTTCTTTACCGTGCCGGTGTTCAGCCACTCGTCATCGTCGCCCTTTGCGTGCCCGATCTGCAGGGCACGCACGAGGAGCTCCGACGCGATTGTCTGAGGGTCGATGTCCTCGGCCGGTTCCGGCTCCGGCTCGTCGAATTGCGAACTTGTGGTGTGCGAGAACATCGGGATCGTCGTCAGGGTGCGGGCTTTGACGGGCACCGTCTTGGGTGGCACGGTCGCGGGTTCTGCGGCCTTCCTGCCCGACGGGGGCTTCTGCACGAGCGCCACGGGGGCGGGCGCGGCGGCGGCGACCTTCGCTATGCCGGGGAGAGAGTCATAGTCTTCGAATTCGTCGCACGCAGCCGCGAGGGAGGTGCTGGTCGACCCGGCCACTCCAATGCCCACCACGAAGCGACCGAGACGTTTCGACTTCTGGGCGAGGGCGATGTAATCCGAGTCACCGGCGACGATGATGACGTGGGTGAGGTCGGGCAGCCGGAAGAGGTCTTCGACCACGTCGACGGCAAGACGGATGTCCGCCCCGTTCTTCGTTCCCCGCGTGGTCGTGGTGAATAGCTGGGTGAGGTCAACCGCTCGGGACATGAGCTGGCGTTGGTAGCTCGCATTCACGGGCACGGACCAGTCGGCGTACGCGCGATTGACAACCAGCGTGCCGAACGACGCGGCGAAATCAATGATCGCGTTGAAGTCGACCGTCGCGGCGTTCAGCTTCGCGGCAACCTCGGGCTCGGCATCCGCGCTCGATCTGTCGAAATTACGGATGCCATCGCGCTGGAAGGCATTTCGTCCGTGTAGTTGCTGATAGCGAGAGACGACGATGTTGTCGAAGTCGATGTAGAGGCCGACGCGTGCATCATTCGGTTCAGTCATGGTGGGTTCCTTAGCTACCGGGCGGACGAATCAGTCGCAACCCCAGACTCAAGTCTGCTGCGCACGATGCGACGACGGCAACTCGCGGAATCGACTGCGGCGCTCAGTACGCGCGCACCGATCCGCGCCGAGCCTGCCGGGAGGTACACAATGAGGTATGGCCACTGACGATCCATGCCCGGTTTTCTTTCTCTCGGATAGCACCGGAATCACGGCGGAAACGCTCGGGAGCACCCTCCTGTCCCAGTTCCCCACCGTGGAGTTCGACCGCACGACGATCCCGTTCATCCTGAATGTGGACCAGGCCCAGGCCGTGGTCGACCTGATCGACGCTCTGGTGGAGCGCGGCCAGAAGCCGATCGTATTCTCCACGGCCGTGACCAGCGACATCCGCCGCACCCTCGGCACCTGCACGGCCACCCTGATCGACCTGCTCGGAACCTATCTCGGCGAGCTCGAGGAGACCCTGGCGACGCAGGCCAGCAACGAACCAGGGCGCGCCCACGGCCTCGGCAACGCCGCCCGCTATCAGTCCCGCATGACGGCCGTCGAATACGCGATGGAGCACGATGACGGCCAGAGCCTGCGAGCGCTCGAGAAGGCGCAGCTGATCCTGGTGGCCCCGTCGCGCTGCGGCAAGACCCCCACCACGATGTACCTGGCGCTGCAGCACGGCATCTTCGCGGCGAACTTTCCTCTCGTCGACGAGGACTTCGAGCGGGAGGGTCTCCCCAAGCCACTGCGACCGTTCGTGGACAAGTGCTTCGGGCTCACCACCAATCCCCTGCGCCTGAGCCAGGTGCGCACCCAGCGCCGGGAAGGTTCGCCCTACGCGTCCCTGCGGCAGTGCGGGTTCGAGCTGCGCAGTGCGGAGCGACTCTATGCCTCCCACGGAATTCCGTTCCTCAACTCGGCGAGCATGTCCGTGGAGGAGATGTCGGCCATGATTCTGCAGCAAATGAACCTCAAGCGCTGACTCACATTCAAAACGCAGACAAGTGAACATGTCAATCAAGTAAACAAATTGCGCTCAGGCCGGATAGACCTGTCACTATGGGAACAGGGCGCTTATCCATGAGGTGAGCCTCCTCACCTCGTGGCCTCACCTCTGGTCGCACACTGCAAGGGAGCAGAACACATGACGACAGACATCCTCTGGTTTTCCGAAATCGGACTCACGGACCTGGACCGGGTGGGCGGCAAGAACGCTTCCCTGGGCGAAATGGTGCAGAATCTGACGTCGGCCGGCGTCAAGGTGCCCGACGGATTCGCCACCACCGCGGACTCCTACCGCCGGTTCCTGTCCGATTCCGGTTTGGACCAGCGGATCATCGAGCGCCTGCGGGGCCTCGACATCGACGACGTCACCGCGCTGGCAGCGGCCGGCAAGGAAATCCGCGGCCTGATGCGTGACACGCCCTTCCTGCCCGAGTTCGAGTCCCAGATCCGGGCCGCCTACGCGGCCCTGGTCCTGAAGCACGGCGGCTCCGACGACATTTCCTGGGCGGTGCGTTCCAGCGCCACCGCCGAGGACCTTCCGGATGCGTCCTTCGCCGGTCAGCAGGAGACGTTCCTGAATGTGCGCGGAATCGAGAACATCCTGCCGGCCATCAAAGATGTCTTCGCCTCCCTCTACAACGACCGGGCGATCGCCTACCGGGTGCACCACGATTTCGAGCACGCCGAGGTGGCGCTGTCGGCCGGGATCCAGCGCATGGTGCGCTCGGACATCGGCTCCTCCGGGGTCATGTTCACGATGGACACCGAATCCGGCTTCCGCGACGCGGTCTTCATCACCTCCTCCTACGGTCTGGGCGAGGCCGTCGTGCAGGGCGCCGTCAACCCCGACGAGTTCTACGTCTACAAGCCGGCACTCGAGGCCGGCCGTCCCGCCATCCTCAAGCGCACCCTCGGCGAGAAGGCGCTGCAGATGACCTTCACGAAGAACCGTGAAATCGGCCGCACGATCGACTTCGTTCCCGTGGACGTCGACCTGCGCAACCTGTTCAGCATCGCCGATGCCGACGTGGAGGAGCTGGCCCGCCACGCCCTCTCGATCGAGGCGCACTACGGACGCCCGATGGACATCGAGTGGGGCAAAGACGGCATCGACGGCGGCATCTACATCCTGCAGGCCCGCCCGGAGACGGTTCAGTCGCGAGCGACCGCGGTGTCCCAGAGCCGGTTCAAGATGAACGAGACCGGTAAGGTGCTGGTCGAGGGCCGCGCCATCGGCCAACGGATCGGCGCCGGAAGCGTGCGCATCCTCTCGTCCATCGACCAGATGGCGAGCTTTGCCACCGGCGACGTGCTCGTCGCGGACATGACCGACCCCGACTGGGAACCGATCATGAAGCGCGCCAGCGCCATCGTGACCAACCGCGGCGGCCGCACCTGCCATGCCGCGATCATCGCCCGCGAACTCGGCATTCCCGCGGTCGTCGGCACCGGGACCGCCACCGACATCCTCTCCGACGGCCTCGAAGTCACGGTGTCCTGCGCCGAGGGTGAGGCGGGCCTGATCTACGAAGGGCTGCTCGACTTCGGCATCGAGGAGACCGCGCTCACCACCCTGCCGCCGGCCCCGGTGAAGGTCATGATGAATGTCGGCACCCCGGAGCAGGCGTTCACGTTCGCCCAGCTGCCCAACCACGGCGTGGGTCTCGCCCGGCTCGAATTCATCATCAACCGTCAGATCGGCATCCACCCCAAGGCCTTGCTCAACCTTGCCGACCAGCCCGCCGACGTGGCCCGCGAGATCAACACCCGCATCGCCGCCTACGGCAATCCGCGCGACTACTACATCAAGCGCCTGGCCGAGGGCGTGTCCACGATCGCGGCCGCCTTCGCGCCGGAGACCGTGATCGTGCGGATGAGCGATTTCAAGTCCAACGAGTACGCCAACCTCATCGGCGGACCGGCCTACGAGCCGCACGAAGAGAACCCGATGCTCGGGTTCCGCGGTGCGTCCCGCTACCTCGAGCCCTCGTTCCGGGACTGCTTCGACCTCGAATGCGAGGCGCTCTCATTCGTGCGAAACGAGATGGGGCTGACCAACGTCAAGCTGATGATCCCCTTCGTGCGCACCCTGGACGAGGCCGCGGGCGTTATTGAACTGCTCGCGGAGAACGGGCTGCGCCGTGGGGAGAACGGCCTTGAGATCGTCATGATGTGCGAGCTGCCGGCCAATGCGCTGCTCGCCGACGAGTTCCTGGACTACTTCGACGGGTTCTCCATCGGCTCCAACGACATGACGCAGCTGGCGCTCGGCCTCGACCGCGACTCGGCGATCGTCGCCGGCGGCTTCGACGAGCGCGACCCGGCCGTGAAGAAACTGCTCAGCATGGCGATCGCGGCCTGCAAGGCCCGCGGCAAGTATGTGGGCATTTGCGGTCAAGGCCCCAGCGACCACCCGGACTTTGCCGAGTGGCTCGTCGCCGAGGGCATCGACTCCGTGTCGCTGAACCCCGACACCGTGGTCGACACCTGGCTGCGGCTCGCCGGCGTGACCGCGGGCAGCAATCACTTCGGCACGGATGACGCCGCCACCGACCCCAAGGATGCCTCGGCCGCCTGATCGGAGGTCGAGCTCGCCGAGCCCCGCGGGCGGCGCCCGAATCACCCGGGAACGTGCCACGCAGCTCGGCGCACTCCGGGCATCCGTCGTCGGTGCCTAAACTCGGGGATTTTCACGACACGCCGCGAGATCAGGCTGGGGTGACCCAGCCGGCGTTACGGCAATTTCTCCGAGTTTGCGTAGCGACGGATGCAGCGGGCACCGGGCGTCAGAGCGGCCCGATCAGCTTGCCGGCGTCAGTAGACGTACGGCTGGGCGGGCTGGTCCGTGGGTGTGATCTCGCTCGGAACAAGGGCGATGGTCTCATCGCTGCGGATGCTCGGGTTGGTGTTGAAACCGCTCTCGATGGCAACCCAGCTGTCGGTCGGGAATTCGTCCTGCCAGCCGGGGTAGTAGACGGGGATGCCGACCGGCTGCGCGTCGACCGCGCAGCAGGACACGACGAAGCGGGCCACGAAGAACACGTTCTCGGGGTCGCTCGTGTCGGGCGTGACGAACCCGGTCACGGTCGCGGTCTTGTCGGCGAAGAAGTCCTCGCCGGCGCCTTGGCGCAGCAGCGAGGACCAGTCCCGCACGGTGAAGGTCGAGTAGTTGCCGCCGACGAGGTCGCTCGCCTCTTTCTGCGTGATGAGCGAGGTCGAGCCGTTCAGGTCGCGCTTGGCGACCGTGGCCGTGGTCAGGGTCGCCGGCGGCAACACCAGGAGGCCCACGGTGGCCGCGACGATGATCAGGATGCTGCCGGCCGGCCAGAGCCACGCCCAGCGTCCTCCGTCGTCCTCAGGCAGCTCGTGCTCGTGCTCGTCTTCGGCTGCGGGCAGGAGAGCGAATGCGGCCACCACCAGCGCGGCGGCGATCACGGCCATCACCATGGTGAACACGAAGTACCGGGGGTGGATGTAGAGCCCGAGCTGCCCGCTGACCCCCAGGCAGACCGTGGCCACAATGCCCACGATGCTGAGAAGCGCGCCCTGCCAGCGCCGCAGGAGCCGTCTAAACGACATAGTTGATCGCCAATCCGAGAACCGCGGAGCAGAGAGCCACAATCAGGGTGAGCTGCATCAGGGTCTTGGCCGTGAAGGTCGTGCGCAGCAGGGCCAGCATCTTGATGTCGATCATCGGGCCGAAGACCAGGAAGGCCACGATGGCACCGGGCATGAACGTCGCACCGAACGAGAGGACGAAGAAGGCGTCGACGTTGGAGCAGATCGAAACCACGAAGGCCAGGGCCATCAGCGCCAGCACGGACCAGACCGGGTGGCTGCCGAGCGTCACGAGCACCTCGCGGGAGACGGCGGTCTGGATCAGCCCGGCCAGTCCGGCGCCGATAAAGAGCGCCGGCAACATCGCGCTGGTCTCCTTCGTGAACAGGCCGGCGCTGCGCTTGATCTTCCCGTCGGCCGCGTCATGGTGGTCGCCGAGTGCACAGGCATCCTGAAACCGGGGAGCGAGCAGGGACTCGGGTTTCGGGTGCCGGCTGTAGATGTAGCCGATCAGGTTGGCGATCAGGAATCCGCCGGCGATGCGCCAGACCAGGATGCCACTGTCCCAACCGAAGGCCTGCTGGGTGGTGATGATGGTCACCGGGTTGAGGATCGGGGCCGCGAAGAGGAACGTCATCGATTCGCCGACCGTCAGCCCCTTGGCGATCAGGCCGCGCGCCAGAGGCACATTGCCGCACTCGCAAACCGGCAGCAGCATGCCCAGCAGCGAGAGTACGACCCGCCGGGCGACCGGGTTCTTCGGCAGGCGCCGCAGCAGGAACCCCTCCGGCAGCCAGGTCTGCACCACGATCGACAGCACGATGCCGAGGAAGACGAACGGCAGCGACTCGATCACCACGCTGATCGACAGGGTGACGAAGTCGCGGAAGGTGTCCGCCAGGGTGTCGGCAGGGGCCGACGGCGCAAACACGCGCAGCAGGATCACCAGCCCGATGATGACGAGGCCGACGGAGAGGCCGCGGCCGGGCCTCCGGCGCGCGGTGAAGGGCCGCGCGGCGATGGTCTGACTCATGGGTATATCTTGTCCTGTTTCGACTCGGTTGCGCTCGGGACAGGCAGCCATCGGCAGGAGGTTGGCGGGGGTATCCCTCGGTTAGCCGCACCAATCAGGGAGAAAACCGGACACGCTACGGCTGCTGGTGCCGCGGTCGAGGTCTACCAGGGTGGTCGTCATGCCCGAGAACGCGGGCAGGGTCGGGTAGTAGTCGCCGAGGCCGGCCGCCGGGATCGTCTCCACCGCGAGGTACTGGCCGTTCGGCGAGACGCAGAAGTCCCGCACGCGCGACGCGTCCGACGCGGGAGTGAACGCGACGCTCGAGTCGGCGGCGTCGGTGACGGCGATCAGGTAAGCCAGCTGGTTGCTGTCGCCGGTCTCCTGCAGAAACAGGCGGGCGTAGCGCCCCTGCTCGGTGAGGAGCACGAGCTTGCCGGGGTAGGCGCTCGCTTCGAGCAGGCTGGGCGCGAGGTCGAGTGTGGTCACGGCACCGTCGGCGAGGTCGATCGTCGAGCCTTGGTCGGGGTCGGCGACGACGAGCGCGCGGGTGCCGGGAATGAATCCGCGCATCTCGTCGTGCTCGCCCAACGGGGTCAGCACGGCGTCGCCGAGCATGTCGATCAGGAACAGAGTCTGCCCGGCGTTCTGCACGACGAGAGAGGTGCTGTCCGGCACGAAGCGCAGGTCCATCACCGTCATCGGCAGGCCGTCCACCCCGGTGACCTCGGCCGGGAGGCCCGAGTACTCGGTCAGGTCGTAGACGAAGGGGGTGCGGTCGTAGCGGCGCCCCGCCGTCTCCGGGGCGCTGGTGAAGGTGTACGCGATCAGGGTTTTCGATGGGGAGGCCGCCAGGTTCTCGATCACGCCCGCGCCCGGCACGGGCACCTGCACGTTGTCCCCGCCCCCGAACGAGACCACCTCGAGGGTGGCCGTGTCGTCTTCGGCGAGCGTGACGGCGGCGAGGTGGTTCTCCAGGGCGACATACTGCTGGATGCGCGGGGCGCTGAACACGATGTCTCCGTCGCCCCGGCCCTGCAGGGTCGTTCGGCGCACGGTGTCGGGCCGCTTCGCACCGGCGTCATCCACCCGGCTGTCGCGCTGCAGCGCATAGATGTCGACGTCCGGGGTTGTGAACTCGTATTCCAGGGTGGCGGTGGCGTCCTGGGTGATGCTCGCGACATCCGTCACCGTCACCGTATAGACGGTGTTGTAGCGCAGGATGCCGGCGAACTCCACCGTCAGGGCGCGGTCGGCGACACGGGCGGAGACCTCTGTAGCCGGGGATACCGCCACCTGGCCGGCTTGGACCTCGGCCAGCGGCTGGTTCGCGGTGAGCAGCAGGCGCGCGTTGCCACGCGTGACGGCGGCGTCGAGGTTGATCTCGGCGGAGGCCAGGCGGGGACCCTGGCTGAAGTTGGCCATCGCGAGGCCCGCCACCAGCAGGACGAGAACCGCAACCGTGACCGAGAAGAGCTGTCGGAAACGCCGGCCCGCCAGCCGCGCGGAGCGCGATCGATTCGCGGACGCGGGTGCGGCCGAGAGCGCGCTCCGTTCTTGGTTCATCCTGCCAATAGTATCGGCCGATTTTCCGGGCGCGCCGGAGACCGGGGGATCAGGGCCGCGCAACCGGAGAAATCGGCGCAACGCCGTCGGGGGCATAGGATCGGGGGGAGTATTCAGGCGTATGCAGTCCTAGCCCTGGTCCGCAGCGTCGTCAATCGCATTCCTCGCCGCGTTGGCGCACATCACGTCGATCCCCCGATCGAGATCGTGATCATTTGACCGCTTCGATCAGACCTCCCACTGTCTCAGGACCTACCAAGCAAGGCATCAGTTATGACTTCTACGCGATTCCCCCTGTCGCGCGCGGAAACGCGCGCCCGGCTCCTGTCCATGCGCGGTGTACTCTTCGACCTCGACGGGGTGCTCACGCCCACCGCCGATGTTCACATGGCCGCCTGGTCGCGCCTGTTCACCCGCTTTCTCGAGGACCAGGGAGTGAGCCCCGCCTACAGCGAGGCCGACTACTTCCAGTACATCGATGGCAAGCCCCGCTATGACGGCGTGCGGTCGCTGCTCGCCTCCCGGGGCATCCAGCTGCCCGACGGCGACCCGACGGACGCCCCGGAGCGCAACACCGTCTGCGGCCTCGGCAACCGCAAGAACGAGGCCTTCAACGAGACCCTCGCCGAAAGCGGTGTCACGCCCTACCCGGGATCGATCGAGTTCCTCGACTACGTCGTGGCCGCCGGCCTCGCCGTGGCCGTCGTCACCAGCTCGCGCAACGGGGAGAAGACCCTCGCGGCAGCCGGCATTCGCGGACGCTTCGAAATCGTCGTCGACGGCCTGCTCTCGGCCGAGCGTGGTCTGGCCGGCAAGCCGGCCCCCGACACCTATGAGCTCGGCGCGGCACTCCTCGGCCTCGATGCGGTCCAGTGCGTCGTCGTCGAAGACGCGCACTCGGGCATCCAGGCCGGTCGCGCCGGCAACTTCGGCCTCGTGCTCGGAGTGGACCGCGGCGTGGGCACGCAGACCCTGCTCGACGCCGGGGCCGACGTCGTCGTTACCGACCTGCACGAGCTGCTCCCCAACGTCGAAACGGAGGCCGGAGAATGAACCGGATCACCGACACGAACGACCCGCTCGACCGCAACCGATTTCCGATCGACGAGTGGGCCCTGGTCGAGAAGGACTTCTCGGGTGACGACATGGGACGCACCGAGACGCTGTTCGCCATCGGCAACGGGTACCTCGGCCTGCGCGGCAACGTGGACGAGGGCCGGGACGGCCACGCCCACGGCACGTTCATCAACGGGTTCCACGAGACCTGGCAGATCCGGCACGCGGAAGAGGCTTTCGGCTTCGCACGCGTCGGGCAGACGATCGTCAACGCGCCGGATGCCAAGATCATTCGCATTTACGTCGACGACGAGCCGCTCGTCCTGACCCTCGCGGATCTGCTCAGCTATGAGCGCCGCCTCGACTTCGCCGGCGGCATCCTCTCCCGATCCCTCGAATGGCGCACGCCCTCGGGCAAGCGCGTGCTGATCCAGTCGCGCCGCCTGGTGTCGTTCACGGAACGCCACCTCGCAATCCTCGAGTACGAGGTCACCATGCTGGACGCCGACGCGTCGGTCGTGATCTCCAGCCAGATCCTCAACCGCCAGGACGGCATCGGCGAGTACGACGCCCCGAAGCCCACCAACGGCAAGGACTTCGACCCGCGTAGGGCCGAGTCGTTCACCGACCGGGTGCTGCGCCCCCGCTTCAAACGGGCATCCGAGGGCCGCTACATCCTCGGCTTCCGCTGCACGAACTCGGGCATGACCATCGCCTGCGCCGCCGACCACCAGCTTGAGACGCTCAATGAGTACGACGAGGCCTCGCACATCGGCGACGACCTCGCCAAGCACGTCTACCGCATCAAGGCCAAGCAGGGCCAGTCCATCCGACTGACCAAGACCCTCAGCTACCACACCTCCACCGGCGTGCCCACGCACGAGCTCGCCGACCGGTGCGACCGCACGCTCGACCGCGCCGTCGCAGCCGGAACCGAGCAGTACGTCGCCGAGCAGCGCGACTGGCTCACCGCCTTCTGGGCGCGCACGGATGTCGAACTCGCCGGCCAGCCTGCCCTCCAGCAGGCCACCCGCTGGAACTTCTTTCAGCTCGCGCAGGCGTCCATGCGAGCCGACGGCCAGGGCGTGTCCGCGAAGGGCGTGTCCGGATCCGGCTACGGCGGTCACTATTTCTGGGACACGGAAGTGTACGTGCTCCCCTTCCTGACCTACACGTCACCGAACGCCGCGCGCAACGCGCTGCGGTTCCGGCACGCGATGCTCGAGCACGCCAGGATGCGCGCCACCGAACTGAACCAGCTGGGCGCGCTGTTCCCGTGGCGCACGATCAACGGCCTGGAGTCGTCCGCGTACTACGCCGCCGGCACCGCGCAGTATCACATCGACGCTGACATCTCCTATGCGCTGACCCAGTACGTGTCGGCCACCGGCGATGAGGACTTCCTCTCCCGCGAGGCCATCGACATCCTGGTGGAGACGGCGCGCATGTGGGCCGACCTCGGCTTCTGGCGCGGCAACGGCAACGACGTCTTCCACATTCACGGCGTTACCGGGCCCGACGAGTACACGACCGTCGTCAACGACAACCTCTACACGAACATCATGGCCCGCTCGAACCTGCGGGACGCGGTCACCAGTGTGCGCAGACTGCGCGAGGTCGACATCGCCTCCTACGACTTCATGGTCGCCCGCCTCGGGCTCGGCGAGGCCGAGATCATCGAGTGGTCGTTCGCCGCGGAAGCAATGCACATCCCCTTTGACAAGACCCTGGGCATCCACCCGCAGGACGCGCAGTTCCTGGAGAAGGAACGTTGGGACCTCTCGCAGACGCCGCCCGCCAACCGCCCGCTGCTGCTGCACTACCACCCCCTCGTGATCTACCGCTTCCAGGTGCTCAAGCAGGCGGATGTCGTGCTCGCCCTCCTGCTGCAGGGTGACCAGTTCACGCCGGAGCAGAAACGTGCCGACTTCGATTACTACGACCCGATCACCACGGGTGACTCGACGCTGTCCGACGTCGTGCAGTCGATCATCGCGGCCGAGGTCGGCTACCACGAGCTGGCGCTCAAATACTTCACCTCGGGCCTGTTCGTCGACCTCGCCGATCTGCACCACAACGCGGCGGACGGCGTTCACGTGGCATCCGCCGGCGGTGTCTGGAGCGCGCTCGTCTACGGCTTCGGCGGCATGCGCGACCACGGCGGCAAGATCACCCTCGACCCGCGACTGCCTGAGACCTGGGAGGCGCTGACCTTCCGCGTCACGCTCCGGGGAACCCGGCTGCGCGTGGACGTGCGGCAGAGCGAGGTCAACCTCACGATCGAGGAGGGCGTCGACGTCATGCTGTCCGTGCGCGGTGTTTCCGTCATCGTGCGGATGGGCCTGCCCATCACGGTCGCGCTGACCCACCAGGGCCCGCGCGACCCGGGAGCACCCTCTCGGACCTTGGTCGAGGGCGGGCGACGGGCCGACGGCACCGTCATCACGTCCTCGATCCCGACGATCGCGCACACCACCGAGTTCCTGGAGCCGAACGACTAGTTCGCTTCCGCGGGGAGGGCCACGGCACATCGTCGGGGGCCCTCCCTCGTTTCTAGCCCTGGCCCTGGCCCCGGCCCCTCGTCCGTCGCTCTGGCAATAACCAATTCGACGGAGATTTCGCGATAGTGACCGCGTTTCACATGAAATAGGTCGATTTTCGTCAAAATCTCCGTCGAATTCGTTCGCGGCGTCGGCAGGCCAGTGCCCGGGGAGCCGGAAACCGGGACTGCTACCGAGTTACAGCGCCGCCTGGATGGCCGCCGCGTAGGCCTGGTAGCCGGCGGGGGTCGGGTGGAAGGCATCCGGACCGGCGAAGTAGACCCACGAGTCGACGTCTCCGATGCCGTGGCCCGCGAAAGCCGCGGACACGTCGACGTATTCGATGCTGGAGTTCGGTCGGATTGCCTGGGCCTGGGCTACGACGCCCTGGATGGTCTGGTTTAGCAGCATGGTTGCCCCGTTGAGCTGGGCGATCAGCGGGTTAGCCGAGGGGGCAAAGAGCAGCGGGTAGCCGGTGACGACCACGTGGGCATTCGGGGCGGCCGCCGCGACGCGCGCGTAGGTGTCGGCCAGACGGGCTGTAAGCTCGCCGGAATAGATCAGGGCGCCGGCGGTGGAGATGGCGTTCCCGCACGCGACCGGATCCGCGGACGCGCACGCCGCCGCCACGCCGGCCACATTCAGATCGTTGCCGCCCACGGTAAGTGTCACCAGGGTGGTCCCCCGGTTCAGGGACGACAGCTGCGTGGTGGTCACAGTCCCGGTGGTGGCCAGGCTGCAACTGACGTTGCGCAGCAGGTTCGTGCCCTTCACCGCGTCCAGAAGGGCGGGGTAGCCGTTCGGGCTCTGCAGGCAGCTGTCCACGTAGTCACCGCCGCCTTGCCCGGCCGCGTAAGAGTCGCCCAAGGCGACGTACTTGTTGGCCGGGGCCGTGGGTGCGGCGGATGCCGGTAGAGCACCAGCGGCAAGCACGCCCGAGGCGGCGAGGATGGCGGCGAGGACGCAGGACAGGAGTCGGATTCGGGGTTTCATGGCCCGACTTTACTCGGATCTGCGCTCTAGGTGCAGGGTTGATTTCGGCACGACCTCAGCGACTCCCGGAAAGCGGCCTGGCGCTCAGCCAGCTCGGCTTTCTGGGCCGCCCGTGCTCACGGTGCCGACCTCACCAATTCGACGGAGATTTTGCCGGGATCACCCCGATCGGTGCGAAAAACCGGGTTCCTGAGCAAAATCTCCGTCGAATTGGTTCGCGCGCTCAGGGGATTGAATCGCGCGTCAGGCGGCAAGAACGTCAGGCGGTAAGGGGCACGTAGCGGTAATACTCGATGCCCTGGTCGTAGAAGTCGGGGCCGTTCGCGGTGCCGAGGTGGTCGACGACGAACTGGTCCTCGGCCGGGGCCGGCACGAGGTCACCGGGGCGCCCCTCGTGCAGCGCGATGTACTGCGCCTCGGTCAGGTCGACCGGGCCGTGCAGGGCGGTCTCGAAGTTGATGCGTGCGGCGGCGGCCTGCCAACCCTCGGCGACCCGCATCGGGAGAGCCTCGGCGGCGTCGCCGCTGCCGTAGCCGAGCGCCAGCCACTCCTGGCCGGCGAGCTCGAGCCCCTCCGTCAGTGCGTGCTGCAGACCGGATGCGAGCCACGCCGGCAGTGCGGCCGTGTAGAGGTTGCCCAGGTCGCGCATGGCGTCCGAGCCGAGGCCGAGCTTCTCGCTGACCAGGGTGTTCCAGACTTCGGTGCTGCGCAGGTGCTGGCGCAGGCGGCGGGACAGCGGGAAGACGTCACCGATGATCTCGCCGATGTCGGCCCCGTTTCCGTGGAACGGCGAGGGTGCGCACATCTCGGCGAGCAGGAGGTCGGCGTCGATCCCGGCATCCGCGCAGTGCGCGCGCAGCTGGTCGCGGCCCGATTCCTCGTCGGCCGCGAGCGTGAACAGGTAGGCCATCACCCAGCCGGTCGCCGGCATCTGGTGGTACGGGCGGTGCATGAACACCCGGTCGACCTCGTTGAAGTAATCGAGGGAATTGCCGGGGCGCTTTCCCAGCATGGCCGTCATCGCGTGGTGGGTCGCGTCGATGTAGCAGCTGGTCGAGTACCGGCCGTTGAACACGGGCAGGTCCTGCATCTGCCCGTCGTCGCGGGGCGGCTGCCCGCGGAAGCGCGCGAACGGCTTGCGGAAGTCGGCCACCCGGTAGTCGGAGTCGCTGCCGGACCCGGCCAGATTTACTTCCAGCAGTCGGGCCTCGCTTTCCAGGAGCACAGCGACGGCGCCTGCACCTTGGGTGGGCTCGCCGCTGCCGCCGCGAGCGTATTCGGCGATGTCGGCGGAGACGACGATGGCCTGGCGGCCCACGCCATCCGTCGCCAGGTAGCGCAGGGCGGCCTTGATGCCGTAGACGCCGGCGAGGCAGGCCTGCTTGAACTCGGGCACCTCGCAGTCGCGCGCGAGCAGCGGCATGCCATGGGCGGTGAGGGCATCGTTGACCATGCCCTTGACGATGACCGCACCGGCCGAGTTGTCGCTGCTGGATTCGGTGCCGAGGGCCAGGAGGCCGACCTGACCGGGGTCGATGTCGTAGTCGCGGATCAAACGCCACACCGCGTTCGCCGCGAGCGTGTAGACACTTTGGCCTGGGCCGCGCATGCGGAAGCTGCGTCCAACGACGTTCCGGACCTTCCCCCACGGCTGGTCGTTCCAGTCGCACCAGGCTTCGAGCTGCACCCGGTAGGGCGGCACGAACAGGGAGAATCCACTAATTCCAGGCGTCAACAGTTCCCTCTTCAGGTTTGGCGTGGTTGTTCACCCACACCGGGTCTCAAACGCACCACTCCATTATCAACGGATCGGTTGGTGAAAGTGGTGACCAGGATCAGATCGTCAGGCGGAACCGACCCGATCACGGCGGTGCGGCCCCCCGGGAAGCGACTAAAATCGAGTGAACCCGATCGGAGCACCACTGTGGACCAACCCATCGATGGTGGCGCCACCGCCGTGGCCCGCGCGCACAGCAACATCGCCCTCGTCAAATACTGGGGCAAGCGCGACGCCGCCCTGAACACGCCCGCGGTCGGCTCCATCTCGGTCACGCTCGACGCGCTCTACACCGACACCCGCGTCACCTTCACGCCCGGTCTGGTCGCCGATGAACTGTGGCTGGCCGGATGCCGCATCCCGGCCACGCGCATCAGTCACGTTCTCGACCTGGTGCGTGGGCATGCCGCCAGCATTGGCCTGTCCGCCGCCCGACTGAACGCCATCGTGACGTCGACGAACAACTTTCCGACCGGGGCCGGCCTCGCCTCGTCGGCGTCCGGCTTCGCCGCCCTCGCGGTTGCCGCGTCCGGCGCCGCCGGCCTCACCCTGGCCGACCGGGAACTGTCGATCCTGGCCCGGCACGGCTCGGGCTCGGCCGCCCGCTCGATCTTCGGCGGCTTCGCCGAGATGCACGCCGGCACCGCCGCCGACGGATCGGACGCCTACGCGGAAGAGCTGCTCGACCGGGCGGACTGGCCGCTGGCGGTCGTCGTGGCGATCACCGAGCACGGCGAGAAATCGATAAATTCCACTATCGGCATGAACGAGAGCAAGGCCTCCTCGCCGTTCTACCAGGCCTGGCGTGACTCGGCCGACGACGACCTCAACGAGATGCGCTCCGCCATCCGTGACCGCGATTTCGCCCGGCTCGGGCAGCTCTCCGAGTACAACTGCCTCAAACTGCACGCCCTGATGCTCACGACCCGACCCGCACTGATCTATTGGAACGCCGCGACCGTCGCCGCGATGCACGCCGTGGCGGGTCTTCGCGCCCAGGGCGTGCCGGCCTATTTCACCATCGACGCCGGGCCGCAAGTCAAGGTGCTCTGCCTGCCCGGCGACGCCGCCGCGGTTCAGCGGGCGATGGTGCTCGTGCCCGGCGTGCTCGAGGCGCGCATCAGCGCGCTCGGCCCGGCCGCCTGCCGGCTGGAATGACCATGGCGACGACTCTGCCGACGCCTCCGCCGAAGCCGACGATCCGGGCGTCCGCGCCCGGCAAGCTCTTCCTGCTGGGCGAGTACGCCGTGCTCGAGGGCGCGCCGGCCCTGCTCACCTCCGTCGACCGACGCGTAGAGGTGACGGTCGACGAGTCACCCACGGGCTCCTGGCAGGTCAGCGCGTCCAATTTGGGCATCCGGAACCTGGTGTTGGGCACGGGTGGCGCCCTCCCGGCCGGGCTCACCGACCAGCAGCGCGACCACCTCCGCGTCTTCGACCAGGTGCGCGTCGCCGTGCAGGCCGCTGCGCTGCAGGCGCGGGTGCTGCCGCAGAGTCAGGCCCCGCTCGCCATCACCATCGACAGCAGCGCGCTGTCCCGGGGCGGCCACAAGCTCGGCCTCGGTTCCAGCGCCGCCACCGCTGCCGGCCTGACCGACGCCCTGGCCCGCGCCCTGGGCCTGACGCTCGACCGGGACGAGCTGTTCCGCCTGGCCCACGCCGCCCACCGCAGCGCGCAGAACGGCGCCGGCAGCGGCGGAGACGTGGCCGCGAGCGTGCACGGCGGGTTGATCCGCTATGCCCCGGGTGCCGCAGTGGTGCCTCTGCGCTGGCCGGAGGAGCTCTGTATCTCGGCCGTCGTCACCGGCGAGGGTGCGCTGACCACCCGTCTGGTGGGCCGCGTGGCCGACTACGCTGCCGAGAACCCCGCCCGGCACCGGGCCGACCTCGACCGGCTGAAACACCTCGCCGAACAGGCCGAGGCGGCGCTGGCCATCCCGGCCGATTTTCTGAGCCTCGCCTCCGACTACTTCGCGGCGCTCACCCAACTCGACGCGCATGCCCAGGCCGGCATCGTGAGCGAGCGACACCGTGAACTACACGCCCTCGCCCGGCGCAAGGGCGGCATCTTCAAGACCAGCGGGGCCGGCGGCGGAGACGTCGGTCTGGCCTTTAGCTACGCTGGAGAACCCACCGAGCGACTCGCCAGGGCACTCGCCCGGGCCGGGGCCGCCATCGTCCCGCTCGGCTTCTTCGCCGCCGGCCTACAGGGAGGCACCGCGTCATGAGCCGGTCCCGCATCCCCCGCTTCTACCAGTTGTCGGTCAGTGAACGCATCGCGCTCCTCCGGCAACGTGGTGTCCTGTCGACGGATGCCGCCGCGCACCTCGCAGACGGAACGTCCGCCCTCGACGTGGAGGCCGCCGACCGGTTGATCGAGAACGTGATCGGCGTCTTCTCAATGCCGATGGGACTCGGCCTGAACTTTCAGATCAACGGCCGGGACCACCTGGTGCCGATGGTGGTCGAAGAGCCCTCGATCGTCGCCGCGGTCAGCTCCGCGGCCCGGCTGGTGCGCCAGGCCGGCGGGTTCACGAGCGTCGCCGACGAGCCGCTGCTGATCGGCCAGATCCAGGTCGTCGACCTTATCGACCCCGAGCGCGCCCAGGCTGACCTGCTCGCGCGCGGCGACGAGCTCGTGGCGTTGGCCGACAGCGGGCATCCGAAAATGGTGGCGCGCGGCGGCGGCGCCCGCGGCATCGAGGTCTTCCTGCGCGGTGCGACGGCGCAGAACGGCGAACTGCTCGTAGTGCACCTGCTGGTCGACACCCGCGATGCGATGGGCGCCAATCTCGTCAACTCGATGTGCGAACGGCTCGCCCCACTGGTCGAGGAGATCAGCGGCGGCCGCGTGTTCCTGCGCATCCTCTCCAACCTCACCGACCGGGCCCTGGTGCGCGCCCGTGCTGTGATCCCGCACGCGCTGCTCGAGACCGCCGACTTCCCCGGCGAACGCGTGCGCGACGGTATCGTGCTCGCAAACGAGTTCGCGGCCATGGATCCCTACCGGGCCACCACGCACAACAAGGGCATCATGAACGGCATCGACGCCGTCGCCCTCGCCACCGGCAACGACTGGCGGGCGATCGAGGCGGCGGCCCACGCCTACGCCGGCCGCGGCGACGGCTACGGCCCGCTCACCACCTGGAGCGTGAACGACGCCGGCGATCTCGTCGGCGAACTGACCATCCCGTTGAAGGTCGGCACGGTCGGCGGCCAGGTGGAGTCGAACCCGGCCGTACGGCTCGCCCACACGATCCTCGGGGTGTCTTCAGCGCCCGAGCTGGCCGAGGTGATGGCCGCCGTGGGGCTGGCCCAAAATCTGGCCGCCCTCAAGGCCCTGTCGACCAACGGCATCCAGCACGGCCACATGCGCCTGCACGCGCGGGCCGTGGCGGCTGCCGCCGACGCCAGTGGAGCCCGGTTCGAGGAGGTCGTCGAGAGGCTCATTGCCGACGGCGAGATCAAGGTGTGGAAGGCGCGCCAGATCATGCAGGCCCTCGAAGAGAGCAGTGACGGCGACCGGGTTATTGAGCCGGCCGCGCCGGATGCCGGGTACGGCACCGCCGCCGTCGTCGCCTTGCCCGCGGCTCACCCCGCACCCACTGCCACCCTTACGCCCAGCGCTTCCGCCACGTGCGCTGCTGCCCTCACCCCCGGCGCCCCCGGCTCGGATGCCCACGTCGGCTACGGTAAAATCATCCTGATGGGCGAGCATTCCGTCGTCTACGGCTACCACGCGATCGCCGCGCCGATCGGTCTGTCGGTGCGCGCGCAGGTCACCCGCCAGGCGTCGCTCCGCGAACCGGTCATCGCCGACCGGGACGTCGACGGCTCGGTGCGCGAACCGATCCGAGCAGACCTCTCGCACCGGGTGGCGGCGCTGATCGTCACCCGGCTCGGCGTGCCCGACGCCGGCCTTCGGGTCGACGTGTTCTCTCACCTGCCGCGCGCCAGCGGCCTGGGTGCCTCCGCCGCGTTCGCGGTGGCATTGATCCGCGCCGTCGCCGACAGCTTCCAGCTCACGATCAGCGACGCCGAGGTCTCGAGCCTCGCCTTCGAGTGCGAACAGATCGTGCATGGCACCCCGTCGGGCATCGACAACACCGTCGCCACCTTCGGCCGGTCGGTTCTTTTCCAGAGATCGGATGCCCCGGGCGGCCACACGATCCGCGACATCTTCACTCCCCACCCGATCCCCATCGTCATCGGGCTGTCCGGGGTGGAGTCGCTGACGAAGCAGACCGTGGGCCTCGTGCGCAGCGCCTGGCAGCGCAACCCCGCGCGTTACGACGCGATCTTCAGCCAGATCGACGGGCTGGTGTTGGCCGGGGTAGACGCGCTCCGCCGTGGCGACATCGCCGAGCTCGGCGAACTGATGAACATCAATCAGGGACTGCTCAACGCGCTACAGGTGTCGAGCCCGGAGATCGAGTCACTCGTGGCAATCGCCCGCCGCGCCGGCGCCCTCGGAGCGAAGCTGACCGGTGGCGGGGGCGGCGGCGCCATGATCGCTATCGCCGAACCTGGCGGCACCGAGCCGATCATCACCGCGATGCGCAGCGCCGGCTACACGACTTACCTCACCGAGATTCGCTGAGCACCCGAAATTCGAACCTGTATTTGAGGTATTCGGAGCTGGGCATCTTGCCATTCCCGACAGCGATAAAAGTCGATTATGGCAGTCGTCCACAGGTTTCACGCGTAGTTATCCACACCGGGCGTTCCAGTAATTATGCGGGCAAAAGCCACATTTCACTCTGCTGTCCACAAGGTTATCCACAAGGCTGTGGATAGACGTATCTTCGACGTCTGCCAGGCCGGCCTGCCCGCCTCGCGGCGCAGGTCTCAATCGGCGGCCCTACGGCGGGCCCACGCGCCCCGGCCACAGGTCGACACCCAAACCGTTCTCCAGACGGGCCACGGTCGCCAGGTCCGGCCAGGACCGCCCGTGCAGCACCGAGAGCAGTGTCGTGTGGTCGAGCCCGGCATCGCGCGCCACGGCGCGCACGCTCCGCTTGCCGATTGCGGCCTGCACGTTCACCGCGAACTGACGGGCCACCTCGCCGACGGCGCCCGCCGACGGCACGTCGGGCCACCCCACCACGAGGTCACGGGGAGCAGGTCGCGCCGGTCTGGACATAGCCCGAGCGTAGACGACGGATGTCCCCCTCGGATCGCCCACCCCAACCCGTCAGTCGAATCCACGGTGGTCGGGCTGGTCGAGACCCGGTGAGCCGCTCTCTGAACTTGTGAACAAACCTTCGAGATAAACTCTGAATCGAGTCTCTAAATACTGACAGACTATCAACTCTGTGTTCGCTTTGAGGTATCCTCGTATCATGATCAATCTCGCGGATGACCTCAGGCAAGCGGCCGAGGCCGTCGCCCTGCTGGGTTCCTCGAGTGCCGATTATGAGGCGCTGGCTGATGCCGCAGTATTGTCCGGTCAGAAGCAGATCGCGGCGGCTCGCCGCCTGCTCGACACCCGCGCCGCGTGGATGGCCGGCACCATCGCCCGCCGGTCCCGGCCGGAGTTGGGCCACTCCGGGTTGGCGGCGCAGCAGGGGTTTCTCTCGCCGGAGGCCCTCATCCAGAAGTGGACCGGCTCCTCGAAGGGCGACGCCTACAAAATGGTCGCCGTCAGCACCATGATGGCTGATGCCGAAGCAGCCGAGAAGCAGGTCGAGGCGGCGCTCTCCTCGCCCGACAGGGATGCCGCCGAGGTCGCCGAATTCGAGGCGAAGGTGCCGTGGCAGGCGCCGATCGCCCGGGCCGTCACCGCCGGAACCCTCTCCGTCGACGCGGCCGAGTCGATCCGCTCAGGGCTCGGCCAGATCGACGCCGCGGTCACCGCCGAGAAGCTCGGTGCGGCACTCGAAGCGCTACTCACCGAGGCGTCGTCACTGAATGCCGACGAGGTCTTCAAACGGGCGAGACGGATGCGCGACCGGCTCGATGAGGCCGGCATCGCCGCCCGCGAGAAGCAGGCCGACGACGACCGCTACCTGCGGGTCTACCGGCTGGGCAACGGCAACGTGCGACTCAGCGGGCTGTTCGCGCCCGAAGATGGCGAGTTCGTGCTCTCCACCTTCGACTAAGCAGGTCAACGAACACGGGCCGGCCGAACCCGCCGCTCACGGGCAGATCGAGGGCCACCCTTTCCCCATCTCCCAGGAAACCATCGACCGGCTGCTCTGCGACGCCGGCACCCGCGGCATCAAATTCGACGACAACGGGCAGATCATCAACGTCGGCCGCGACGAACGACTCTTCACCGAGAAACAGCGCGCCGCGATGGCCGTGCGTGACGGCGGATGCCTCTGGATCGACTGCGACAGATCACCGGCCTGGAGCGAAGCCCACCACATCAACGAGTGGTTGAAAGGCAACGGCAACACCGACCTCGCCGACGGGGTACTCCTCTGTCATCCCCACCATCTGCTGCTGCACAACCAGCATTGGACGATCAGCCGCACCGGAACTCAGCATTGGTTGCGGCCACCGGTGGAGGTTGACCCGAAGCGGACACTGATCGCTCTGCCGAGCAAGCGGGCGAACCTGTAGGGCGGGACGGGTCGCCGGGTCTCGACGGGCTCGACCACCGGGGCTGAAACTACCGGAACGACACAAGGCCCCCAATCTCTCGGGGGCCTTTCTGTTCGACTGGGTGGACGGCAATCAACCCATCGTGTTCGCTGTGGGTTGATTGCAAAACTCAAAACTTCGGCCTGACCCCGTGTGCTGGTTGCGTAGTTCCTCGCGATTCTTCTGAATGATCTTGCCGATGCTCTGGCGTTCGACGAAAATCTTCTGAAAATTCATGGAATCGAGGGACACGCCTCCGCTGGCTCCACCGCGCTGTAGCGCCCGCGAGCGCCACGAAAGCTGGAACGCCTTCCTGAACCGCCTACACCCGTGTGTGGTGTGGTGCAGTTTCTGGTCATCGACGAAGTCTTTCGCGTCGCGCAGTGACCGGGCGAGGCGGTCGAGCTTGGTGGCCACAAGCGTGTCCCCGGCCCGGCATGCAGCCAGCGCTTCTCGTAGTCCTGGCCGCGCCCGGTTCGTGCCGGTGACCCTTGATCGGTGAACGTCCGGCTATCGGGCACCAGGTAGATATAGATCCAGCACATACGTCGGCGACGGGCGTCCCAACAGCGAATGCTGGAATGGATGTGCGCCAACTCACCGGTGACGACCTGGAACTCATTGCGAAAGCGAAAGCGAAAGCGGAAGAGGCAATTGGCGCCAACACGGACGTTGAAGGCGGCGTACACACAGTCAGGGCTGCCGTTTGTGATGCCACGGGACATATCCACGTCGGCGTCAACGTTTATCATTTCACGGGTGGCCCCTGCGCTGAGCTCGTCGCGTTGGGATCAGCACGAACCTCCGGAGCGCGCGAGCTAACAGCGATTGTCGCCGTGGGCGACAGTCGGCGTGGCGTGAACATCCCGTGCGGCCGCGATCGCCAAGTTCTTGCCGAAGAGAAAGCGACCGCTGATGCGGCGAGCTCGGTTGCTGGCTAGTTCGACCATGAGTTGTCACGGGACGGCCGGGTGCCTCACGAACGGATAGCTTCCCATAACGCCGTTGACAGTTCCTGATGAGGCAACCCGACCGAGCTGTGGTTCTGCGGCGTGGACCCGACCTTTTCACCTTGCTGCTGCGTGAGGAAGAATTAGTCTGTACAACCACGATCCGAGACACCAATGGGTCGTGGTGAGAATTGTGCCGCCGAGAGCTACCATTCCTCCCAGCACGATTCCCAGCGCTGATAATCCGAAATAGAAGGACAAGGCCGCACCTGCAAGTAGCACGGTGGACAGCAGGTAGGAAAACCGTCGTGGACTCGGCGTGGGGGGAAGCGCCGGAGCGCGAAACATATGGCGAACGACCAAGTTATAGACCAGATCGAGAATCATGCCACGGGGAAATAGTGCCCCTGTGAGAGGAACGATTGCACCCAATCCAAGAATGATAGGCGACTGCAAAATCAATCCGAGAACGATCAAGACAGTGCCCACTGCCGGTGTGAATCGTAGGGGCCATGCGTAACAAGACTTGGCTTCATCATCGAGGCCTCCGAATCCCTGCTTATCCAGATTGGTCTTCGTTAGTTCTCTCAGTGCCGCCACCTTCGATTCCTTGATGCTGGCCATAGGCAACCCCATTTCGCAGATAGGGGCTATTCGTCTTTTCTTAGGACATCTCAATGTTCCTAGGATATCGAACCCATGCCTCCGGCCCGGCAATGAGTGTTCACTCCTACTCCCGGCACCTACATGGCAATCGACCGTGCCAGTGGCAAGCGCGTCACCAGACCCGTCACACCAGTGACCGTCACCATCCCGATGGATGCCGGAGCCCCAGCCGAACGGAATCAGGACCCCCGGTTGGCCGTGAAGCACCTCCAGAAGTTCGCCTTCAATTACCTCGCGGCGACCATCGCCGCCGTGTCATCGAACCTGCGGAAGATATTCGACTTCTTCGTGAAGACCGCCGAACGTGACAGCGGCGAGAGTCTCTCCCGAGAACACCGACGCAAAGAAGCCACCGGAACACCGTTGAATAAACACAGCGCACTTCCCGCCCTGGCACCGCCGCAGTAGCAGAAACCAACGCCAATTCCGAACGTCACCCCGCGCACCGAACGCTTCAGCTTGCCCACCAGCAGGCTGATTGGCGTTTAAAGCGCAAACCCCCGAGCGGCGAGCGTTAAAACGGCCACCGAACGCGCACTGAGTCATTAAAAGAAGAAGGCCGGCTGAGCATTTCTGCTCAACCGACCTGTCCACTTGGATTTCATGACAACCATTCCTGGATTTCCTGAAACATCCACTGTGCGCGAGGGGGGACTTGAACCCCCACGTCCTTTCGAACACTGGCACCTGAAGCCAGCGCGTCTGCCAATTCCGCCACTCGCGCGAACTTAGGCAGATTAGCACTTTCCGAGGGCACAACGCCATTCGAGACAGGCAGGCCGCGCGAACACAGGTCTTCGCGGCGTGCCGAACATCCTGAACACGCGCCCGATATGCGCCCGACATGGTGACCCGGACTGGCTCCCGTAGGATGACAACCCTCACCGGGTATTGCCCGGCGGGTGAGTTAACACTTGAGACAAGTAACATGCTCATAGCCGAAAGGATCGGATCGGGAGACCTGTGGGCATTCTGGATAGTTTTGAAAAGGGTCTCGAACGCGCCGTCAACGGTGCGTTCGCCAAGACCTTCAGGTCGGGGCTGCAACCGGTTGAAATCACCTCAGCACTGCGTCGCGAACTCGACACAAAAGCAGCGGTCGTGTCCCGCGATCGCATTCTCGCGCCCAATCGCTTCACGGTGCGAATGAGCCATGCCGACTTCCAGCGCATGTCCGCCCTTGGCCAGACCCTCCTCGACGAACTCACCGAACTCGTGCAGCTGCACGGCCGCGAGCAGCGTTACCAGTTCGCCGGCGGCGTCTCGATCACCCTGTCCGCGGATCGCGGCCTCAGTGAGGGCATGGTCCAGATCGACTCCAGCACGATCAAGGGCAGCGTCGCCTGGATCCCCGTGGTCGAGGTCAACGGCAAGCGCTATCCGCTGACGCAGTCGCACACCGTCATCGGCCGCGGGAGCGACGCCGACATCACCATCGACGACTCCGGCACCTCTCGCCGGCATGTCGAGATCCTCTGGGACGGCTCCCGTGCCCAGGTGCGCGACCTCGGCTCGACAAACGGCTCCCAGCTCAACGGTTCACCGGTCACGCAGGCCATCCTCGAGCCCGATTCAGTCGTCACCATCGGCCGCACCCGCATCGTCTTCCGGGTCATCGCGCAGGCATCCTCTTCCGAGCCGGTGACCGAGCGTCACCGCGACGGCGGCCGCGAACGTCACGACATGGACGGATTCTGGGGACCCACCGCATGAGCGTCAGTGAGCTCACCCTGCTGGTGCTGCGCCTCGGCTTCCTGCTGGTGCTCTGGCTCTTCATCTTCGGCATCGTCTATGCCCTGCGCAGCGACCTGTTCGGCCAGCGCGCCCGCAAGATGCAGGCGGATGTCGCTGGCTCGGCCGGCGCGCCCGCCGCGTTCCCGAGCGCCACGCCCGTGCCGAGCGCCACCCAGCCTCCCGCCGCCGCGGCCTCCGCGCCGACGGAGCAGTTCACGGCTCGGCCTGGCCCGGCGTTCACCGCCGTGGACGACAAGGCCACCAGCCAGAACGCGACCCGCCTCGTGATCACCTCCGGCCCGAAGTCCGGCACTGAGTTCCCGCTCACCGGCGACTCGATCACGATCGGGCGGTCGGGCGACTCGAGCCTCGTCATCCGTGACGACTACACGTCCACCCACCACGCGCGTCTGATGCTCTGGCATGACAAGTGGATGATCCAGGATCTCGATTCGACCAACGGCACCTTCCTGGATGGCAACCGTTTGGCCGTGCCGACCCCGGTCCCCCTGAACACCACCGTCAAGATCGGCGCAACCAGCTTCGAGCTTCGGCGGTAGCTGCATGGCGACAGTCAGTCACAGCGCGGCCGCGTCCCACGTTGGAAAGATTCGGTCCAACAACCAGGACTCCGGCTATTCCGGGCGCCATCTCTTCCTGGTTGCCGACGGCATGGGCGGGCACGCCGGCGGCGACGTCGCTTCGGCGATCGCCACCAAACGCATCATGGATGCTGACCGGGACTTCCAGTCCCCGCAAGACGCCGAGTTCGCCCTGCAGGCGGCGCTGATCGCCGCGAATTCGCAGCTCGCCGAGACCGTGTTCGAGCACGCCGAACTCACCGGCATGGGCACCACCGTCAGCGCGCTGATCGTGCTGGAAGACGAGGTGGCGATCGCGCACATCGGTGACTCGCGCATCTACCTGCTCCGCGAGGGCGAACTCTCCCAGATCACCATCGACCACACCTTCGTACAGCGGCTCGTCGACAGTGGCCGCATCACCGAGGCGGAAGCCATGGTGCATCCGCGCCGCTCGGTGCTCATGCGCGTGCTGGGCGACGTCGAATCGGCGCCGGAGATCGACACCTCCATCCTTGCGACCTTCCCCGGTGACCGCTGGCTGATCTGCTCCGACGGGCTCAGCGGCGTGGTCTCTAATTCGGGCATCGCCGCGGCCCTGCTCAGCCCACTTGACGCCCAGGGCGTGGCCGATCGCCTGGTCAAGGAAAGCCTCGACGGCGGAGCCCCTGACAACGTCACCATCGTCGTCGTCGACATCGGCTCACCCGCCGAACGCATCGACATGCCCACCGTGGTTGGGTCGGCATCCGCTCCCCTCGCCTTCGGCGAGGAGCCCACCCGCGGCCGGGCGCTGCGCATGTCGAGCTTGCGCCTGCACCCCGTGCGTGAAACGCACTTCGAGCCTGACTCCCAGGACTATCTCTCGGAGCTGATCGAGGAAGACAATCGCCGGGCCCGCCGCCGCAAGATCACCTGGCTGGTCGGCATCATCCTGCTGATTCTGGCCATCGTCGGCGCCGGCTTCCTCGGCTACCGGTGGACCCAGTCCCGTTACTACGTGGGGGTGGAAGGCAGCACGGTCGCCATCTTCCAGGGCGTGCAGCAGGACCTCGGCCCCCTCTCCCTGTCCTCCGTCTTCGAGGACACCGACCTGGAGCTGTCCGAACTGCGGGTCTACGACCGGCAGCAGGTCGAAAAAACCATCAGCGCAACCTCCCTCGCGGATGCGTTGCTCATCGTCGAACGGCTCCAAGATGCCAGCGTCCAGTAACCGGTCCACGACGACGGATGCGCCTGCGCGCCCGCCCCGCACAGGTCGCGTGCGCCGACTGCACCTGCCCCAGAAGCTGCGCAACCTCGAGTTGGTCCTGCTGCTCATCGCCTGCGGCATCAACGCGGCCACCGTTGTGCTCGTGCAGCTCGGCGCGCTCGGCCGAATCGACACGACACTGGTGCTGCTCGGCGCCGGCCTGTCGGTGCTGGTTCTGGCCATGCACGTGGTGCTGCGCGTCGTGGCCCGCGAGGCCGACCCGTTCATCCTGCCCATCGCCACCCTGCTCAACGGCCTCGGCATCGCCATGATCTACCGCATCGACCTGGCCAACGAAGAGTCCGGCTGGGCCAGCGCCTCCGTACGCCAGACCGTGTGGAGCGCCCTGGCCATCGGCTGCGCGATCGCGGTCATCCTGATCATCCGCAACCACCGGGTGCTGTTCCGCTACACCTACATCGCCGGGTTCGTCGGTGTGGCACTGTTGCTGCTCCCGCTCGTTCCCGGCCTCGGCCGCGAGGTCAGCGGGGCGCGCGTCTGGATCGGCGTCGGATCCTTCGCCACCTTCCAGCCGGGCGAGATCGCGAAGATCGCCCTGGCCGTCTTCTTCGCCGGCTACCTCGTGCGCAACCGCGACAGCCTCTCCATGGTGGGCAAGAAATTTCTTGGCATGCGTTTCCCGCGCCTGCGCGACCTCGGCCCGATCCTTGTCGTCTGGGCGCTGTCCATGTCCGTGATCATCTTCCAGCGCGACCTCGGAACCGCCCTGCTCTACTTCGGTCTATTCCTGGTCATGCTCTACCTGGCCACCGGCCGCCTCAGCTGGGTGCTGCTGGGCATGTCCCTCTTCCTCGGCGGTGCCCTCATCGCCAGCCAGACCCTGGACTACGTCAACGGCCGGTTCCAGAACTGGCTCGACGCCCTCAACCCGGATGTCTACGGGGCCGACGGCGGCAGCTACCAGCTGGTGCAGGGGCTCTTCGGTCTCGCCAAGGGCGGGCTCATCGGCACGGGCTTGGGCCAGGGGCGTCCAGAGATCACCCCCGTCCCCCAAAGCGACTACATCATCGCCAGCCTCGGCGAGGAACTCGGCCTGGCCGGCATCTTTGCGATCCTCGCGCTCTACCTGCTCCTCGTCGCGCGCGGCTTCCGCATCGGCTTCGCCGGCAATGACGACTTCGGCAAGCTGCTCGGCGTGGGTCTCTCCTTCGTCATCGCCCTGCAGTGCTTCATCGTGATCGGCGGCGTCACCCGTGTGATTCCCCTCACCGGTCTGACCACACCCTTCCTCGCCGCCGGCGGGTCCTCCCTCGTCGCGAACTGGATCATCGTGGCCCTGCTCCTGCGCCTGTCCGACACGGTGCGCAACCAACCCAGGCTGGTGGTCTGATGAATCGTGAACTCAAACGAGTGAGCATCGTGGTCATGCTCATGTTCGTGGCCCTGCTCGTCTCCACGACAATCGTGCAGGTCTTCCAGGCAGACAGCCTGTCCGCGGATGCCCGCAACACCCGCACGCTCTACGACAGCTACTCCGTCGAACGCGGTCCGATCCTCGTCGCGGGCGAGCCGATCGCCCAGTCGATGCCCGCCGACGATGAATACAAGTTTCAGCGCACCTACAGCAACGGGCCGCTCTACGCCCCGATCACCGGGTTCATTCCGCTCAACGGTGCGCCCACCGGGCTGGAGCATTCCCTTAACGGCGAACTCAGCGGAACGTCCGACGCCCAGTTCTTCGACAAGATGAACGCCCTGATCACCGGCCAGAACCCCAAGGGGGCTTCTGTGGAGGTCACGATCGACCCGGTCGCGCAGCAGGCCGCCTGGGATGCCCTCGGCGACCTCACCGGCTCCGTCGTCGTCTCCGAGCCGGCGACCGGTCGCATCCTCGCCCTGGTCTCCAAGCCCAGCTACGACCCGAACCTGCTCACCGTGCACGACAACCAGCAGGTCACCGACAACTATCAGTCGCTGCTGAACGACGACGGTAACCCGCTGCTCAGCCGCGCCACCAAAACCCTCAACCCACCCGGCTCGGTGTTCAAGCTGGTCGTGATGACGGCCGCCTTGGAATCGGGCAAGTTCACCCCGGAGAGCACCTTCCCGAACCCGCCCACGTACCAGCTGCCCGGCTCGTCGGCGGTCGTCATCAACTCCGGCGGCGGCACCTGCGGCGGAGGGGACACCGTCACTCTCGCCACCGCCCTGCGTCTCTCCTGCAACATTCCACTGGCCGAACTAGGTCTGCAGCTGGGCAACAAGGCCATTCGCGACACGGCCGAGAAGTTCGGCTTCAACAGCGACTATTCGATCCCCCTCGACGTGTCTCAAAGCGTGTACCCCACGGTTCTCGACGACGCCCAGACCGCACTCTCGGCCTTCGGCCAGACGGATGTCCGTGCGACGGCCCTGCAGATGGCGATGGTTTCAGCCGCGATCGCCAACGGCGGCCAGCTGATGACGCCCAACCTCGTCGACAAGGTGACCGCACCGGACCTGAGTCCGATTCAGGTCTTCGAGCCGGAAGCAATGAAACGGGTGATGAGCGCCGAAACGGCGGCAACACTGAACCAAATGATGGTCAACGGAGTCCAGGATGGCGCCGCCAGCAATGCAAGAATAGACGGGGTTAAGGTGGCAGGTAAAACGGGCACGGCGGAGAACGCCGAGGACGAGCCTTACACCCTGTGGTTCACCGGATTCGCTCCTGCGGAGGATCCGAAATATGCGATCACCGTTCTCGTTGAAAATGGCGGGGGACTTGGCCAGACAGGGTACGGCAATCTGCTTGCCGCACCTATTGCAAAGGAAGTACTAGAGGCGGTGCTGAACAAATGAGACCCACATCAGGGCTCACCTTCGGGGGACGATACGAGCTGCAGTCCCGGATCGCCATTGGCGGGATGGGCGAGGTTTGGAAGTCGATCGACCTCGTAATCGGTCGCACGGTCGCCATCAAGATTCTCAAGGACGAGTACCTCGGTGACCCTGGGTTCCTCGAGCGGTTCCGCGCCGAGGCCCGTCACGCCGCGCTCGTCAACCACGAAGGCATCGCCAACGTGTTCGACTACGGCGAAGAAGACGGCAGCGCCTTCCTCGTGATGGAACTCGTACCCGGTGAAGCACTGTCCACCATCCTCGAGCGCGAGCATGTCCTCCCCGCGGACAAGGTGCTGGACATCGTCTCCCAGACGGCCGCCGCACTTCACGCCGCGCACGCCGCCGGACTCGTGCACCGCGACATCAAGCCGGGCAACCTGTTGATCACGCCCGAAGGCCGCGTCAAGATCACCGACTTCGGCATTGCCCGCATCGCCGACCAGGTGCCGCTTACCGCGACTGGCCAGGTCATGGGCACCGTGCAGTACCTCTCACCCGAGCAGGCCAGCGGCCGCTCCGCCTCGCCGACCACCGACATCTACTCGCTCGGCATCGTCGCTTACGAAAGCCTCGCCGGCCGCAGGCCGTTCACGGGCGAGTCCCAGGTCGCGATCGCCATGGCGCAGATCAATGAGACCGCCCCCGACCTGCCCGACACGGTGTCGGAGCCGGTGCGCAACCTGGTGATCTCCTGCCTGGCCAAGAACCCCGCGGACCGTCCGGCCTCGGCCGCGCACCTGTCCCGTGCCGCCGCAGCCCTCCGCCGCGGCGACATCGCGGCCGCTGCGGCATCCGTGCCTGCCATCATGAACGGCGTCACGCCCACCTCCGCGACCATGTTGATGCCCGGCGCCGGCGGAATGCAGGCCACGACCGTGCTGCCCACCGGAGCGCCCGCGACGCGTGCCTCCGCGACGGCGGAACCCGAGGAAAAGAAGCGCAGCCCGTGGACCTGGCCGCTGATCGGCCTGATCGGCCTGCTCGCGCTCGTACTCACCGGCACCCTGATCGCCCTGTTCACACAGGACAACACGACGCCGGTGGAGACGCCGACCACGTCGGCACCGGCATCGGTGACTCCGTCCCCGAGCAAAACGCCCACCCCCTCGGCGACCCCCGCGCCATCGCCGACCCCAACGAGCAACACCGTCGAAGTCAGTCTGGCCGACTACCAGGGACTGACCAGCACGGAGGCGCGCGACAAGCTGTCCGGGCTGGGATTCGTAGCGGATGTCCAAGCCGGCAACGCGGCCACCACCCCGGAGCAGATCGCCGACACCGTCTACGACGTGAACCCCACCGGCCCGGTGACGAAGGGTTCCACGATCACGGTCACGGTCTACGCCCCCGCCGTCACCCCCGACGACCCGACCGCGGCGCCCACCGTCGCCCCCGCCTCGGTCGCCGCCGGAGCAGAGGCCACGGTCACCTGGGCTGCACAGTCCTGCCCAAGCGGCCAGACCCTCTCCGGCTATGAGGTCGTGGCCGACGGCGACGCCGTCTCCCCCGGCCCGATCAGCCCGGACGCCACCTCTACGAAGATCACCGCGGGTCCCGACGCCGGCACCTTCACGGTCAAGTTCCGCTACATCTGCGGCCAGGTCGCATCGGCCTACTCGAAGTCCAGCACACCTGTCACCGTCACCCCGGCGGCGTAGCGGAGGCTCAGGAAGGTACGGCTAAAATACGGTGAACTGTGTGCGCGAGCTGGGAGTAATGCTTTGACTGATGAAGGCCGTCTGCTCGCCGGTCGTTACCGGGTGGGTGCGCTCCTCGGGCGAGGTGGAATGTCCGATGTGCACATCGGCACCGATTCCCGGCTCGGCCGCACGGTCGCGATCAAGCTGCTCAAGTCATCGCTTGCCGCCGACCCGGCATTCCGCACCCGCTTCCGCCAGGAGGCGCAGGCGGCCGCCCGTATGGCTCACCCCACCATCGTGCGCGTCTTCGACGCGGGCGAGGAGTCTGTCTCCGAGATCGGCGGCCACGAATCGCAGATCCCGTTCATCGTGATGGAATACGTCGACGGTCGACTGCTCAAGGACATCATCCGCGAGGGCGCGGTTCAGCCCGACGAGGCCGTTCGCATCATCGTCGGCGTTCTGACAGCCCTCGAATACTCTCATCGCGCGGGCGTCGTGCACCGCGATATCAAGCCCGGCAACATCATGATCACCAAGACAGGTCAGGTCAAGGTGATGGACTTCGGCATTGCCCGGGCCATCTCCGACTCCTCGACGACCGTGGCGCAGACCACGGCGATCCTGGGCACCGCCTCCTATTTCTCCCCCGAGCAGGCCAAGGGTGAATCGGTGGATGCCCGCACCGACCTCTACTCCACGGGCGTGGTCCTGTTCGAGATGCTCGCCGGTCGCCCTCCATTCCGCGGTGACTCCGCCGTGGCCGTCGCCTACCAGCACGTCAGCGAAGCCCCGGTCGAACCGAGCTCGATCAACTCCCGGGTGTCCCCCGCACTCGACGCCGTCGTGCTGCATTCCCTGGCGAAGGACCGTTTCACGCGCTACCAGAGTGCCGTGGAGTTCCGCACCGACGTCGAGCTGGCCGGGTCAGGGCAGATTCCGGAGTACCACACGTCCGATGACTCCAGCGGCGGGCTGTTCGCTGCTGCCCCGCTGGCGGCTTCCGGCTCCGAGCTCGCGCTCAAGCAGCTCACCGAAGACGAAACCATGGTGCGCACGCAGCGCCGCCCACCCGTGATCTGGATCTGGGCCGGTATCCTCAGCGTCATCGTCATCGTGCTCTCCGTCATGATCTGGGCCTTCAGCCTCACGCCAAGCGTTGATCTGCCCGACAACTCGCGCCGGGTGCCGTCGCTCACCGGATTCAGCTATGAGAACGCCCAGAATTCACTTCTGGACCGTGACCTGGCCGCGATCCGGGCCGAGGAGGCCAGCGCCACGGTGCCCAAGGACCAGGTGATCCGCACAGACCCTCCGGCAGGCACGATCGCCCAGCCGACCGACCTGATCGAGGTTTATGTCTCCACCGGCGCCCAGCCGGTCGACGTTCCGGATGTCACCAACCTGCCCCTCGCCGACGCCCAGACCGCGGTGACGGACCTCGGCCTCACCGCGGGGTCGGTCACTCGGGAGAACTCTCCGACCATCGCCGCCGGTCTGGTGCTCCGAACCGACCCAGTCGCCGCGACGACGGAAAAAACTGGTGTCACGGTCGATTTCATCGTCTCCAGCGGCCTCGTAGCCCTCCCCGACCTCGAGGGTCAGCTCCTGAGCGCGGCGATCGATATGCTCGCCGCAGCCGACGTGCAGTTGTTCCCCATCCCCACACCCGATGAGACATGTCCCCAGCGGGATGGCTCGCCGGTGACCCAGCAGTCCCTCGCTCCGGGCGACGTGCCCCAGAAGTCCGAGGTTACGCTGGTCTACTGCACTGGCCCGGCTGCCGACTGAGTCCCGGCCCGGCGGCTGACTGCCTCAGCTGAGCTTCAGCAGGGGAGTGAGCCCCTGGGCCGTCTTCCGGGCGCCGGGCAGTCCGGCCAGAGCCAGCCAGTTGGCCACCATCAGGTAGCCGCCCTCGGTCAGCACCGACTCGGGGTGGAACTGCACACCCAAAATGGGGGCGCTCACGTGCCGGAGCCCCATGATCACGCCGCCCTGCGTGCGTGAGGTGACGATCAGGTCGCTCGGCACGGTGCCGTCGACGACGGCGAGCGAGTGATACCGCGTCGCTGAGAACGGCTGCGGCACGCCGGCGTAGAAGTCGCTGCCGTCGTGCGTGATCAGGCTGGTCTTGCCGTGCATGAGTTCTTCGGCGTTGGTGACCGTGGCCCCGAAGGCCTCGGCAATCGCCTGGTGCCCCAGGCAGACGCCGAACAGGGGCTGGCCGGAACCGAGGGCGGCGCGCACGATCGGTACGGAGACGCCGGCGTCGGACGGCTTGCCGGGACCGGGTGAGATGAGCACGCCGTCAAATTCCGCGATGCGGGCCGCGGCCTCCTCCGGCTCGAAGGCATCGTTGCGCAGCACGACCGTTTCGGCTCCGAGCTCCATCAGGTAGCCGTTGAGCGTGTAGACGAAACTGTCGTAGTTATCGATGACGAGGATGCGGGTCATGGGCTTCCTACCGTGACTTCCTGATTGTTGACAATGGAATCCACCCATGGGAACGCCCAGGTGGCAAGCACGAACAACATGGCTGTGAGCAACACGAACACCAGCACGATCCGGAGCCAGACCGGTCCGGGCAGAACCCGCCAGAGAGCAGCGTACATCCGAGCCTCCTAGCCCTGGGCCTGGGCCTGGGCATTGATAACGGTCGCGACTTCGGCCGGCGGGCCGGCAGATGTCGGTTGCCACGCCTCGAGAACACCGTACGCGATGATGCGCTCGGCCGTGGAGAGCAGGGGATTGCAGCTCGTGAGCGTGATGAACCGGTCGACGGGCGCCACATCCGGATTGTGCGGCACCGGCGCGATCACATCGACCGCGGTCGGGGCGACGTACTCGAGGTCGCGGAACCGGTAGGTGTAATAGCCGTCGGCGGTCTGAACGTAGATCGCGTCGCCCAGCTGGAGTTCGTTGATCAGGTGCATGCCACCGCCGTTAGCGCTGCGGTGCGCCGCCAGGGCGAAGTTGCCGACCTCACCGGGCATCTGGGTGTCGGGGTAGTGGCCGATCCCCGACCGGGAGCTGTTGAGCACATTGTTACCGATCCCCTCGGCGATGGACCGGTGATAGTCCGCCCCGAATCGCGGCACGTAGAGCACGGCGAAGGATTGGGCGCTGGGGGGAGCCTCACGGACGACCGGGTCACCGAAGTCGGCCGGGGCCGACTCCCCCGGGTCGGTTGTCTGCGGGGTATCCGCGGCCTGATCGCGACTGGACCGCTCGTCGTCAATCCAGGTCTGGCTGATCTCGGCCGCCGCCTTCGACTGCTGACCGGCCATAATCATGTCATTCCACCAGAGTTGCCAGCCCAGGAATGCGAGCACGAGAACGCCGGCCGTGATGAGCACCTCGCCGATGATCCCCACGGCACTGAGTCGCGGGCGACTCTTGTGGCGGGGGGCGTGGCGGGTCGCCTCTGCGGGAGGCTGATCTGCTCGCTCGGACATGGTCTCAATTCTAATCGGGGAGGTGGGTCCTCTCTGCCGGGCGCCTGCCGGTCGATCCAGCCAAAGACGCTAGAATCGCAGGCATGTCACGCTCGAATCCCCGCAGCAAGCCCGCCCGCACCGAGGTCGCCCGCTCCGGCGAGGCCGGTCCGAACGCCGTGTGGTTCAAGCCGGTGATGTTCGGTTTCATGCTCATCGGGCTGGCCTGGATCATCGTCTTCTACGTGAGCCAGGGAACGCTGCCCGTCGCTGGTTTCGGGTCGTGGAACATTCTGGTCGGTTTCGGGATCGCCTTCGTCGGCTTCCTGATGACCACCCGCTGGCGCTGATCCCGCCCTTATCCGGCCCGGTTGTCACACCTGTCGAGACCCCGTCCCGCACCCCCGCGACGGGATAATGACAACGGTGTAATTATCCCCATGTGGACAAACCTGTGGATAACTTTTCCGGGAGGCGACCGCGGCCGAACCGCTCGCTGAATCCCGGCACTGTGTCTCACATTGTGCACCTGCTAAGGTGCTGTGTGAAACCAAGCGGGGGCACCGGCCGAGACGCGGTCGAGACGTGTTTCCGCTGTGTGAGAAGAGGCGTAACTCATGAAAGCATCAGCAGAACTCGGCTCCAACCTTCAGTCCGTTCTCGTCGACCTGATCGAGCTGCACGTGCAAGGCAAGCAGGCGCACTGGAGCGTCGTGGGCAAGAACTTCCGGGACCTGCACCTCCAGCTCGACGAGATCATCGACGATGCCCGACTATTCACCGACCAGCTGGCCGAGCGGATGCGCGCGCTCGACGCCCTGCCGGACGGCCGAAGCGAGACGGTCACGGCGACCACCCACCTGCCCAAGTTCCCCGCCGGAGAGGTGGACACCTCGGAGACCGTCGGCCTGGTCACCGAACGCCTCGACGCGGCGGTCGACAACATCCGTGCCGTTCACGACGCGGTCGACGAGGAAGACCCGACGAGCGCCGACATCCTGCACGGCTTTATCGAGAAGCTGGAACAGTACGCCTGGATGGTCAGCGCCGAGAACCGCACCCCGCGCAAGGCGCCGGCCAAGGCCCCGACCAGGCCAGCCGGCAGGGCCTGAGTCGGAAGCTGCGCCTCCTGTTTCACGCACCTGCACACGGAGCCTGGTGTGGTCGGTACCAAACCAGGCGGTCGGTTTGACGAGGATAGAAAGTCCGGGACCGACCTGGCTGACCGTGCCCGGGAAACGCACGGCGGAGTCCAGCCTGCGCGACGCCGCAACGGCTGCCTTCGCAGTGAACGGAGACGCGGGGCGGGCCCTGGAGCTCTCCCGCGCGCTCGGCGGCTCCGTTCCCCGACCAGGGTCAGGGCGAACGCTGCGCCTGCTTGAAACCCTGGCTTCCCTGGCCGCCGCGGACCTCACGGCCGCGCGGGTAGCCGAGGCGCACCTGGACGCCCTCGCCATCCTCGACCAGGCCGCCCTGCATCCGGCCGGGCTCGTCGCGGGGGGCAGCCCGGAACCGAGCTGGGGCGTCTTCGCCGCCGAGGCCGCGGGGTCTCGTCTCGAGGCGAGACCGGTCGGCGGCGCACGGTGGCGTCTCGACGGCACGAAACCCTGGTGCTCGCTCGCCGGCTCGCTCAGCCACGCCCTGGTCACGGCGAACACCGCGGCCACCACCCAGCGGCTGTTCGTGGTCGACCTGGCCGACCCCGGCATCACCGTCCGCACGGACGCCTGGGTGAGCCGAGGGCTCCCCGCCGTGCCGAGCGGACCGGTCGAGTTCCGAGGCACTATGGCCCAGCCGGTCGGCGACGACGGCTGGTACCTCCGCAGACCGGGCTTCGCCTGGGGCGGGATCGGCGTCGCGGCCTGCTGGTGGGGTGGCGCCGTGGGTCTGGCCAGGCGGGTCTGGGAGTCCGTACTCGAGCGAGAGCCCGATCAGATCGCGCTCGCGCACCTGGGCGCCCTCGACCTCGCACTGACCGCCGCCGGGACCTCCCTGGCTGCCGCCGCGGCGGCGATCGACGCCGGGGACGCCGTCGGCGACCAGGGCGCACTCCTGGCAGCGCGGGTGCGCGGCCAGGTCGCGCGCACGGTCGACGAGGTGATCACCCGCACGGGCCACGCGCTCGGCCCCGCGCCGCTCGCCTTCGACGCTCGGCACGCTGGGCGCATCGCCGATCTGCAGCTCTACGTTCGCCAGCACCACGCCGAACGGGACGACGCGGCGCTCGGCCGCCGACTACGGGACGCCGGGGTATCCCCGTGGTGAGCTTCAGTCACACGGATGCTGGCACGGCCGAAACCGTGTGGACGGCGGTGCACGGTGATGCGGCCGGCGTGCAGGCACTGCGCATCGACGAATTGCGCCGACTCGTCGTGGTCGCGTCGCATCCCGACGACGAAACGCTCGGTGCCGGCGGGCTGATCGCCCGGGCCGGGGGAGCCGGAGTTCCGGTGACGGTTGTGGTGCTCACCAATGGTGAGGCCTCCCATCCCCGGTCCCGTACGCACGACCCCGGGCGGCTTGCGGAATTGCGCCGGGTTGAGGTGACGGCTGCCGTCACCGCCCTGGCGCCCACGGCCCTGGTGCGCCTGGTCGAGCTCCCCGACGGATCCCTCGCCGAGCGCCCGGAGGAGGCGTCCCGGGCGATTTCCGTTGAACTCGGGGCCGGCGGGCCGGGAACCTGGTTGGTCGCCCCCTGGAGCCTGGACGGCCATCCTGACCATGCGGCGGCGGCCGAGGCCGCCCGCCACGCGGCCCGCGGCCGAGGTGTCAGCCTCTTCGAATACCCGATTTGGGCCTGGCACTGGTCCACCCCGGGGGACCCGATCTGGTCGGACGGCGTGCTGCGAACCCTTGACCTGGCGCCCGAAGACCGTCGGCGTAAATCTAGGGCAATGGCTCTGCATATCAGTCAGGTGCAGCCGCTGTCCGAGCTGCCCGGCGACGAAGCGATCATCCAGGCGGCCTTCGGTGCGCACTTCGAACGCGAGTATGAGATTTTCATCGAGATCGAAACTGAGAAAGAGTCGGGGAATAGAGCGAGTCTGGCCGGGGATTTCTTTGAGGAGTTCTACGCCGGGAACCGTGACCCGTGGAGTTTCGAAACTCGCTGGTACGAGGAGCGCAAGCGGTCACTGACCCTGTCGGCGCTGCCTCGGAAACGCTACCGAGCGGCGCTGGAACTGGGCTGCTCGATCGGCATGCTGACGGCTGGTCTTGCCGACCGGTGCGACACTGTCGCCGCGGTCGACATCGCCGAGCAGCCGCTCCAGGTCGCCCGCGCCCGGCTGGTGTCACGCCCCAGCGTCACTTTCGCACGGCTCACCCTGCCCACCGAGTGGCCGGAGGGCTCCTTCGATCTCATCGTGTTCTCCGAGGTCGGGTACTACTTCTCGGCGGAGGAATTGCGAGCGGTTCTCGGGCGATGCCGCGACAGCCTTGCTGCCGGTGGTGTGCTCGTGGCCTGCCACTGGCGGCATTCCGTGCCGGAATATCCACTGACCGGCGACCAGGTGCACGCAGAACTCGGCAGGCTGGCCGGGTTCGAGCGCACGGTTGAGCATCGGGAACGCGACTTCCTGCTCGAGGTGTTCGAAGCCGCGCCGGCTCGCTCGGTCGCACAACGTGAAGGCCTGGTTCCGTGAGCGGCCGCGGCGCGATCGACAGAATCATCGTCGTGGTACCGGCCCGCAATGAGGAGGAGCTCCTGCCGAGATGCCTGTCGGCATTGGCCGTGGCCGTCGGAGAGGTCGGCGGGGTGGCCGGTCAGGCGCCGCCGGTCATCGACGTCGTGGTCGTGCTCGACCGGTGCAGCGATGGTACAGCCGACGTCGCCTCGGAGTGGCCGATATTCGCGAGCATCCAGACGAACGGTGGCGCCGTCGGCGTTGCCCGCCGCGCCGGGGTGCGGCACCTTGTGCCGACCTCTGACCGGTTCACCTCGGCGACGTGGATCGCGACGACGGATGCCGACTCCGCTGTGCCGCCGAACTGGCTGACCGTTCAGCTCGCATTCGCCCGCAACTCCATCGATCTCGTCCTCGGAACCGTGGTTCCCGACGACGGGTTGTCCGACGGAGGCAGGGAACGGTGGGACGCCCAGCACCGCCTGGTCGAGGGCCACACCTATGTGCACGGTGCGAACCTCGGAGTGCGCGCCGACCGGTATTTGCACGCCGGAGAATTCGCGCGCGTCGACGGGCATGAGGACGTGCGGCTGGTCTCCGCCCTGCGTAGTCTCAGGGTGAGCGAGATTCGCACCGAACTGATCCCCGTTGTTACCTCCGGTCGCCTCGCCGGGCGCACTCCAGAAGGATTCGCCGGCTATCTGCGTGATCAGGCGGCCGAAGCCACTTCCTAGGGGAGTGAGTTCTCATCGTTTGGTTGTGTCGCTCCCGGAAGGTCGCGGGCTGACCGCACTGCGGGCACGCGTTCATCCCCGGCGGAGCGCCGTGCCCGGCGTCGAACCAATTCGACGGAGATTCTGGGTCAAACACCTGTTCCTCAGCTCAAACGGGCTGTTTAGAGAAGAATCTCCGTCGAATTCGTTCGGGCAGAGTAGCTGCAGGCCTCGGGCTCGACAGACACGGCGGTTGGGCCGCACGTACCGCCCGCCCCGCGGTCCCATGCGCGCCTGCGTCGGTATCGGGAACAACCTTCTCCGCCACCCTCCGCGAACCCACATTGCCCCGGGCAATCGGGGCTCACTCGGCGAGCTAGGTCAGGAACATCGCACCGCTGACGACCACCAGAAACGCCCCGAAAGTCGTTATCAGCACGGTCTGCAGCCGCTGCTGCTTGATGCGGCGGGTCTGCACGAAGATCAGCCCGACCACCGCACCAGCGATCAGACCGCCCACGTGCGCCTGCCAGGCCACATTCAGCCCCGGTAGGAATCCGATCACCAGGTTGATGCCGACCAAGATCAAAAGCTGGGTCGCGTTGCCGCCCAGGCGTCGCTGGATGATCAGGAACGCGCCCATCAGGCCGAAGATGGCGCCGGAGGCGCCGACAACGGGAATCCGGGGGTCGGACAGGAACAGGACGCCCAGGGATCCGGCGAGGCCGCTCAGCACGTACAGGGCGAGGAAACGGCCACGACCGAGCATTCCCTCAAGGATCTGACCGAAGATCCAGAGCGTGTACATGTTCAGCAGTACGTGGAAGATGGAGCCGTGCACGAGCACGCTCGTCAGCATGCGCCAGGGCTCAAAGCTCCCGGGAGAGGAGTAAACGCCCGCGTACCAGAGGAGGCTGGTGAAACCAGCACCCAGGATGAACTGCAGCAGGTATATCGCCAGTGTGACGCCGATGATCACTGTGGTCACCGGGTGCGAGGTGCTCTTCAGCCGGGTCAGGATGGCCGGCTTGGTGCGCGGGGCATTCCTGCGCTGTTCGTTCATGCACTCGGGGCAGATCACGCCGACGGCGCCCTGAGTCTGGCAGTCAGGGCAGATTGTGCGGCCGCAGCGCTGGCAGAGGATGTAACTCTGCCTGCCCGGATGCCGGTAGCAGAAGTTAGCGGCGGTTCCGGGCAGGCCTGTCATCGTAGGCGGAGCCTAGACCTGCTCGACGGTGACGCTCTCGATGACGACTTCGGTCTGCGGACGGTCGCGGCCGTCGGTGGGCACGGTCGCGAGCTTGGCGACGATCGCACGGGACTCCTCGTCTTCGACGGCACCGAAGATGGTGTGCTTGCCCTGCAGCCAAGTCGTCGGCACGACGGTGATGAAGAACTGCGAACCGTTGGTTCCGCGTCCGCCCTGGATACCGGCGTTCGCCATTGCGAGCACGTACGGCTGTGTGAAGTCGAGGTCCGAGTTGATTTCATCGTCGAACTGGTAGCCCGGTCCACCGGTGCCCTGGCCGAGCGGGTCGCCGGCCTGGATCATGAAGTCCTTGATGATGCGGTGGAAGACCGTACCGTCGTAGAGAGGTGCGTTGGAGGTTTGACCGGTGGCGGGGTGCTTCCACTCGATCTCGCCGGTTGCGAGACCGACGAAGTTCTTGACGGTCTTCGGCGCGTGATTGCCGAAGAGGTTGACCTTGATCGGTCCGAGGGTGGTATTGAGCGTTGCGACGGCGGTGTGCTTAGACATGGACTCAATTCTTGCACAGCCGGATTAGTGGATTCCGATCAACACCGGCTCCACCCAGAGCCCTCCCAGACGATTGCGTGGCAAGATGGACAGTGTTCGCCACATGACATCGATGGAGGGTCCAGATGAGCCTGTCACGCAAGCGCCGCAAGGAACTTACTCGGCTGCGTAAGAGCGCAGACGAATTATGGAACAACCAGCAGGAAGTGCTCGAGCGTGCCAACGCCATTGCAAGGGAGGCCAGCCGCCAGGCCGGCATCCTCACCCGTGAGGAAGTAGCTCCGCGCGTGCGTGAAAGCTATGAGCACCTTTTGCGCCCTGGAGTGCAGGCCACTCAGGATCTCGCCGAAGGTGTTCGCCACCAGGTCATCGACCGGGTGTTGCCCGGAATCGGCAGCGGAATCGGCACGGCCATCGGCTCGGTGATGAGCGTCGGGGACGTTGCCCGCGACGCCCGCGTTCGTGCGGCACTGAACCGCGTGCGGTTCCAGAAGCCTGTAGTGCTAGAGAACAAGGGTCCTGGCGCCGGCACCTACATCGCACTCGGCGTTGCCCTGGCCGCCGCCGCAGGCGTCGCCTACGCCGTCTGGCAGACCTTCCGCGCCGACGACGAGCTGTGGGTCGCTGAAGATGATCCCGCCGCCGCCACGTCAGTCGAAGACTAGACCGCAGCACCGCAACACCAGGGGAGGGCCCGCATCCAGGGGATGCGGGCCCTCCCCTTTTTTTTTCGGGTTGCCGGCTCAGCCGAGAAGAGTCGTCGAGGCACCCTCGAGTTCTTCGAGCTGCGTCAGAATCGACATGACGACAATCACGTCGATGACCACATTGAACAGCGCAGCGACGATCGAGAGGATCAGCCCGATCTGTGCCAGCTCCCGGCGATTCGAGCGCCGCAGCGCGATAATGCCGAGCACACTCCCTACGATCGCGAGCAACAGGCCGAGAACCGGGAGCCAGCCGCCGGCGAAGGCCACAATGCCCATCCAGAGGGCCGTGATCGCGAGCCTGTCGGCCGTGGGCCGGGAGGGCGGCATTGCGGCGGCTGGTGCGGGGCGGTTGCTGGCTGACATGCGCCTCACCGTACCAAATCGCAGGCTGAAGCTGTGCGAAAGTGACTGAGGGCCGATAAATGGAGAACGCCCGGCCCCAAAGAAAGGGGCCGGGCGTTCTTCCTTGTGGAGCCACGGGGAATCGAACCCCGGACCTCCTGCTTGCAAAGCAGGCGCTCTACCAATTGAGCTATGGCCCCGCATGATTACAGGGATTGCATGCCGCGGTGTCAAAACTTTTCTTGCGTGGGGATACCGGGATTTGAACCTGGGACCTCTTCGTTATCAGCGAAGCGCTCTAACCAACTGAGCTATATCCCCCTAATGGGCAGGTTTGAGACTACCCGATTCGGCGGGATTGTCCCAATCGAGCCGCAAAGCGACCCGACCAGCGACATCCGACGACTAGTTGTTGGTGAATCCGACGAGCAAGCCGCCGGTGATTTTCACACTCAGGTTGTACAGAACCGCGTACACGGCTCCCAGCGCAGTGATGACGACCGTGTTCAAGATGGCCACGACGAAGGCGAAGCCCATCACGTTCCCGATGGACAGGATACTGGCCAGATCGGACGAGGCGCCGGCGATATCGGTGTAGAGGTCATCGACCTTGCCGAAGATGCCCGTTCCGTTCAGGATCGTAAAGATCAGGAACGTGGCCACGATCGTGACGATGCCCAGGCACAGAGCGATCAGGAAAGACAGTTTGACAGCCGACCAGAAATCCACGTAGACGAGCTTGAGCCGCACCTGCTTGGTCGCGGCCGGCTTGCGGCTGGATTTCTTGGCGAGCTTTTCGGCGACACTACTCATTTACAGGTTCTTCCTCTCCCAAGGCGTTTTCCGGTTCGGCCGCGAGAATCTCGGCCACCAGATTGCGCTCGGTGTTTTTCGCAATGGCGATGATTCTGTCTTCATCCGCAAACTTAGCGAAAACAACGCCCATTGTGTCCCGTCCCTTGGCCGGGACTTCGGAGACGTCAGAGCGTACCACCTTGCCGCTGGCAAGTACCACGAGCACCTCGTCTTCCTCGTCGACGATCAACGAACCCACCAGGTCGCCACGGTCGTCGTTGAGCTTGGCCACCTTGATGCCCAGGCCGCCTCGGTTCTGGAGGCGGTACTGGTCGGCTGCGGTGCGCTTGGCGTAACCGCCCTCGGTCACGACGAACACATAGCCGTCGCCCGAGACCACGGATGCGTCCAGCAGGCTGTCCTCGCCACGAAAGTGCATTCCGATGACGCCGGAGGTGCTGCGTCCCATCGGGCGCAACGCCTCATCCGACGCCGTGAACCGGATCGACATTCCTTTTTTGGAGACGAGCAGCAGGTCGGAGTCGTTTTCGACCAGCAGGGCCGAGACAAGTTCGTCGCCCTCGCGCAGCTTGATCGCGATGATGCCGCCCGTGCGGTTCGTGTCGTATTCGCGCAGCTCGGTCTTCTTAATCAGGCCGTCGCGGGTCGCAAGCGTCAGGTACTGAGCCACGCCGTAGTCGCGAATGTCCAGGATCTGCGCGATCTCCTCACCCGGCTGCAGCGCCAGTAGGTTGGCGACGTGCTGGCCCTTCGCGTCCCGGCCGGATTCCTGCGCTTCGTAGGCCTTGGCCCGGTAGACGCGTCCGGTGTTCGTGAAGAACAGCAGCCAGTGGTGCGTGGTCGTGACGAAGAAGTGCTCGACCACGTCGTCCGCCCGCAGCTGGGCTCCCTTGACACCCCTGCCGCCGCGGTGCTGATTGCGGTAATTGTCACTGCGCGTGCGCTTGATGTAGCCGCCGCGGGTAACCGTGACCACCATCTCCTCTTCGGGGATGAGGTCCTCGATCGACATGTCACCGTCGAAGCCGAACATGATCTCGGTGCGCCGGTCGTCGCCGAACTTGTCGGTGATCTCGGTGAGCTCATCGCTGATGATGGTGCGCTGACGCTCCGGGCTGGCCAAGATTGACTGGAACTCCACGATCTGCAGTTCCAACTCGGCAGCCTGATCGATGATCTTCTGACGTTCCAGAGCAGCTAGACGTCGCAGCTGCATGGTCAGGATCGCATCGGCCTGGAGCTTGTCCACGTCCAGCAGTTCCATCAGGCCGGTACGAGCGTCGTCGACGGTGGGGGAGCGACGGATGAGGGCGATCACCTCGTCGAGGGCGTCGAGGGCCTTGAGATAGCCGCGCAGGATGTGCGCATCCGCTTCGGCTTTCTTCAGGCGGAACTGGGTGCGCCGCACGATGACCTCGACCTGATGGGCGACCCACGCGTTAATGAAGCCGTCGAGGGACAGGGTGCGCGGCACCCCGTCGACGATGGCCAACATGTTCGCGCCGAAGTTCTCCTGCAGCTGGGTGTGCTTGTAGAGGTTGTTCAGCACGACCTTCGCCACCGCGTCGCGCTTGAGAACGATCACAAGGCGCTGGCCCGTGCGGCCACTGGTTTCGTCACGGATGTCGGCGATGCCGCCGATCTTGCCGTCCTTGACCAGGTCGGCGATCTTGATCGCGAGGTTGTCCGGGTTGACCTGGTAGGGCAGCTCGGTGATCACCAGGCAGGTGCGACCCTGGAGCTCCTCGATGCTCACCACGGCACGCATGGTGATGGAACCACGGCCGGTGCGATAGGCATCCTGGATGCCCTTGATGCCGAGGATCTGAGCGCCGGTGGGGAAGTCGGGGCCCTTGATGCGCTGGATCAGCGCTTCGAGCAGTTCATCGCGGGTCGCGTCGGGGTTCTGCAGGTACCACAGGGCGCCGGCCGCCACCTCGCGCAGGTTGTGCGGCGGGATGTTTGTGGCCATACCCACGGCGATGCCGACCGAGCCGTTGACCAGCAGGTTAGGGAAGCGGGAGGGCAATACGGTGGGCTCGAGTGTGCGGCCGTCGTAGTTGTCCTGGAAATCGACGGTGTCCTCGTCGATGTCGCGCACCATCTCGAGAGCGAGCGGGGCCATCTTCGTTTCGGTGTACCGTGGGGCTGCGGCGCCGTCGTTGCCGGGGGAGCCGAAGTTGCCTTGCCCGAGGGCCAGCGGATAACGAAGGCTCCAAGGCTGCACGAGGCGCACGAGCGCGTCGTAGATCGAGGAGTCACCGTGGGGGTGAAACTGCCCCATCACGTCGCCCACCACGCGAGCACACTTGGAGAACGCCTTGTCCGGACGGTAGCCGCCGTCGAACATAGCGTAGATGACGCGACGGTGCACGGGCTTCATGCCGTCGCGCACGTCGGGCAGCGCGCGCCCGACGATGACGCTCATCGCGTAGTCGAGGTAGGAGCGTTGCATTTCCAGCTGCAGGTCGACCTGATCGATCTTGCCGTGCTGCACGAGGTGCGCAGCCTTGGCCGCGGTGTCTGCTGCCACGGACGCGGCGTCCATGTCGGTCCCGTCGGGGCCCTCGCCCGAGGTGCCGCCGGTGTTGGAGTGGTCAGATGTCAAGGAAACGCACGTCCTTCGCGTTCTTCTGGATGAAGTTACGGCGGGACTCGACGTCTTCGCCCATCAAAGTGGAGAAGATTTCGTCGGCGGCGGCAGCATCGTCGAGGGTGACCTGCAGCAGAGTGCGGGACTCGGGTGCCATCGTGGTTTCCCACAGCTCCTTGTAGTCCATCTCGCCCAGACCCTTGTAGCGCTGGATCCCGTTGTCCTTCGGAATGCGCTTGCCGGCCGCGGCTCCGTCTTCGAGGAGCGCGTCGCGCTCTCGGTCGGAGTAGACGTACTCGTGTGCCGAGTTCGCCCATTTGAGGCGGTACAACGGCGGCTGGGCCAGGTAGACATATCCGAGATCGATAAGTGGCCGCATATACCGGAAGAGCAATGTGAGCAGCAGGGTCGTGATGTGCTGGCCGTCGACATCGGCGTCGGCCATCAAAACGATCTTGTGGTACCGCACCTTGTCGGGGTTGAACTCTTCGCCCATGCCGGCGCCGAAGGCCGTGATCATGGCCTGAACCTCGGCGTTGCCGAGGGCACGGTCGAGCCGGGCCTTCTCCACGTTCAGGATCTTGCCCCGCAGGGGCAGAATCGCCTGGAACTCGGGGTTGCGGCCCTGCACGGCGGATCCGCCGGCCGAGTCACCCTCCACGATGAAGATCTCGGAAAGCGATGGGTCCTTGCTCTGGCAGTCCTTAAGCTTGCCGGGCATGCCGCCACCCTCGAGGAGTCCCTTGCGCCGGGCGGTCTCTCGCGCTTTGCGGGCGGCCATCCGTGCGTTCGAAGCTTGAAGCGCCTTGCGGATAATTTCCCGCGCCGGGTTGGGGTTGCGGTTGAACCAGTCGGATAGCTGGTCGTTGGCGACCTTCTGCACGAAGGACTTCGCCTCGGTGTTGCCCAGCTTGGTCTTCGTCTGTCCCTCGAACTGCGGTTCGGCGAGCTTGATCGAGACCACGGCGGTCAGGCCCTCGCGCACGTCGTCACCAGTGAGGTTGTCGTCTTTTTCCTTCAGGATGCCCTTTTCCCGGGCGTATTTGTTGACGAGGGTGGTGAGCGCGGCGCGGAAGCCCTCCTCGTGGGTGCCTCCCTCGTGGGTGTTGATCGTGTTCGCGTAGGTGTGCACGCTCTCGGTGTAGGCGGTGGTCCACTGCATGGCCACTTCAAGCGCCATCTTGCGTTCGTGATCTTCCCACTCGAACGAGATGATCTCGTCGTTGACCAGGTCGGCTTTCTTGGCCCGGTTGAGATATTCGACGTAGTCGACAAGGCCGTTCTCGTAGAGGAAGGTCCTGGTGACCGGCGTGCCCTCGTCGTCGAGGTTCTGCGGGCGCTCGTCGGTGAGCGTGAGGCTGAGTCCCTTATTCAGGAAGCCCATCTGCTGGAAGCGGGCTCGCAGAGTCTCGAAGTCGAAGTCCGTGGTCTCAAAGGTCTCCGAACTTGGCCAGAACGTGATGGTGGTGCCGGTTGCATCCGACGGCTCGTCCATGGTGAGGGGAGCGTTGGGCACGCCGTCGTGGAAGCTCTGGCGCCAGACGTGACCCTGACGGCGTACCTCCACCTCGAGGCGGCTGGACAGCGCGTTGACAACCGAGCTGCCCACGCCGTGCAGACCGCCGGACACCGCGTACCCTCCGCCGCCGAACTTGCCTCCGGCGTGCAGCACGGTGAGCACGACCTCGACGGTCGAGCGGCCCTCCGCCTTGTGAATGTCGACCGGAATTCCTCGGCCGTTGTCGGCGACGCGAACCGCGCCATCCGTCAGGATCTTAATGTCGATGGTGTCGCAATAACCGGCGAGGGCCTCGTCGACTGAGTTGTCCACGATCTCGTAGACGAGGTGATGCAGACCGCGAGGTCCGGTGGACCCGATATACATTCCGGGTCGTTTACGAACGGCTTCAAGTCCCTCGAGAACTTGGATATCGTCTGCGCCGTATCCGTGCTCCGGCTCGATCTGTGGGTCAACTGACATCTGTAATGGGGCTCCTGACCGTCGCGCGGGCGACCCTTTAGCCTACCAAAGACGCCAAGCACTGCGGGCCAAATCGGGCATCTGCGGCGTTTAATGCACCGTGTTGACCTGTTTTGTCCAGTTACCCATAGGTATCGCGTGGACCGCGCCCTGGAATTGATCTGGGACCCTTTTTCCAAGAGGGGGCGTTAGGTCCTTGAAAACGGATCGACTCGATGCCTGCGTCCGGATACTGCACGGCGATATGCGTCATTATCTCCACCCGCATCATGCGCAGCTGCGTCGCCCAGGCCGTCGACTCGCACTGCACCGTCAGAACGCCCTCGTCGATTCCGACCGGGGTCGAGTGTTTCGACGTCTCCTCGCCGGCCAGCAGGGTCCAGGAAGCAAGCAGCTCCGATTGGGCCAGTGGTGAATTCCAACCCAGCTGCAGCGTGAGCGAGTTGATCGTATCGCTCAGTCCCCGAGGATCCCGGCCCGCACCGAACGGAACGCTCGAGCCGATTTCGGCTCCAGGACGCCGTCGGGCGCGGCTGCGCTTGGCGTTTGGGTCACCGAATACATCCTTGAAGCGCAGGTAGACCCGGGAGGCCTCGCTCGGCTCAGCCATCGACGACCGCCCCGGCATGGATGTGGATGGTGTGCTCGGTGAGTTCTTCCGGCACGTCTTCGAGCACCGCCGCGGTGATCAGGACCTGTTCGAAACCGGTGACGGCGGCGGCCAGACGTCTCCGGCGGCTCAGATCCAGTTCGGCGAAGACGTCGTCGAGGATCAGGACCGGGTCGCCCGTCGTCGAGTCCCGGCGCAGCAGCTCGGCCGAGGCGAGTTTCAGGGCGAGGGCGAACGACCACGACTCACCATGGCTGGCATAGCCCTTGGCGGGCAGTGCATTGAGCGCGAAGACCAGGTCGTCCCGATGCGGTCCGACCAGGGTCATACCCCGGTCGAGCTCCTTGCGACGAAGGGCGGCCAGTGCCGTGCGAAACGAGTCCCCGGTGGTCGATCCTGTCGAAACCGAGGCTGACGAAACCGAACCGGTGGGAACCGAGCCCGTCGAGGCCATCGCCTCCATCGCTGCATCCTCGTCTGCACCCAGGATGCTGAGCGATGGAACCAGCATCGGCCCATGGTCTTCCCCCGCGACCGCCCGGTACGCAGCACCCAGGGGTGGCCCGAGCAGGCGAACGAGTTCGGCCCGCTCGTCGATGATCTCGGAGCCGAGAGCAACGAGGCGATCGTCCCAGATCTCGAGTGTTCCAAGCTGGGTGGTGCGCACCCCCGAGGCCCGCGCCGACTTCAGAAGCGTATTCCGCTGGCGCAGCACCCGGTCGTAGTCGGCCAGAACCCCGCTAAGCCGGGGGGTGCGCAGCACGAGCAATTGGTCGAGGAATCGCCGGCGCCCGGACGGGTCACCCCGAACCAGCGCCAGGTCTTCAGGGGCGAAGAGCACGCTGGAGAAAAAACGTGGGAGTTCTCGAGTCTTGATCACCGACCGGTTGACTTGGGCCCGGTTCAAGCCCGAGCGGTTGATCTGCACCTCGGTCAGGATCTCGCGGCCGTTGAACTCGAGCTTGGCCCGGATGATGCCGGCGTCGCGACCGGCCCTGATCATGGCGGACGTGTTGGAGACCCGGTGCGAACTGAGGGTACTGAGGAATCCCAGGGCCTCGACGAGATTGGTCTTTCCCTGCCCATTCCGGCCCACGATCAGATTGGGTCCCGGCGCGAACGGCACCTCGACTTGCGCATAGTTGCGAAAGTCGGTCAGAGAAAGGTGTTGGACCCGCACTCGGGTCAGTCAGTTGTTTTGACGGCGTGGCCGCCGAACTGATTGCGCAGGGCCGCGACAGCCTTCATCGCGGGGGAGTCGTCCTGCCGGGACACGAACCGCGCGAAGATGGCCGCGCTGATCGTCGGTACGGGTACCGCGTTATTGATGGCCTCTTCGATGGCCCAGCGGCCCTCACCGGAGTCCTCGACGAAACCCTCGATGTTCTGAAGTTCCGGGTCGTCGTCCAGGGCTCGCACGAGAAGTTCAAGCAGCCAGGACCGCACCACGGTGCCGCGCTGCCAGGCCTTGAACACGCCGGGAACGTCGGTGATCAGGTCACTGCGCTTCTCCAGCAGTTCATAGCCCTCGGCGTATGACTGCATGAGGGCATATTCGATTCCGTTGTGCACCATCTTCGCGTAATGCCCGGCGCCGACCGCTCCGGCATGCACGAAACTCTCGTCGCGTGGGCCCTCGGGACGCAGAGCGTCGAAGACGGGCATGGCGCGCTCGACCTGCTCGGCGGCGCCACCGACCATCAGCCCGAATCCATTGGTCAGCCCCCACACGCCCCCGGAAACCCCGGCGTCGACGTAATGCACGCCCGATGCCGCCAGAAGGGCGGCATGGGCGAAGTCATCGGTGAAGCGCGAGTTTCCACCGTCGATGACAAGGTCGCCGGCGCTAAGCTCATTGGCCAATTCGGCGATCACGGCATCCGTCGCGGCACCGGCCGGGACCATTACCCAAACAAGCCGCGGAGCCGGCAGCGCGGCAATCAGCTCAGCGGTGCCGGCAACGTCCGAAATCTCGGGGTTCCGGTCGAAACCAGTGACCTCGACGCCATTGGCCCGCAGACGGTCGCGCATGTTCGCGCCCATTTTCCCCAGGCCGATGATGCCGATGTGCATGGCTGTTCCTTTCGAGATTGGTCTAGCGCAACAGCAGGTTGGGCTGGAGCAGGTACTTGTAGCTGTCGGCGCCCGGCTGATCCCGAGAGGTCTGGCTGGTGATCAGAACCGGGCCCGGCTTGTTAGGATTCTCGGTCTTCGTGAAAGAGATTCGCACAAATTCCGAGTGCACCGCGCCCAGGCCGTCCAGCAAAAACTGAGGTTTCAACGAAACGATCGTGTCCGTGCCGGACAGGATCGCGTCGATCGTCTCCGATGCCTGGGCCTGCTCCGATCCGACCGCCTCGAGGGTGAGACCGTCGGCGGTGAAGGTGAACCTCAGGGCTGCTTCGCGCTCGAGGACGAGCTGCACTCGACGGGTCGCCTCGATCAGGTCCGCCGTGTTCATGACCGCGTAGTTGTCCACGTTATCGGGGAACAGGCGCCGCACGGGTGGATAGTTTCCCTTGATCAGAAGGGAGGTGACGGTTTTCTTATCGGCGGTGAAGGCGATGAGCTCGCGGTCGTCGGTGTGGGTGATCGCGATAGAAATCGTGCCGCTGTGACCGAACGTCTTGCCGACCTCCTGCAGAGTGCGGGCCGGAACCAGGGCCGTGATGGTGTCGGTGGTCGTGGTGCTGCCTTTATCCCAATCGATCTCGCGCACGGCAACACGGTACCGGTCCGTGGCCACGAGGCTGAGGCTGTTTTCCGTGACTTGCAGCTGTACGCCGGTGATCACGGGGGTGACATCGTCACGGGAGGCAGCCACGGCCACCTGGGCGACAGCGGCCGAGAACTCTTCGGCGGGCACGAGTCCGGACTGCGCACTGACCTGCGGGATGCTCGGGTATTCCTCAACCGGCATGGAGAGCAACGTGAAACTCGCACTGCCACAACTGACCGTGATCCGGGATTCGTTGGTCGAGAACCGCACCGGTGCGTTGGGCATCCGACTGGCGATGTCGGCGAGGAGTCGTCCCGAGACGAGAACTTTGCCGACTTCTTCGACGTCGGCGGCGATCTCAGTTTGCGCGGAAACCTCGTAGTCGAACGAGGAGAGGATCAGCCCGGTTGCCGTCGCCTCAATCAGCACACCGCTCAAAATCGGCAGCGTCGTCCGCTGGGGAAGGAGCTTGACAGCGAAAGAGACGGCTTCACTGAAGACGTCCCGGTTGGCCTGAAATCTCACGAAGTCACTCCTGTTCGGTTAGAGACCTGGATACGGCCTCAATGGTAGCCGTGTTTCACGGAGCAAATTTTTGCAACCGTCGAGCACTCAAGGTTGTCGGATGGAGAGAAAGAGAAGTTAATTGTTAATCTTCTTAACCGGTGTGGAAACTGTGGATAACTTGTGGGATGCCGCCACGCGACTGGGAACTACAAACTTGTAACTTGTTGGCAGCCTGTGAGTGCCCAGCACACTTCGGTGTCGTGCCGGTTTGGCAAGGAGGGAAGTTTGCACAACCAGGTGCTGAGTTTCTACAGGTTGTGCCCAGTTGTGTAAACAATTTCCACAGGGTTATCCACAGGTGTGAAAACTGAAGAAATACCGCTATTTGTAACGGTGGTTCTGCTTGATGCGATTCGTGAGCTCGGTCACCTGGTTGTAGATCGACCGGCGTTCCTTCATCAGCTCGCTGATCTTTTTATTCGCGTACATCACCGTGGTGTGGTCGCGGTTGCCGAACAATTGGCCGATCTTGGGCAAGGAGAGGTTGGTCAGCTCACGGCACAGGTACATCGCGATCTGGCGCGCCGTGGCGATCGCCTGCGACCGGGATGACCCGTAGAGGTCATCCACGGAGAGCTTGAAGTAGTCGGCGGTGTTGGTGATGATATCGACCGGCGCGATCACGTTGTCCTCATCGAGGGTGATCAGGTCCTTCAACACCGTCTGGACCAGGTCCATATCGACCGGGGTGCGGTTGAGGCTCGCGAAGGCCGTCACCCGGATTAGGGTTCCCTCGAGTTCACGGATGTTCGAGGAGACCTTCGAGGCCATAAACTCGAGAATATCGTGCGGGACCTGTAGTTTCTCGCTCTGCGCCTTCTTGCGTAGGATCGCAATTCGCGTTTCCAGGTCGGGTGCCTGGACATCCGTGATCAGGCCCCACTCGAAGCGTGACCGCATTCGGTCCTCAAAACCGGTGAGGTGCTTGGGCGGGAGGTCGCTCGTGATGACCACCTGCTTGTTGTGATCGTGCAGGGTGTTGAAGGTGTGGAAGAAGGCTTCTTGCGTTTCCGCCTTGCCCTGCAGAAATTGGATGTCGTCGATCATCAGGATGTCGATATTGCGGTAACGCGACTGGAATGCGGAACCACGGTTGTTGGCGATCGAGTTGATGAAGTCGTTGGTGAATTCCTCTGAGCTGACATAACGCACCCGGATGCCGGGGTACAGGCTCATCGCGTAGTGGCCGATGGCGTGCAGGAGGTGGGTTTTGCCGAGGCCGGACGACCCATAGACGAAGAGAGGGTTGTAGGCCTTCGCCGGCGCCTCCGCTACCGCGACCGCCGCGGCGTGTGCGAAGCGATTGGACTGGCCGATCACGAAGTTGTCGAAGCTGTACTTCGAGTTCAACCGGGTGTCATGGGGCCGCTCGGGCGAGCTGCTCTCGAACACCGATTGCGGTGCGGCTGGGGTTTCCACATCGGGGGGAGAACTCGATTCGTGCACCGGCCGGATGGATTCCTTCTCCAGCTCGGGATTGACGACCACATAGAAGGTGGACACCGCGGACGCCTCATCCAAGTGGCCCATCGCCGTCAGGAGCGGCACTCGCATGCGCTGATTGAGCATGCTGGCCGTGAACTCGTTGGGGACCTCGAGGTAGAACGTGCCGGCGGCGATACCCTTGGGTTCGACCAGGTTGAGAAAGCCGTACAGCATGGGCGTGATGCTGTCGTCGGATTCCAGGCTGGTCAGGACAGACCGCCAGGTCTCCGTGATGGGCTGTTCTTCGGTGGCCATGGTTTCTCCGCTTTTCTCTCATTGTTGCCTTCTACAACGACGGAGATCGAGGATTGGGCTCGTCTCTGAACGCATAATCCAGCCAAAGCATCCACAAGGTTATCCACCGCCTGTGGGCAAATAAGCCCCAATTCACAGGGTTTGTTGAAAACCTGTGGATAACTTGTCCTCACGGTAGTCAATCACCGCCAGTCCGGCCAAATTCGTTCGCATTTCGTGCGCGTGTCGATGCTCGAAATGGGTGCGATTGTGTGTACAACCGATGATTTCGGGAGGTCGAGTTTGACCATCACCGGCCAAAGCCGTAGTTTTAATCAGTTGACCCCAGCCCGAGGGCTACCTCACTCTTTCCCGGCCGCTCAGTTTGGCCTACGGAGATTTAACACGTGGAGACAAAACAATGAGCAAGAGAACGTTTCAGCCGAACAATCGCCGTCGCGCCAAGGTGCACGGCTTCCGCCTTCGCATGAAGACCCGTGCCGGCCGCGCGATTCTGGGTGCTCGCCGTCGCAAGGGTCGCATCGAACTCTCCGCTTAAGTACTCTCGTGCTCGCGGGGGCCAATCGCATCACCGCCGGTGACGACTACAAGTCGGTCGTGCGCCGGGGTGCGCGGATCGTCGGCCCGCACCTGGTGACGTATCTGCGCCGGAATCCGGAGGAGGCTCCGGCACGGTTTGGTTTCATTGTGGCGAAAAACGTGGGTGACGCCGTGCGGCGCAATCGAGTCCGACGTCGTTTGAAGGCGGCGAGCTACGCTGTGCTGATCTCTGCGCGGCCCGGCACGGATGTCGTCATCCGCGCTCTGCCGTCAGCAGCGGATGCGCCGTGGTCGACCCTGCATGCGGAACTGTCCGTGGCGCTGGAGAAGTTTCAGCGCATTTCGGTTACATCCGTTGCCGGTAAGGCCCCGGCAGCGATCCGATCGGATCGCTGACTGATGAACAGGTTCTTGACTACGCTCATACTCCTCCCACGCAATGCGGGGGTTCTCGTACTGCGTGCGTACCGAGCCGTGATTTCCCCGCTCTACGGCGATGTTTGCCGGTACTACCCCTCCTGTTCGGCGTATGCACTCGGCACCGTTCAGGAATACGGACTCGTCGTGGGATCAGCCCGAGCCGCGCTGCGGCTGGGCCGATGCCATCCGTGGGCCGAAGGCGGGATCGATGACGTTCCCCTCAGGCGGAAGCGTCGCGTCATCGTGACGTCGTTTGGTTTTGTTATCGCAGCGAGCCACGGAAAGGGCTGACGCAAAGATGGACCTCCTAGGTACGATTCTCTGGCCGCTGAAATGGGTCGTCGAGGCTCTACTCGTCGCATTCCACTCCCTCTTCTCCGTCATGGGGATGAACTACGACGACGGCCTCACATGGGTGCTCTCAATCGTCGGTCTCGTGATTGTCGTCAGGGCCGCCCTGATTCCCATCTTCGTGCGGCAGATCAAGAGCCAGCGCAAGATGCTGGAGGTCGCGCCGCAACTCAAGAAGATTCAGGACAAGTACAAGGGCAAGAAAGACCAGTTTTCGCGCGAGGCCATGTCCCGCGAGACCATGGAGCTCTACAAGCGCACAGGCACCAACCCGCTGAGCTCCTGCCTGCCTCTGTTGCTGCAGATGCCGATCTTCTTCGCCCTGTTCTCCGTATTGAATGACGCGCAACGCAGTCAGGCTGGAGTCGGCCCACTCAACGACGATCTCGCGAAGAGCTTCGGAAACGCCACCCTCTTCGGCGACGCGCCGCTGCATGACTCGTTCGCGTCTCAGTGGACGAAAATGGTCGCTGGTCAGGACTTCAATGCCGTCGTTATGTGGATCGCGGCCATCATGGTGGTCCTGATGACCGCCTCACAGTTCATCACCCAGCTACAGATCGTCTCCAAGAACATGTCGCCGGAAACCAAGGCAAGCCCCATGTTCAAGCAGCAGCGCATCATGCTCTACCTGCTTCCCCTTGTCTTTGCCTTCTCCGGTGTTGCCTTCCCCCTCGGCGTCATGTTCTACTGGCTCACCTCGAACATCTGGACCATGATCCAGCAGTTCCTGGTCATCCGGAATATGCCCACGCCCGGCAGTGAGGCCGCCAAGGCGCGTGAAGAGCGACTGGCCCGAAAGGGTAAACTCATCGCCACGGATGGTGACGTGATTGTGGTCGAAGAACCCAAGAAGCCTCAGCGTCAGCAGCCGGTCGCAAAGAATCGTGCCAAAAAGCAATCCGGCCCTAAAAAATAAGAAGAGACCCAACGTGACTGAGAACACTGACGTGATCGCCGCACCTGGACCGGCGGACGATTCCCCCACGCTCGGCCAGCTCGAGCAGGAGGGGGACATCGCCGCGGACTACATCGAGGAATTCCTCGATATCTGCGACCTCGACGGGGACATCGACATTGACGCGCGTAATGGGCGGGCATACCTGTCCGTCAATTCCTCGGATGTCGCAAACCTGCGTTTGCTCTCCAAGCCGGAAACCGTCAATGCCTTGCAGGAATTGACGCGACTGGCCGTGCAGAACAAGACCGGAGCTTTCTCGCGGTTGATCCTGGATATCGGCGGCTCGCGCGACGCCCGGCAGGCCGAGTTAGCCTCGCTGGTGTCCCGCGCCGTGGAACGCATCCAGGCGGGTGCCGCCGAGGCATCACTGCCGCCGATGTCCTCCTACGAGCGCAAGCTCGTGCATGACCTGGTGTCTGAAGCGGGTTTCGTCTCTGAGTCCAAGGGCGAGGGCCGGGACCGTCACACGGTCATCTCCGCCGCGTAGTACATCGAAATATTGTGACTCACACTCTCGAGGCGGAGCCAGCCGTTGCCGCGGATCTCTTCGGTGGCCAGATCGACGGTGCCCGCGCCTTCGTGGCCAGTCTGGCTGCGCAGGGCGAGGAACTGGGCCTGATCGGCCCGGTGGAAGTACCACGGCTATGGAGTCGACATATCCTCAATTGTGCGATCGTGGCGCCGCTGCTCCGACCCGGACTCGTCGGCGATGTCGGTTCCGGGGCCGGGTTACCCGGCTTGGTGCTGGCGATCGCCCGGCCGGACGTGACGTTCGTACTCATCGAGCCCATGGAGCGCCGGGTCGCGTGGTTGACCGGCCAAGTGGCCGCGCTCGGCCTGACCAATGCGACCGTACTCCGGGCTCGGGCGGAAGACGTTCGGCTGCCCGGGCGGCTTGACCAGGTGACCGCCCGTGCGGTCAGTGCCTTCCGCACCCTGATCCCTCTCACGGCCCCCCTTCTGAATCCCGGCGGTGAGTTGGTGCTGATGAAGGGCACGGGCGCCGCGGCGGAGGTCGAAGCCGCGGCGAAGGCCATCCGTAAGTTCCGGCTCAGCAATGTCGAGGTGATCACCCTCGGCGAGGGCGTGCTGCAGGATGTGACTCGAGTCATAAGGGCTACAGTGGATTAGTCCCTGGTGTCTGCTCTTATCAGTGCTGAGGTACAACCGGAGTCCCTGTGGGGGTGGCTCATCAATCGTCGATCGCGAAGGTTTCACGTGAAACAACCTGGTGAAGACCAGCAATCAAGCAAGGCGGCCGCGGTGTTTGACGATACGACCCCGCTTGCGCGTGAGATTTCTGACCTGACGCGGCGCCGACAGCGGATTGCCTCCGAGACGCTGCCGAGGCCGGAGAAGACGCGCGTCATCACCATCTCGAACCAGAAGGGTGGCGTCGGCAAGACCACGACCGCGGTCAACTTGTCGGCCGCTCTGGCCCGTCAGGGCGCGCGCGTTCTGGTGATCGACTTGGACCCCCAGGGCAACGCGTCTACAGCCTTGGGCGTCGAACATCGCGCGGAAACACCCAGCGTCTACGATGTCATCGTCAACGACGAGGAAATGGCTGCGGTCGTTCAGACCAGCCCGGAGTTCGGCTCGCTGTTCTGTGTGCCGGCCACCATCCACCTCGCGGGTGCAGAAATAGAGCTCGTCTCCCTGGTCGCCCGTGAGCAGCGTCTCAACCGTGCCCTCGAATCGCACCTGAAAACGATGGATGACCCCTACGATTACGTTTTCATCGACTGCCCCCCATCTCTGGGACTCTTGACGATCAACGCGTTTGTCGCGGCCCGCGAGGTGCTGATTCCGATTCAGTGTGAGTACTACGCGCTCGAAGGTCTCAGCCAGCTGCTTAAGAATATCGAATTGATCGAGAAGCACTTGAACCCGGATCTCGGGGTGTCCACGATTCTGCTCACGATGTACGACAGCCGCACCAACCTGGCGAACCACGTGGCCCAGGATGTGCGTGAACACTTCCCCAAGCAGGTTCTGAACACCCTTATACCGCGTTCCGTGCGTGTCTCTGAGGCGCCGAGCTACGGTCAGAGCGTTATCAGTTACGACCTCAACTCTGCCGGATCACTCTCATACCTCGAAGCAGCAGCAGAGATCGCCCATCGGGGCGCCCCCAAGACAGGAGTCGCGCTCTAATGGCTAAAAGGACTGGGCTTGGCCGGGGGATCGGTGCACTCATCCCCATTCAGGACGACCCGACTCAGGCGCGTCCAGTCGATGTGTTCTTCCCCTACGCCAATGCGGTGCGCTCGGACGAGACCGAGGGACTTCTCCCGGTTCCGGGTGCGCGGCTTGCGCACCTCAATCCCAGCGACATCGTGCCGAACCACGTCCAGCCGCGGAGCACCTTCGATGAGTCCGACCTGGCCGAGCTGGTACACAGCATCCAGGAAGTCGGCGTGCTGCAGCCCATCGTGGTTCGTTCCATCGTGGAGCAGCCCGGCAAATACGAACTAGTGATGGGGGAGCGTCGGCTTCGTGCCACGAAGGTGGCCGGACTGACCACCATTCCGGCGATCATCCGTGAAACGGCGGATGCCGACATGTTGCGTGACGCGCTGCTGGAGAACCTGCATCGCGCACAGCTGAACCCGCTCGAGGAGGCGTCCGCCTACCAGCAGTTGCTGGCCGATTTCGGCATCACCCAGGAGGAGCTGGCACAGAAGATCGGTCGGTCGCGGCCGCAGATCACCAACACCATCCGTTTGCTGAAGCTCCCCGAGGCCGTGCAGATGCGCGTTGCCGCCGGTGTTCTGTCCGCCGGGCACGCGCGCGCGATCCTCTCCGTCGGGGATCCGGCGGGCATGGTCAAGCTGGCCGATAAAATCGTCAACGAGGATCTCTCCGTGCGGGCAGCAGAGGCCGCGGCCGCGATGCAGCCACGTGTCGATTCCGCCAAGCCAACGGGCGGACGTCGTCAGGGACACCTCGACGAGATCGCGGAACGCCTCGGTGACCGACTCGACACCCGCGTAAAGATCCATTTAGGCGCAAGAAAAGGCCAGATCATGGTCGATTTTGCCACGATCGGTGATCTCAATCGCATTCTCGACGTCCTCGGTGAACCCGGTTTCGGAGCCAGCTAGCCTCACCCGAGTGTCGAGCGCCCCGCTGATCGACCGCTCGGTGGTCGACCGGCCGGTGACCGATCACCCCGTGGTCGAGTGGGTCGACACCCGCCCACCCCATTAGTGTTTCACGTGAAACATGATCTCCGGGGCGATCAAATCAGCCATGAACTGCACATTAGACGTCATCAGGAAGCAACCTAAGCATTCAGGTGGCAGAACAGAAATCCGCGTTACGGCCCTTATGAGGCCTAAATTCTGCGTTTCAGAGATCGTGCACTCAAGAAGCGCACTGACCAGCCCACCCTGGATTCACGGCTTGAGCCACGGCGCTCATTTCGAGTGAGCAGCCGGCATCCGCGGTCAGATTCTTGCCTGCAGAGAATGGAGCGTTCCAGTGTGCACAGGTTGCGACAGGCTCGACGACCGTCGCCCCCCGTCCCGTTCCGGTGGTCAAGCGTGGCGGGACTGGTTCTCGTCGATCCGCTTCGGTGGTCGGGTTCGTCACGTGCCGGGCTCCTGGGGTCCTTCCGCGTGACCGAGCATGACGCGGGTCAACCTGGTAAATCATGAGTGTTGCGCGGGTGAGGTCAATCACTGGAGCGACCCTCGGCCCCCGTCAACTGATGACTTGTTCCCCACGGCTCGTGGGTTTGGTCCTGCCGTTTGTGCAACACGACGGGGAGTCGCCTGCCCCGTGCGCTGCGCAAACCCAGCAGGACCTGGGTGAGGCAGTATCGGCATCCCCTCGTCCCTGATCGACATTGCCGAAATCCAACCGCGTCGAGCGCAAGAACCCCGACAGGCAGACCCGAAGACACGACGTCCAGATCGGGCGGGTCGCCATGCGAACGGGTTCCGGGGCACTGCGTGGGCGAAGAATATCGTTTCCCCGTCCCGACATGGTCATGTTTCACGTGAAACACATGCCGGGTTCGGATCTGGTCTCTAAAAGTTCGGCTGGAGCAGTTCCGCAGCGTCGACACCTCCGCGCACCTGCGCCGGTTCCCATTCCGGTCTTGACAGGATCGACCGCCGAAATGAGTGTGTTCGTGAGATCGGGGATCGTCAGCGGATGCATCCGCCCACGGCATGGCATCTGTCACAGTCGCGAGTTCGATCCGCTACCTAGGCCGATATGGTCGCGGTGTGGCCTGTCTGGATTGCGCCTAATCCCGGGCACACGGTGCGGCGGAACGGTGAGAATGTCCTGCCTTGCGCGCGGAGTGCCGACTCCCTGGAGGCACGGCGGTTCGTCTGCGGTCTGGTCTCATTCCGTTAGCTTGCGTCACATCCGTCGAATCCGCGAAGGCGCCACACTGCCAAAGGGGAGGGGTAGGGGAGAGGGCCAGTCAGTCCGAATTTGCTCACCCGTGGTTGTTCTCGGGCCGGTTCGTACGTGGAGACTCGGTGGTTTAGCGTCTACTGCGGTCAGCGAGTGGATGTGTCGTGAGCGTTTCACGTGAAACGTTGGATCCCGCGAATGACGGTCGGTGAGCGGACGGTGGCAAGTGTGGCCGGGGCTGTCCCTCGCGAGAGCATCGTCGATCAAGTAGTGTTCATCGACGCAGAGGAGCGACACCGAGCGTCGGGTGCGTGTGCACTCGTCACCATCTCCGACGGTGTAATGAAAGAGTCTGCGACCTAACTTCCAGGTGCAGCCAACGACGTCGGTGCCGTCCGGGCATTCGGGCAGGTACGGGGGGGGGGCAAGGCGTCCATGCCGGCAGGGCGGGCGGTGTGGGAGCGGGGTGGGTGCTCGATAGCCTTCACCAGCGTGAGGGGGGGGGGCCTGGTCGGCGTGGTCTCGATGAGCTCGTCCACCGACGGGCTCGAGTGGCGACAGAACCATGTTTCACGTGAAACACGGCCCACGGCGCGGACTACGAGCCAGCGATGGCGGCTCGGGCGAGGGCGTCGTAGACGGCGCCGAGAGACTGACCGGAAGCCTCGATGCACTGGGGCACCAGGGACGTCTCGGTCAGACCCGGAAGCACGTTCGCTTCCAGGAACCAGGGAACGCCATCCGAGTCCACGATCAGGTCGATGCGGGAGATGTGGCGCAGGCCGAGCAGTTCATGGATGGCGACCGCGGTTTGTGCCACCAGTTCCGCAATCTCCGCGTGGATCCGGGCCGGTGTGTAGAACAGCGTCTCTCCCGCGTTGTAGCGGGCCTCGAAGCTGTAGACGCCGTCAATGGGCACGATCTCCACGGCGGGCAGTGCAATGGGGCCGTCTCCAATGTCGATGACCGTGACCGCGAGTTCGGTACCCTCGACCTTCTCCTCCACCAGGGCGACCGTGGCGTAGGTGTAGGCGTCGACCATGGCACGCGGCAGTCCGGCGGGGGAGTCGATGATGTTGACCCCCTGGGCCGAGCCACCCTCGGCCGGTTTCACCACGAGCGGCGTGGGCATGGCCGTCAGGAGGTGCTCGAGGACGCTGGCGGCACCGAGATCGCGGAACGTTTCGGTGGACAGAGCGATTGCGTCGGGGGTGGCGTAGCCGGCCCGGCGCACGAGCTCCTTGGCGATCGGCTTCGACCAGGCCAGACGGGCCGGTCCAGCTAGCGAGCCCACGTGGGGTATCCCGGTGGTCTCCAGCAGGGCCAGGAGTGCACCGTCCTCACCGGTGGCGCCGTGCACGACCGGCCAGATCACATCGGGTTTCCGGATGGTCAGATCGGCGAGCAGGCCGGCCTGCGGGTCCAGAACGGTGACGGTATGGCCCAAGCTCGTCAGTGCATCCGCGACCCGGCGACCCGAGCGCAGTGAGATGTCCCGCTCGTGCGAGATCCCGCCCGCGAGAACAACGATGTCAAGTGCCAAAAAATCGCTCATGGTCAGGGTTTTTCCTTGCTTTGGCTGGTGTGGATACCGACGGAGACGAACTACGAAATGTCGGGGGGTGGGGAGTTGAAGCGGCCTTCTGCGCGCAACGGGTTCAGGGAACCGGTGCCGGCGAAGGTCTCGAGCAGGTCGAGCTCATCACGGAGGACGGATGCGAGGCGACGGATTCCGACCCGGATGTGATCCGGCGTCGGGTAGCAGAACGAGAGGCGCATGTTGCGCCGCCCGTCGCCGTCGGCGAAGAAGGCGGTGCCGGGCGTGTACGCCACGAGTTCCTTGACCGCCCGCGGCAGCATGGCCTTGGAGTCCAGTCCCTCTGGAAGAGTGACCCAGACGTAGAACCCTCCGTTCGGATTGGTCCAGGTGAGGCCGGGCAGGTACTCTTCCAGGGCGTCCAGCAGTGCGTTCTTTCGCTCGTGGTAGACCCCGCGGAAGGTGTTGATCTGGCCCTTCCAATCGGACGTCGCCAGGTACTCGGAAATCACCAGCTGGCTGAACGAGCTGGGGGAGAGCACCGCGGCCTCGTTGGCAAGCACCAGTTTCTCCCGGATGGCGTGCGGGGCCAGCGCCCAACCGACCCGGAAGCCCGGGGCGAGGGTCTTGGAAAACGTGCCTAGGTAGACGACTCCGTCCTCTTCGAGCGAGCGCATCGCATCCGGTGCCGGCTGGTCGAAGTAGAGCAGTCCGTAGGGGTTATCTTCCAACACCAGGATGTCGTTCGCCCGGGCCATCTCGAGGATCTCGAGGCGACGGGCCCAGCTCAGGGTCACTCCGGCCGGGTTGTGGAAGTTCGGGATCGTATACAGGAACTTGATGGTCTTGCCGGCGGCCTTGAGGCGCTGGATGTGCTGGCGGAGCGCTTCAGGGATCAGGCCGTGCTCGTCCATGGGCACGTGTTCTACCTCGGCCTGATACGACTTGAAGATGACCATGGCCGTAACGTAGCTGGGGCCCTCCGAGAGCACCACGTCGCCCGGGTCGAGAAAAAGTTTACTGACCAATTCGAGGGCATGTTGCGACCCCGTTGTCACGACGACATCGTCGGCGTGCGCACGGATGCCTTCAAGCCCCATCACCTCGAGTATCTGCTCCCTCAGAACGGGAACGCCCTGACCAGAGCCGTATTGGAGAGCGACGGGGCCCTGCTGGCGCATGACCCGGTCCATGGCGTTGATAACCAGGTCGGGCGGTAGGGCAGCCACGTAGGGCATGCCGCCGGCCAGTGAGACGACTTCGGGGCGGGAGGCCACCGCGAAGAGAGCCCTGACCTCGGAGGCGCGCAACCCCGCGGCTCGCTCGGCGTAGTGGTGGTACCACGGGTCGAGGTTGTTGCCGGTCTGGGGGGAGCGCTTCGCTGTCACGTCACTTCCGATCTGGTGAGGTTTCAATCGTATGCGGTCGGTACCATCCGGCCCGAATCCCGAAAAACCCGCCCGGCGTGAGCCGGACGGGTCAGGGCCTCGGTAGAGGCAGGGACGGTTAGGCCAGGTAGGCGGCCAAATCTTTCTCAAGGGCGACCTTCGGCTTGGCGCCGATGACGGTCTTGACGACCTCGCCCTTCTGGAACACCTTCATCGCCGGGATGGAGGTGATCTGGTACTTGGCGGCCAGCGCCGGGAAGTCGTCGACGTTCAGCTTGACGATGTCGAGCTTGTCAGCGTTCTCGCTGGCAATCTGGTCGAGGATCGGGCTGACGGCGCGACACGGGCCACACCATTCCGCCCAGAAGTCCACCAGAACGGTTTTTTCGTTGTTGATGACTTCCTGGTCGAAGGTGACGTCGGTGACGGCGCGTGCAGACATGTGGTTACTCCTTGATTGCGGGTTATGTGACTTCGGTGAGGGGTTACGCGAGTGCGGGTTCGCCGGCGCTGGCCAGCAGGTTCTCGGGAAGCGAGGCCAGGTAGTGCTCCGCGTCGAGTGCGGCGACGGTTCCGGATGCCGCTGCGGTCACCGCCTGGCGATAGGTCGGGTCGATCACGTCCCCGGCGGCGAAAACACCGGTCTGGCTGGTTTTCGAGCTGCGACCGGCGACGGCGATGGTGCCCTCCGGGGTCAAATCGAGCTTGGTGTGCACGAGGTGCGTGCGCGGGTCGTTGCCGATGGCCACGAAGATTCCGCCGAGGGGGAGCAAGGTTTCATCACCCGAGACGGTGTTGCGCAGGACCAAGCCGTCGACGGCATCCGTGCCGGTGATGCCGACGACCTGGGAATTCCAGAGGAATTCAATCTTGGGGTTGGCGAACGCACGCTCCTGCATGATTTTGGAGGCCCGCAGGGTGTCCTTGCGGTGCACGACGTAGACCTTGCTGGCGAAGCGGGTGAGGAAGGTGGCCTCTTCCATCGCGGAGTCGCCGCCTCCGATCACGGCGATCGTCTTCTCCTTGAAGAAGAAGCCGTCGCAGGTGGCGCACCAGGACACGCCGCGGCCGGACAGGCGCTCTTCGTCGTCCAGGCCCAGCTTGCGGTAGGCGGAACCCGTGGCAAAAATCACGGAGAGAGCTTCGTGCTTCTCGCCGCTGCCCAGCGTGATGGTTTTGGTGTCGCCGGAAAGCTCGAGCTCGGTGACGTCGTCATAGACGACCTCGGTGCCGAACCGCTCGGCCTGCTCCTGCATCTTGGACATCAGTTCCGGTCCCTGGATGCCGTCGGGGAAGCCCGGGTAGTTCTCCACCTCGGTTGTGTTCATCAGTTCGCCGCCGGCCTCGACCGAACTGGCGATCAGAAGCGGCTTCAGGTTCGCCCGGGCGGCATAGATCGCGGCCGTGAAACCGGCCGGTCCGGAGCCTATGATGATGATCTGACGCACGCGTAGACTCCTTCAGATTGTGGGGGCAGCGATCTCGATTGCCTCGCTTCCGGATACAACACATCCTAATCGGATGCTATTCCACGCCGGCTGGGGACCGGTCAACGACGACGGATGCGGTCGATCACCGGGTCGATGAAGCCGCGCAGCTCAGCGGTGCGCATGAGCAGCAGCAGGCCGAAGTAGACGCCTGACATGGCGAGGCCGATGACGATCATGGTGAGAACGGCCTGGAGCTTCCCGGACAGGGCGAATCCAGCCTCCTGGGTGCCACCAAGCACGAGCAGGAGGAGAACGCCGGCCGTGATCGCGGGCACGGCGGCGACTAAGTACTTCACGAGGCTGCGCAGGATGCGCCGCCCGTCGATGCCGCCGAGGCGCCCACGGAGCAGCCCTGCCGCCAGCAGGGCCTGCGCAATGCCGGACACGGTGACCGTGAGCGCGACGCCCGCGGCGATCCAGGCGCTGGGCAGGAGCGAGCAGGCAAGGACGCCGATGATGACCAGCGTCACCTGGAACAGGGTGAAGTAGAACGGCGTACGGGTGTCGCCGAGCGCGTAGAAGGTGCGTTGTACGACGAACAGGACGCAGAACGCAACGAGGCCGAGCACGTAGGCGACGATGACGTTGCCGATGCTCTGTACCTGTTCGTAGGGGGCGACGAAGACCCGGGCGAACGGGTAGGCGCAGACCGCGATGACGGCGGAGGCGAGCACGATGATCAGGGTGGTGCCGCGGATGGCGGAGGAGGCATCCGTTCTGACCAGGGCCAGCTTGCCCACCGAGGCGTGCTCGCTCATCCGGGTGAAGTAGGCGGTGGTGACTGAGACGGTGATCACCGAATGCGGGAGCATGAAGATGAGCCAGGCCGTGTTGAGTGCGGCGACCGAGGCGTCGGAGTCGCCGGCGAGGGTGACCACCCGGGTTTCGACGACGCCGGCCAGGGTGGTCAGCAGGAGCATCCCGAAGGTCCAGCTCGCCATCCGGCCGGCCACGCCGAGCCCGACGCCGCGGAAGCGGAAGTCGGGGCGGAAGCGCAGACCGATGCGGTGCCAGAAATAGAACAGCACGACGGCCTGCAGCACGACGCCGAGCGTGGCGCTCCCGGCGAGGACGGCGATCATCGCGGGCGTGAACTCGGTGGCCAGCCGGGTCCCGTTCGGGTCGGCTCCGTAGAACGCCGAGAAGGTGAGTAGGCCCGCGATGGCCACGACGTTGTTGATCACGGGAACCCAGGTGAACGGGCCGAAGGACTTGCGGGCGTTCAGAACCTCTCCGAGGACCGTATACAGGCCGTAGAAAAAGATTTGTGGCAGGCACCAGAAGGCGAACGCCGTGGCGAGGGCCAGCGATTCCGGCTTCATGTTGGACCCGTAGAGCAGGGTCAACAGCGGAGCAAGCGCGGTGGCTGCGATGGTGGTCGCGGCGAGGATGACCAGGGCCAGCGTGAGGAGTTTGTTGATGTACGCCGTGCCACCGTCGGCGTGCAGGCTGGCGCGCACGATCTGCGGCACCAGGACGGCCGTCAGCACCCCACCGGCCACGATGACGTAGACCGTGTTCGGAAGCTGATTCGCCACGGCGAACGCGTTGGTGCTCTGACCGACCTGGCCGATCACCCCCGCCAGCACAATCAGCTTCACGAAGCCGAGGATGCGAGAAACAATGGTTCCGGAGGCGAGGAATGCGCTCGCCCGGCCGATGCTGTCGGTCTTAGGCACGGGGCTCCGTCGGGGCATCGGCCGCGCTGGTGGGGGTCAGCGGGCCGGGCGCAGCGCCGGCGGCCCCGGATTCGGGATCTTCTTCTGGGGGTGCTTCGGCTTCAGGGACTGTGGCCGGTTCTGCCTCTGGCTCGGGGGCGTCCGCAGTCTCAGTTTCGGCACGTTCCCGTCGGCGTCGCAGAATGTTGCGCCACACCCCGAACCCGAAGAACAGCACCACGAACGCGGCGAACAGGAGGGATCCGAGGCCTTCCCAGTCTGCGCGCACGTTGATCGGGATGAGGGCGGGCTGCGAGATGACCGTTCCCGCCGGAGTGAGCAGGGTCACGCGCAGGGTGACGGCGCCGTTTCCCACTGCGGCCGTCACCGGGATGGTCACGGTGCGGGCGGATTGGGCTTCGATGGTGGACTCCACCGCCTCGCCGACCAGGAGGCGCCCGTTGGAGGGAACGACCTGCACCATCACCGTCACGGCCTGGCTCAGGGCGTTGTCCAGGGTCACCGGAATGTCGACCTGGCTGCCGACCACGTTGATGGGGCCCTTGGTCGCGACCGTGATGGAGCCCACAAGCGCCGAGGAGTTCGCGAGGCTGGTGCCGACGGCATCCGCCCAACTGGCCTCCTGGGATGCCCAGGAATTGGATAGCAGAGCCATCAGGTCCAGGCGCTGCGTGCCTGTGACGATCGCCGGGTCGGACAGTACGGAGGAAAAGTCGGTGATTGTCTTCTCGGCCTCGAAGAGCTCGGCGGCCAGGGCCACGCGATCCTCCGGCTCGGCCTGGCTGTCAAACTCGACCTCTTCGGCTGGAACGGATGCCCGCACCTCCGGCAGGGTGGACGGCGCGTACCACCGCAACCCGGCCAGCGCGTCGATGGTCTCGGTGAGTCGGTCTGCGTTGGGCGGCCACCCGCGGTCGAAAGTGGCCAGGAGGGTGCGCGCGGTTCCGGGGCGCTCGGCCGAGACGACCGCCAGCTGCGAGCTGACCTGGGACATGGCTTCGCGCCACGCGTCATCCGTTGTCGCGGCCGCGGCGGTGCGCAGGGCGGCGGCCAACGAATCATCGACGACCAGACCCAAACCGTGGCCGGTGCCGAGATCAAGGGATGCATTCGGGGTGAAGTCGCCGGCGGCCCCAGATGCGTTCGATCCGCCCAAAATGGTTGTGTTGAGGCCACTGGCCGCGAATACGTCCAGGTCTGCACTCGCAACGTCACCCTCGGCCGGCCAGCCGATGTCAGTGGCGCTATATTCCCAAGCAAGCAACTTTTCCGTGGTGGGTGGTGTGCCATCGCTGGGGGGTGCGGGCTGGTCCGTTGACGGCGCCGGTGTCTCGGTGCCAGGCGGGAGGGCAGGGTCGGAGTTCGGCGTCGCGGACTGGTCCGTCGCGGCGAACAAGGCAGGGTCGATCGCCTGGCCGAACGTGTTGGGCGTCAGCAGCGGCCCGGCGCCGGCTTGAGCCTGCAGGGCAAGGTCGGCATCGGCATAGCTGAGCGGGAATATATCGTTCGGAGCCTCGTCCAGCCGGTTCAGCCACGCGATTGCGCTGGGCGGTGCCGCCGAACCGAGGATTCGGATGGAAACAATGATCAGCGGGTCGATGGCAATGGTGACCGGGCGGCCGACGACGCCGTCGAGCTGGCGGCTCAGAACACCGGTCGGCGCCGTAAACGTTTCCAGTGCCTTTGACGTAATCAGGCCCGTCGACTGCGCGGGGACGGTGATCGGCATGATCACCGACATGTTGACGGGGGTGACCTCTTCGTCGGAATACCAGACGAAGGTGCCTCTGCCCTCTGCCCGCACCCTGTCGTCTGTACTCAGGGTGGCGGCAATGCCGCGGGCACCCCACGCGTTGCCGCTGGTGAGGCCCACGGAGCCGGCCGGCACGGTCAAGGTGAAGATCTCGGTGCTGTCCGGCTGAATGGACGCCATCGTGGGCTCGCTCAGCATGAGATCGCCGGGTTTGCTGTTCTTCTCCGGATCCAGCCAGCTGTTGAGGGCGTTGCGGTTGATCAGTGCCCGTTCCGCGAGGAAGAGGTTGATGGTGCCCGGTGAGATGGTGTCAAGGGTCGCGTTCTCGACGGTGACAGTGACCGTGAGGTCCTGGCCAGCCTGGAGGGGCGCCAGTGTCGCGGGCGACACGCGCAGGTTCACCGCATTGGCCGTTACGGCGGCGATGGTCTTCGCTGTCGGGGCCGCTGGGGCAGATGCAGATGTGATTTCAGACGCGGTTGCGGATGCGGGCAGACCGGCGGAGGCGACCGGCAGAACCCCGGCCAGCAGGCCGATCAGAACGGCGCCGATCGGCCTCTTCGTGCGTGACCAGAGGCCGCGCATCGCTCCGGGGAGCGCGGGCCGACGCTTGAGAACAGACTCGGCCACCATGTAGGGGATTCTACGGCTTCGACGCGGGGGTAACGCCGCACCGGGGCAGCCGGCGTAGCTCAAGCAACTAACATGGGGTCATGCAAAGCGTTGCGACAGCCCTCAAGCGGCTGGGCGACCTGGCTGCCACCCCGACCGTTTCCCGATTGGCGACCGCGTTCCAGACGGCTGGACACGAACTGGCCCTCGTCGGCGGACCGGTCCGCGACGCCTTCCTCGACCGGCCGTTCAACGACCTCGATTTCACGACGGATGCCACGCCGGACCAAATCCTGCACCTCGTGAAGCCAATCTCGGATGCCCACTGGGATATCGGCCGCGCCTTCGGAACAATCGGCGCCCAAATCGCCGGCGAAAAGGTGGAGATCACGACTTACCGGTCGGAGAGCTACGACGGCCAGACGCGCAAGCCCGAGGTGGTTTTCGGCCACCGCCTGGAGGATGACCTGCTACGCCGCGATTTCACGGTGAACGCACTGGCTCTGCGCCTTCCGGGGCTGACTCTGGTCGACCCCGCGAACGGCATCGACGACCTCCTGGCCGGCGTTCTGCGCACGCCGATTTCCCCGGAGATCTCGTTCGGCGACGACCCGCTGCGCATGATGCGGGCGGCCCGGTTCGCCGCCCAGCTCGGATTCGCCCTCCACGCCGACACCGCGGAAGCGATGGAAGCGATGGCGGACCGCATTCGTAATATCTCGGCCGAACGCATCGGCGACGAGCTCTCGAAGCTGCTGTGTGCGGACAACCCGCATGCCGGGCTCGAGCTGCTGGTGGACTCCGGGCTCTGCAGCCGGGTGCTGCCGGAGATCCCCGCCCTGCGCCTCGAAGTCGACGAGCACCACCACCACAAGGATGTCTACCAGCACACCCTGACGGTGCTGGACCAGGCCATCGGCTACGAGAAGTCCCGCGGCAGCTTCGACGGCCCCGACCTGATCGTGCGCCTGGCGGCGCTGCTGCACGACATCGGCAAGCCCGCGACTCGCAAGCTCGAGCCGGGCGGCGTGGTCAGTTTCCACCACCACGACCTGGTCGGCGCGAAGCTGGCGAAGAAGCGGCTACGAGCCCTCCGTTTCGACAACGACACGACGGCCGCCGTGGCACGCCTGATCGAACTGCACCTGCGTTTTTTCGGCTACACCGAGGGTGCCTGGACGGACTCCGCGGTGCGGCGCTACGTGCGGGACGCGGGGGACCAGCTCGAACGACTGCACATCTTGACTCGTGCGGACGTCACCACCCGTAACCGCCGCAAGGCGGACCGGCTCGGCTTCGCCTACGACGACCTGGAACAGCGCATCGAGGAGCTGAACGAACAGGAAGAGATGGCGGCGGTGCGCCCCGATCTCGACGGTGAGCAGATCATGGCCGTCCTCGGAGTGGGCCCGGGCCGTGACGTCGGCGAGGCCTACCGGTACCTGCTCGAGCAGCGGCTGGATGATGGGCCGCTCGGCGAAGACGAGGCCACCCGCCGCCTTATCGCCTGGTGGGCCGAGCGCGTACAGTAGGCCCTCCCGGCGCCTTCCGGGCCCGTCTATTCGCCGAGGCTCGCCGTTTGTGCCGAGAGTCGCCGCACGGGTGACGACTCTCGGCACAAACGGCGAGCGTCGAGACCCGGTGGCACTTCGCGAGCGGATGTGTCACCATCCCTCCACAGGACCTCCGCCGCCGATCTTGGCCACAGGAGCCGCCCTTGCGATCGGAGCCAGTAGGCCGCACCACCAGCATGGCGCTATGAATCTCTACTCCCCGCATGACTGGCGGCCTTTGTATCTCGGCCGTGACGCTCGGTTTCTCGGCAGCGATGGGCGTCCTGTTCAACGGCCGGTCGGATCCGGTCAAGCCGTTCGCCTACGACGTGGCGTTGCCGTTGACGCGACCGGCTGGGACACCATCAGCGATCGTGATCGGTACTTCTTGCGTTTGCGCGCCGTGGAGGCCACCAGAAAGTCCCAGCCCGTCTACTCTTATGAATCGGCTGCTGTTTTGTGGGGACTGCCCATCGTCGGCAGATTGCCCGACGAGGTCCACCTCATGGCTGCCGGTGAAACCGGCGTGCATTCGAAGAACGGGGTCACCTGGCACCACGACCGATTGCCCGACGAAGACGTCGTGGAGATCGAAGGGATGCTGGTCACGGGTCTGCTGCGTACGCTGATCGATGTTGCACGAACGGCAGGATTCCTGTCGGCAGTCGCCACGCTCGATTACGGAATGAAACCTAAATTCACCCTGCCGAACGGCATGGCTGCGCTCGGGATCGACCGCGACATTCTGCTTGATCGACTCGACTCCGACGGACCAACCCGTGGGGCACGAGCCGCTCGGATCGCCATTGTCTTCTGCGACAGTCGATCCGGTTCGGTGGGCGAGTCCCTCAGTCGAGGACAGATTCACCTGTGCGGATTCCCGCCCCCCGAATTACAGGTGTCCTTCGTGCACGAGGACGGGCAGGAAGACATCACGGACTTCCGGTGGGTTCAGAAACAGAAGAACCGCACACTTCGCCTCCTCGGCGAATTCGACGGCAAAGTCAAGTACACGCGGGACGCCTTCATGAATGGGCGTACCAGTGAAGAAGCCGTGTGGTCAGAAAAGCTTCGCGAGGACCGGCTTCGCGGGACGGGGCACGGAATGGCGCGCTGGATCTGGGCGGTAGCGCTGCGCCGGGAGAGCCTGAAACGGCTCCTGCTCGCCGCCGGACTGCGTCCCGAACCAGGGAAATGCCCCAACAGGTGAAGCGACCGTCGCCGTTCGTGCCCAGAATCTCCGATAGCACGGCGATGGTCGGCACAGTCGGCGATACTCGCGACAGCGTTGACGGACTCGGCGGCGACGAGGGCGCCAAACGGGTGAACGGGCGGAGGCGGTGGCGGAGGGCCGCCGTTTCCGGTAGCCTTGGCAGGTTGTCTGTGCGCCGGATTCCCGGCCTCCGCTTACAACACATGCACAACCCTCCTGCTGCAGAGATTCTGCAGCCGTTTAGTCCGAAGGAGGTGGGTTAGTCATGCATCAGTACGAGTTGATGGTTATCCTCGATCCCGAGATAGATGAGCGCACCGTAGCTCCCAGCCTTGACAAGTTCCTCAACGTTGTTCGCAACGATGGTGGAACCATTGACAAGGTTGACGTTTGGGGTCGCCGCCGTCTCGCTTACGAGATCAACAAGAAGTCCGAAGGCATCTACGCCGTTGTCGACTTCACCGCCAACGCTTCTGCCACGGCCGAGCTCGACCGCCAGCTGAAGCTGTCGGAAGCAGTCATGCGCACCAAAGTGCTTCGCGCAGAAGAAGGCATTGCCCAGGTCGCCGTCGCGAGCAAGCTCGCCGCCGAGAAGGCCGCCCGCAAGGCAGCCAACCCGAAGGTAATCGCTGCGAAGGCTGAAGCCGCTGCTGCCGCCCCGACCGCCAAGGTCGCCGCGTCCGTGAAGCCCGCATCGGCAGCTGCTGCCGCCGCGGTCAAGGCTGCTCCGGCTAAGGTCGAAACCCCGGTTGTCGACGCTCCTGCCACGGCAGAAGCTGTTGCTCCCGCGCCGGCCGCGTCCGCCGACAAGGCAAGCGACAAGTAGCCCGTGGCCGGCGAGACCGTAATTACCGTGGTGGGCAACCTGACCAGCGACCCGGAGCTGCGGTACACGCAGAACGGGCTGGCGGTTGCCAACTTCACCATCGCATCCACTCCGCGCAATTTCGATCGCGCGACCAGTGAGTGGAAAGATGGCGAGTCGCTCTTCCTGCGCGCGAGCGTTTGGCGTGAATTCGCCGAGCACGTAGCTGGTTCACTGACCAAGGGTACCCGTGTCATCGCTTCCGGGCGTCTCAAGCAGCGTTCGTATGAGACGAAGGAAGGCGAGAAGCGAACGAGCATGGAGCTCGAGATCGATGAAATCGGTCCTTCGCTGAAATACGCCACCGCTCAGCTCACTCGCGCGCAGTCATCGTCTTCTCCTCGAGGCGGTGGCTCACCTGCCGTTGCCTCGAACGACGAGCCCTGGGCTGCCAGCGCCCCCGCCGCGAACACCGGTGGAGATGTCTGGAACACTCCGGGAAACTTCAGCGACGAGACACCCTTCTAAGCCGAGCCCTACAGGCTGTTGGCTGAAAAACACTTCTTTGAGAAAGTAAGGAAATCATGGCTGGAAAGTCGAGCGGCGACCGCCGCAAGCCGCTCCGCGGTGCTAAGGGTGGCAAGAATGCCGCTCCCGCGAAGTCGATCCGGGTTGGTGTCATCGATTACAAAGATGTCCCCACCCTCCGCAAGTTCATCTCCGAGCGTGGAAAGATCCGCGCCCGTCGTATCACCGGTGTTTCCGTTCAGGAGCAGCGTCTTATCGCCCGCGCCGTCAAGAACGCTCGCGAAATGGCGCTGCTGCCCTACGCCGGTTCAGGCAGGTAGGACACCTCATGTCAAAAATCATTCTGACGCACGAGGTCTCCGGCCTCGGTGCACCCGGTGACATCGTCGAGGTCAAGAACGGGTACGCCCGCAACTACCTCTACCCGCAGGGATTTGCTGTTTCCTGGACTCGCGGTGGCGAGAAGCAGATTCAGCAGATCAAGGCCGCTCGCGTAGCCCGCGAGCACGCCACCCTCGAAGAGGCGCAGGCTCTCAAGGCTGCACTCGAGAACGCCAAGGTCAAGCTGGTCGTCAAGGCCGGCGAAGGCGGACGCCTTTTCGGCTCCGTCAAGACCACGGATGTTGCGGATGCAGTTGCCGCAGCGGGTCTCGGTGCCCTCGACAGGCGCAAAATCGAGCTCAGCCCGATCAAGATGACGGGTGAACACCAGGCAACGGTTCGTCTTCGTGACGAACTGAGTGCGACCATCACACTGCTGGTGGTAGCTGCCAAGTAAGCTCTACAGCTTTACACCCGTGTGGCGGTGGGTTCCGAAAGGAACCCACCGCCACACCTGTTTAAGCGATGTCACACACCCAATCGGGGGTGATTTTAGTCCCAGAACATGAGGCGCTGTACACAGGTTTTCCCACACCTCGACAAGATTCAACACGTACTTTAGATAGGTTTTCCACACCACATTGTGAATAGAATTAATACCTGATCAAGCTGCATTTATGTGATAAAAAACTTAAGTTGTCCACAGTTGATTCCACAGCTTGTGCACAAGACACGCGGCGTTTCGCCCAGATTCTCCACAGGCTTATCCACAGGGCGGTTTGTTCTCTGCCGAGCCGGGTCCGTATGGTGGGCACGCGGCCGCAATCGAGGTGTGCACAGTGCCCGGCAGCGATGTCGGTGGGCCCTGATAGAACTGCACCACGAGTAAAGGAGGCACGAGTGTCGATCTCTCACTTGGGTCTGGCGGACAAGCGCGGGGCAGACTCACGCGGCGGACTGGAAGCCCGGCACACCGAGCGCACGCTCCCGCACGACCTCCTGGCCGAGCAGAGCGCGCTCGGCGGCATGATGCTGAGCAAGGATGCCGTCGCCGACGTCGTCGAGACCGTGCGCGCCGCAGACTTTTACATCCCCAAGCACGAGATCATCTTCGACGCGATCCTGTCGCTCTACGCGCAGGGCGAGCCGACCGACGTTATCGCCGTCACCGACGAGCTCACCAAGCTCGGCGAGCTGTCCCGGGCCGGCGGCGCGGACTACCTGCACACGCTCACGAGCCTCGTGCCGACCGCGGCCAACGCCGGTTTCTACTCTTCGATCGTCGCCGAACGCGCTCTCCTCCGGCGCCTCGTCGAGGTCGGCACCCGCATCGCCCAGATGGGTTACTCCGGTGAGGGCGAGGTGCTGGATCTGGTCAATACCGCCCAGGCCGAGGTCTATGCCGTCACGGGTGGCAGCGAAACCGAAGACTATGTGCCGCTGACCGACGCGGTCACAGCCGCGATCGAGGAGATCGAGGCTGCCAAGCTCAAAGACGGTCAGATGACCGGTGTTCCCACCGGCTTCGCCGATATGGACGAGCTCACCAACGGCTTCCATCCCGGCCAGCTGATCATCGTGGCGGCGCGTCCGGCGCTGGGTAAGTCCACGCTCGCCCTCGACTTCGCCCGGGCAGCCTCCATCAAGCACGACATGCCCAGCATTTTCTTCTCCCTGGAAATGGGCCGCAGCGAAATCGCGATGCGTCTGCTCGCGGCCGAAGCATCCGTGCCCTTGCAGAGCATGCGCAAGGGCGCCGTCGACGCGCGCGACTGGACCACCATTGCCGCCACCCGCGGTCGCATCAACGACGCCCCGCTCTACATCGACGACAGCCCCAACATGACCCTGGTCGAGATCCGGGCCAAGTGCCGCCGGCTGAAGCAACGGGTCGGCCTCAAGATGGTCATCATCGACTACCTGCAGCTGATGACGTCGGGCAAGAAAGTCGAGTCGCGCCAGCAGGAGGTCAGTGAGTTCTCCCGCGCGCTCAAGTTGATGGCCAAGGAGCTACAGGTTCCCGTTATTGCCCTCTCCCAGCTCAACCGTGGTCCCGAACAGCGCGCGGACAAGATGCCGGCCATCTCAGACCTGCGCGAGTCCGGTTCGCTCGAGCAGGACGCCGACATGGTCATCCTGCTGCACCGCGAGAGCGCGTACGAGAAGGACAATCCGCGCGCCGGCGAGGCGGACCTGATCGTCGCCAAGCACCGTAACGGCCCCACGCGCACCGTCACGGTCGCGTTCCACGGCCACTACTCCCGCTTCGCCGATATGGTGCCGGGCGCCTGACACCCTTTAGGTTCCTGATCTACATGTCATAATCCTGATCTTGTTGTCCATCGCTTGTCAGTGATGACAACTAGCAAACCTCGAAAGTCGAAACAGCTTGGCGTGACTCGCCCACCGCGTCAGTCAGTAGCGGTCCTGTGGATGGACTGGAGCGCCGCACGGCTTCGACCTTCACTCGCGGGAATCGCCAGGGCCCGCCGGCGTCGGGGCAGCCTTTCGCGAGGCCAGCCTTCTCCCGCTGGCCTGCGCCGGTGGACCATCGGCGTGCGCGGGGCACAACAATCAGCTAGCATCACCGCATGAAGCGCATAACATATATCGGCGGCTCCATTGTCACGAGCAACAGCATCACATCAGCGCTTCTCGACTACGTCACCTCAGTGGCCGATAGCGACAATAGTGTGGCTGTGGATGTCACCGTGCTCGACGAGAACGACGAGACATCCGTGCACACGCTAACTCTCAGCCCAACCAGTCAATTCGACGTCGTCGATGTCGACGTCGAAGGGATGACGGAGGAAGATGAGGCGACGCGTTTCCCGTTACCTGAAATGCCGATGATCGGTATTACCGGCACCGTCGAAACCACAGGCGACGCTGGTCGGACGGCCAAGGACTTTAACCTTGTCGCTAACGAAATCGACAACGGACTTGGGAGCATTCATGGGTAAATTTATCTACGGGACTCCGTCGATCACCGTCGATTTCGACGACCGGGTGCTCGCTCACCTCAAGATCGTCATTTTGTCCAAGGTACGCCGAGGGGAAAGTTTCACGTTTTCGTGGGAATACTCGGCGGCATCAGGACACGGTCACAGCACCATTTGGATCCACCCAACGATTCCGCTTCAATTCGACTTTTTCGGCAATAGGGAACCTCTCCTAAACCGTGCTTGGGTCGAGGAATTGGTGCGTCTGTCAAACACACCAGGCGGCCTGCGGGTAACGCCGGAACCGGCCGAGTTGGAGACGCCCGCACGCGATCGATAATTGCCTGACTACTCCACCCTGGCTCCCGGCGTGAAGCCTGCCAGCGGGGTCAGGGCCAATGAATGCGCGACGTCGTGTCGATGGCCCGGATTGCGACGGACGCACTCGCCCTCAGGGGCTCCATCAGGACAAAGGGCTAAGGCACGCACCCACTTTCGTGGCAGTGATAAACTTAGTTAAATTTATGAACTTGGGCTGTGGTGTCCGCGGAAGTTCCGGTCGGCCTCGCCCCGGAAGGACGGCTTAGCCATGTCCCAACCTCTCTTCGAAGCGAGCACGGTGCCACCGAGACTCTTGATTCTCGGGATCACCGCCTGCCCCACGGGCATAGCGCACACCTACATGGCGGCCGAGAAGCTCGAGAGCGCAGCGGCTGAGTTGGGCTACGAGATGAAGGTCGAGACGCACGGCTCGGTCGGCGTCGAAGGCACCTTCAGCCAGGACGACATCGACCGTTCGGACGCAATCGTGATCGCGGCCGACACCAAGATAGATGCCTCGCGCTTCGCGGGCAAGCGGATCGTCTCCGTCGGGGTCGCCGACGGCATTCACCGCCCCGCCGCCCTGATCCGGGACGCCCTCGCCGCCGAGCCGTCCACCGTCGGCGACAGTTCCAGCCGGGACGCCACGCCCTCGAGCAGCGGCAAGGCCGACTTCGGAAGCACCCTGTACCGCGCACTGATGAACGGCGTGTCGTACATGATCCCGTTCGTTGTGGTTGGCGGGCTCCTGATCGCCATCTCGCTCTCCTTCGGCGGCGAGGCGACCCCGAATGGGCTCGTCATCCCGGAGGGCAGTTTCTGGCTGACGCTCAACCAGATCGGCGGACTCGGTTTCACCCTGATGGTGCCGATCCTCTCTGGCTTCATCGCCTACGCCATCGCCGACCGGCCTGGGCTCGCACCGGGCATGATCTGTGGCTGGATCGCCACGACCGGGGCCTTCTACAATTCCGAATCAGGCGCCGGCTTTATTGGCGGCATCATCACCGGTTTCCTGGTCGGCTTCGTCGCCCTCGGCATCAAGAAAATCCCCGTGCACCGCTTTATCAAGCCGATCATGCCGATCCTCGTGATCCCCGTGCTCACCACCGTGATCGTCGGCGGCGCCTTCGTGCTCGCCCTCGGCCAGCCGATCAGCTGGGTCTTCTCCAGCATGACCACGTTCCTCACCGGCCTGCAGGGTGGCAGCGCGATCGTGCTTGGCCTGATTCTCGGCGCCATGGTCGCCTTCGACATGGGCGGCCCGATCAACAAGACCGCATTCCTCTTTGGTGGAGCATTGATCGCGGAGGGGAACTCAGCCCCGATGGGCATGGTCGCCGCCGCGATCGCCGTCCCGCCGCTCGGGATGGGCTTGGCCACCCTGATCCGCGGCCGCTACTTTTCCAAACCAGAGCGTGAAGCCGGCATCGCCGCACTGTTCCTGGGATTCTTCGGCATCACCGAGGGCGCGATTCCGCTCGCCGCGGCCAAGCCGCTGCAGGTCATCCCGGCGAACATGATCGGTGGCGCCATGGCCGGAGGCATTGCCGCCCTGTTCGGGGTCACCAACTCCGTACCGCACGGTGGCCCAATCGTCGCCGTCTTCGGTGCGGTCTCCGGGGTGCCGATGTACTTCGCGGCCTTGCTCACCGGCGCCGTCGTCACCGCCCTCGTTTCGGTGCTGCTGCTCGGCATTTCCGCGCGCAAGTCGACCCGCCACGCTGCAGCGACGGGTGCGGCCACGGGCACCGCCGCCGGGGCTTCCGGTCCTGTCCCCGCGCCCACGGGCCCATCGGACGCGGATGCCGGCACGGTCGGCTCGGTCGCGTCCGAGTCCGAATCGTCGCCTATGCCCCCGGCGAAGAAGACGGTGCTCGACTATATCGACGAACGCACGATCGTGCTCGACGTCGACGAGACCGACCGGGATGCGATGATCAGCACCCTCGCCGGCCTGATGAGCAAGACCGGCCGCGTCACCGACGAGACCCTGGTGACCCAGGCCGCCCTCGCCCGCGAGAAGCACGGCACGACGGGCATCGGCGACGGCATCGCGATCCCCCACGCAAAGTCGGACGGTGTAACCGCCCCGGTACTCGCCTTCGCCCGCAGCACGCAAGGCATCGACTGGAACTCAGCCGACGGCTCCAAGGCCACGCTGATCTTCATGATCGCCGTCCCGGAGGCGGAGGCCGGAACCGAGCACCTGAAGGTACTCGCCCAGCTATCCCGCGCCCTGATAAAGCCCACCTTCCGCGACGCCCTCCAGGCCGCCACGACCCCCGCGCACGTACTCGAGGCGCTGGCCCTGCAAGTCGGCGCGAAGACGGTCGCACCCGACGCGTTCTAGGAGCCTGCCGATGGTACGCATCGGCAAACCCGAGCGCTTAGTCTCCAGCAGACCAGAAACGCCGCGGCTTCGGGTCGAAAACTCAACGATTTCGGCCTGCCAGGTTGGGTGTCACGAAGGAACGTCTAGCGGGGCACTGGCTGATGTTTTCGTTTACCGAATTTGTTGTCGGGAACCGCGACTGATTCAGGTCGCTGCGGTCGGTCAGGCGATGCTCGTATAGCGGGAGCAGGCATCGAGCACCTTGTTGGCATCATGAGTTCCTGCGCGATTGATGCCTTGCGGACCGAAAATCGGAAACGGTAGATCTAGCCGGCGCCCATCGACAGTCTGAAAAATACGGAGGGCCAGAACCGCGACGCTGATATTTCCTATTTCGACCATGTGTCGGCCGGGATGGGCGTAATCAATGTCGTTCCAGGGCAGGGCCATTCGAGGGACATCGGTTCGTCCGCGACCCCAAAGCTCGATTCCTTTCGGTCCGAGCGTGACCACGAAGTGCTGGCGCAGTCGCGGTCGGTCGGTCCCAATCGTCTTCAGGGCGTCGATGAGTGCCGGGGTGCGCTGCGTCATGAAGACAAAGGCGTCGGGTCGAACCGCCTCTGCCGCTCGCAACTTGGCGCGCTGGAATACGGCGGTGCCCAAGAAAATCAGGGCGACAAGCACTCCAAGCCCCACCAGCCCGATCCGGCCTGTTTGTTGGAACGACATTCGATCGGCGAACTGGCCATCTGCGCCAACCAACAGGTCGCTGAGGACCACGGCGATGAACCCGATCGCGATGATTGCAAGGCCCCAGATCCCGATCTTCATTGGCAGCGAGGTGGGCACGTCGACGAACCGCACGGCATTGCCGAGCGACGACGTGTTGACTACCGCTCCAGAGGTCATGAGCCGAGCCTACCCATGGGGTGACCCGGAGCGGTAGCAACAACAGGGGTCGGAAATCACACGCCGTTAGGGCTGGTGATGCGGTCATGACGCGGCAGCATTGCTGCTCACCAAGGTGATGAGGGCAGCGGTGAGATTGCGTCCGGCAACCCTTGAGACACTCGGCACCGCCCAATTCGCCAAATGCAGTCAGATTCATGTGTGGGGTGTCTCGTAACCTCGGTGTGTCGAAACACATGAGATGTAAGACGACTCGAAGCCCGATAATGTGACATCGAGCTTCACAGGGCGCCGCCATTTATCTCCAAACTCCACAGAAACCCTGCCAGATAGGGTTCAAGCTCGATCTTCTTGGCACTGACACGCAAGGGTCTCAGACCCTGCTCATTAAAGGATTCGTCACCCCTCCGCCCGGCGTGAGCGCTCCTTGGATAGTTCGAGGCCGTGTTTGGCAATTACGGCCTCCGCTTGCTCTTTGTAATCAACCCGCATGAAGCGCCTCGAGAAGGCCCATTTGATCCACGGCTCCTGACTGTCGTGAAAACTCGCGTGTGCCGCGAACTCGCGTCGAACTCGCTGATGTCACTGCCAGCTGCGCGGAGGTGATCGCCGTTGGGCCGTTCAGACTCCAGCTCTGACCAAACTAAGCCAGCAAAGTAGGCCACGAAGAAGCTCGCCGCTCCCACCTGCCAGGAATGTCTGGCTATGAATTGCGAGGGCAACCGCGCTGTCGCGTCGAAAAGCGCGTCGACCGCTGGCGCGAGCCTTTCAATTTGGCGTCGTTTCACCGCGCTCGTGTTTGGGTGATGAGTTATGTATTCGTCGGGAAGCAATGCCGGAGCGAGCATCGCTGCCTTCTGAAATGCGAAGATGACCTCATCGATCTGCTGGCGATCACGGATGAGCCGTGATTTTTTGGCCTCCAATCGGGCGTAGCAAAGTACTCTACGACGAGAGTCGTGATGAGAGCGACGAGCACGGGAACGTCGATTTTGCTGAAGGCGTCGGCTATTTCATTCGGGATCATGGGCAAATCTTTTGCATCAGGTTCGTCGATCTTGCGTTCTACTCGTCTGCACCTGGAGCAGGGTCAGCCCGTCGTGGAGGCAGAATGCGGTACAGGCTCGATTTCGTGATGCCGGTCTTAGAAACAATGTCGGGGATTGTGTGCCCCGCGTTGCGCAGGTGATCAGCGTAGGCGAGTTTTGTGGGATCCACGACGCTGGGGCGCCCGATGCGCCGGCCCTTGCTCATCGCAACTGCACGGGCATGGGCGGCACGTTCGAGCGAATAGATGCGCTCCATCTGTCCGAATAAGGCGAGCATGACTACGGCTAGCTGCGACATCGAATCATCCGGATTGGCGGAGTCGACCCGAATCGGATCGGCATGTTTCGTTCCCCGACGCCACGTTCGCGCAGGTCGTGGATCATGTTTAGCGTGTCTCGAACAGTTCGGCCGAGACGGTCCAGGGTGTGCACCACGATTACATCGCCGTATCGAGCGACTTCGAGAGCCGCCGTTAGCCCCGGTCGGTTTGTCGTCGAGCCTGATTTCTTGTCGACGTAGACCTGATCGGCGGGGATCCCGACGGCGCCGAGCGCGTCGAGCTGCCGGTCGAGGTCTTGCTTGGCAGTCGAGACGCGAGTTTAGCCAATATCCACAGCGGCCGTACCGGAAGTCGTTTTTGTACGAGAGAAACGAAAGACCTTTTCGAACCTAACTTTTGGAACGAATTTCCACAGCGTGTCGAAATTCTAAACTCCGCCGTAGGAGGCGTTCCACTTTCAAGGATATGGAACGGTTCGGCTTCGAGGTTTTACGCTCAGTTCGGCGCCGGATTGAAAGTCGTTGCGGCGTCCGCGGCGCAGCGTTCCGAGCTCGCATGTTTACGCCATTCTTTTCTGGTCAGTGTGCTGGCTTGAGGCCGGTGATAGCGCGGCTGTGGGGGAGGCGCAGCAACAGCAGTCCCACCGGCCAAGCGATTCCGATCGTGAGCAGGTAGACCACGGGTTTCGGTGGACCCAATGAGTGGAGGCCTGTGACCACCGCAGGGTGGATAAAGAGCACCGTTAATGACGCCCGGGCAAGTTGAGTGACCACTCGCGAGAGCTGGCCAATGCCGTCGACTCGGCTCTTTCGTCTGACACTGGGTTTGGCATCCTCCCCAACAGAATCGCCGCCCAGCAGACCCTCTGTAATGAGAATGAAGCCGAAGGAAAGTGCGACGGCCACCACTATGCTCACGACCGGGGTACCCACATCGAGCCGCTTCAAATCAAGCGGCTGCGACCATCCCAGAACGATGAGGGTAAAGGAAACCGCAAGCAACACGACACCAGTGACAATCGGGTGCCGCACCATACCCCGGGCCCGCCGCATCGAACGCCCGGCAACGATGAAGATGATGCACGCAAGGGCGAGCCCCAGGCTCAACGGCAGGAATCGTGCAGGATGTCCCGGGATGTACGCCGCCGCGATGAAAAGTATCGCGGCGATGGCCCACTGCCCGGGTAGCGGCAACCGTGACACAGGCCAATAGATGACAGCGGCGAAGAACAACGCTGTCACAAACCACATCGCCCAAAAGGGCCCATCGGTCGCGAACTGGCCGCCCCAGAGAAGGTGCGCGAGCCTGATCGGATCGAAGCCGCCCTCCACACTTTCGGTCCCTAAGGTGACCGTTCCAAGCAGCACGAGCCAGACCGCGTAGGGGATGAGGAGGGACCTGACCCGGCTCCTAACCTCCCGGTTGAACGACCGACCGACCTTCCAGAGATAACCGGAGAGCAAAAAAAAGATCGGTACATGCCAACTGTAAAGAAATGGTCGTGCTGGACCGTCTACCCAGATGTGGCCGGCCACGATTGCGAGCATTGCGAACACGCGCACAGCGTCGAGGGACACGGAGCGGCCTCCGTGGAAGCCAGCACGGACGCGCGCTCCCGTCGATAGGAATTTCTTCTCGTTGGTCCCACCGTCGTCTTGCCCGCTACTGCTGATAGATCTTCCTCCCAATATTCACTGGGAAGTCGTCATCGTTCGACCATGGACGAGGACATAGGTAATGTCCAACAAACTGTCCAGCGCAACTATCGGTGCGGATGCATCGTACCTTCGGCGCCTCAAACCCCATGATGATCAGATGCCTCCCCTTGGTGCAGGCCAGCTAGTCGCAGTACCGCGGCTAGTCCTTCCGGCGCACCAGGCCAGTGGCGTTTGATCGCGACGCTACCTGCTTGTTGGGTCGCGAACTGCAGCGCGATCGCGACAATAAGGGCTCCGTCAGCATATCCCAGAACCGGGATGAAGTCAGGGATCACATCAATGGGAAATAGAAGGTGAAAGAGAAGAATGTGGAGCCATATTCGCACGCCCATGGACACTGAATGATCGCTCGCGAGCCGCCGAAGGAGATGCGAAGTATCGGGCACGAGCCGCAACAAATCCTTGAGCGATGCACCTCTTAGGTGACGCGTGGATTCATCCAGAGGAAAAGCACGAGCGCGAGCCAGAAGAGTGCGCGGCTTCCCAGGGCGCTAGCGCGAACTGCCACCATTCAGTCATCATTCACGCCCCCCCGTGACGAAAACCACGAGCGTCTTAGCGTTCGTCGCAGCAAAGTATTCCAACTCCAATCGCATTCCAACCGACTATCACCCACTTCCTCGTCGGCCTTGGCGGTTATTGCTGTGAACCGAGATGGGGTCCACCAGTTGTACCGACTCAAGTGTGTCCCACTCGGTGCTGCTTGGCGTTTGTCGAGCCGACCGCTGGGGAGCCCGCCCTTGACACGGGCGTCGATGGCTCTCTCGGTGAGCGTTGGCTCTCTCACTTTCTTCTCACGGTGGTGTCAATAGCGTCAGTTTTATGACAAAGATGGCAATAACTATCAGGGGCCTGTTGCGGTCCTTCGGTTCCCGGCGGCGTTAGCCGACCTCGCTCTCGAGGTGCCGATGGGAGAAGTATTCGGGTTGCTCGGGCACAACGGGGCGGGCAAGACCACGTCGGACTGGCGTAGCTCGCGATAATCATCACCGCCCACCGGCTCTACCTCGCCTCCCGCTAGCGGCGAACAAGAACGCTCGCCTCGCCCCGGACAGGAAAGGAATGACCCGCTGATGGCCGTTTCGATCGTGATACCCACCTACAATGTGGCACCGAGCATCGCTGAGCTCGCCGCACGGATTAGTGACGCCACAACCAATTACGACGCGGAAATCATCTTCGTCTCTTCGGACGACACCCCGCAGGTAATAGTTCACGTCGGCAACACCGCCCGCCTCCCCGTCCGCATCATCCACCGAAGTACACCCACCGGCGGCTTAGCGGGCGCGGTCCTCGAGGGCATTGCCGCCAGCGACGGGAAGGGGTGCATCGTGATGGACGGCGATCTGCGGCACCCTCCCGAGATGATTCCGATTCTGCTAGCCGCAGCTGCTAGCGAACACGAAGATGTGGTTGTCGCCTCCCGGAACCTTGACGACGGTTCATCCGGCGGGCTCGCAGGCGCATCCCGCCATATCGTCTCCACCGCAGCAAACCTCCTGGCACGCGCAATGCTCCCGTCAGGCTGCAGAACTGCACCGACCCGATGACAGGCTTTTTCGCCGCACACCGCGCCACCATAGATATATCAGCGTTGCAGCCACGAGGATTCAAAATACTGCTCGAGATTCTGGCCCGCAATACGGTCACCGTGGTGGAGGAACCGTTCGTTTTCGACGAACGACAAGCCGGTGTATCCAGAGCCGACTTCCAGCAAGGGGTCCGCTTCGTCACGCAACTTGCCGCACTCCGCTTCGGTCACCTTTCCGGCTTCGTCAACATCGGCGCAGCTGGCGCGGTAACGAACCTGCTCATCATGGCAGGACTGCAGGCTCTCGGCGTGTGGTACATCGCTGCTGCAATCATCTCTGCAGCCGTCACAATCGTCGGCAATTTCCTCCTCCAAGAGCGATTCGACTTCCGAGACCTCCGAGGACCTGCCGCATCCGGATGTATCCGATTTGCCCGATCCTTCGCCCTCAACGGCGTCGAGGCGACGGTTCGCACCGCTGTGCTCTGGGCCGTCGTCGAGACAACGACACTGCCAGGAATTGCAATGCAGGCCGTCCTCATCGGCATCGGATTCATGCTCAGATTCTTTCACCACTCCCAACGTTGAACGTCAACGGCGGTATGGTCACCTCGTGGCCCACACAAACCCATCCATGATTAATTCTGGGAAGAGAGCGAACACATGAGTCAAGAAGTGAATATTGCTGCACAGCAGAAGTTTGGTGACGCCGTGAACAGCGGAGAACTCGACCTTCTCAACGACCTCGTGGCCGAAGACGCAGTCGACAACGACCCGGCCCCGGGCCAGGGCCCGGGCCACGCAGGCTACAAAGCGTTCTTTGGCGAGATGATTGCCGCTTTCCCCGACCTGCACATCGAAGTCGAGCGCCTCGTCGCGAACGACACCGACGTCGCATTCGCGTACACTCTCACCGGCACCCACCAGGGCCCTCTCATGGGCCACCCGGCTAGCGGGAAAACGATGTCTGTTCGTGGCATGCAAATCAGCCGGTTCGAGAACGGGAAACTTGTCGAGCGTTGGGGTAGCAGCGACGAACAGGGCATGCTCCAACAACTCGGCCTGGCACCGTAACCTGCGATAACTGGCGTGCCTAATCAGAAGGAGTAGGGCGGAGGACGCTTATTTGACTATGGTTTATGACGCGAGACGGCCTTGATCGCGCACTGGGCACGCAGGCAGAACTGTACTGGTGTGCCTGGTAGCGCCTCCGATCCGTCAACGCTGGCGCGTAGGTAGGGGTGGCTCGTAAATTCGTTGCCGCTACCAACATTGCGCGTATCGTTTCGCCGCGCGTTTTGTTGGTCTTATGAGGACGAGCTGACCTAGCGGATCTCACGGGTAATCAGCTGACGGAGGCTTCTGCGGCGCTGCGAGGTGACGGCCCAGGCAGTGGACACAGCACGATGAATTTTGTTGTACCCGCCTGTTCGTTGAGTGCGGCGGCGTGGCTCCATAGGAAGATCCATATTTTGACCATGGCTGTGTCGGCCGACGACGGCATTGCAAACTTGTACATGCAGATTGCATAGGTTTCGGTGACGGAGGCGTCATACAAGGGGCCGAAGGCGAGTGCGTCACCGGCGGCTACTTGTTCGAGAAGCAAATGGTCGCCGGCACCGTCACGGGGGGACGCGGCTCCGTCTCGGCGGTGGCCATGGTGCGGTCCCGGACGCTCGAATGACGAGTGTAGACAAGGCACTCCCTGGATGTGGTGAGTGAATCCGCTGACAGGGCCTAGAGCAACGCAGAAAATCTATGTGACCCAAATGGGGTGTGTCAAGCCGGTTGATGACTCAGAAATCGGTCACAAATAACTTCCGAAACAACGCCCTTGACCATTGAGACTCACAGGCCTCGGTTTCAGCATCTGCAGGATATTAGTAATTCTCGTCAATTTGGCTTGCGCGCTGATCCTTTGCAACACGTGAAATGCCTGGCGGATTATGTGACAAATTTCGGGTTTCTGGGCGATACGGACGTGATGTCACGTAATCGAACGTTTAGATGACAGGGGTCGAGCATGCACGTCGGATGCATGCGCGTGTCAAAAGCTGATGGTTCGCAGAGCACTGATCTACAACGAGACGCACTCCTGGCTGCCGGCGTCCCTGCAGGGGATCTCTACGAGGACCGGGTATCCGGCAAGAAGGACGGACGGCCACACCTGGCGGCCTGCCTGAAGGCGCTGCGTCATGGTGACACGCTCCTGGTTCGGAAGCTGGACCGGCTCGGCCGAGACCACGATCATCCCGACCTCGGGCCCGGGGCGGCAATCGACACCACCACTGACCGTGCGGGTCGTGGGCTACACGATCGACGACGGACGCGACAACCCTGACGCCGACCGGCTGCTGACCACGATCCTTGATCCGGCCGAGGCCTCCGCGGAAGAACTCGCGACCGTGTATTCCGAACGGTGGGAGATCGAGTCCGTGTTCGACGAGCTGAAGTCTCACCAACGCGGTCCGCGCATGGTGATGCGGTCCAAATTCCCCGACCTGGTCAAGCAGGAAATCTGGGGGCACCTCTGTTGCCACTACGCGATCCGCACCCTCATGGTCGAGGCCGCCCAGCATGCTCAACGCGACCCTGACCGGGTCTCCCTCATCGCCGCACTCCGCATCGCCCGCCGTTCCGTGACTCAGGGCGTTTTTTTCCCCTCCGCGCCCTGACTACGCCAAAGCGGTCTGGCGCCATGCGCTACGCGCCCTGATCCGACGGCTGAACCCCGCGCGACGACGACGTTCAAACCCTCGCGTCATCAAACGCAAGGTCTCAAAACGGCCCGCCAAACGCTTCCACCACGCGCACTGGCCACAACCCCTCCACGAGCCAGAAATCACCACTCAACCGCTTAAATGAACGGTATTGGGCTTGATACTCGAACCACCGGCCGTCGGCTTCAGAGATCCGAAATAACGCCCTTCGGATTGGCACCGTAACCTCGCAGCGAGGGAAGTTTTCACGGTGAGTGCTTTCGTCGCAGAGACCGCCGCCGGGAACACTCTTACCCGGATTGCACAGGACGCCGGATTCGGAAGAACCACGCTTTCTCGGCAATTTAAGGAACATGGAATCCAGCCACCTCCTTGTGGTCGTCGCCCGAAAGACATTTCACGGGAGTTTCCCGTGCGGCACTACGTCGACCAGGGTGAGTCCGCCCGGGAAATTGCAGCGATCCTCGGGATGAGCCCGAGTGCTGTCCTCCGTAGACTCCTCNGCCTGACCTCGACCAAGCCCCACACCCTCACCAGCTTCGCGAAAGTCGACGGTAACCGCCTCTGGTATCCACCGGAAGAGTGAAACCCGAGGGTGCCAATCCGAAGCAAGCTGGTACAGCGAATACGTTCGAGAGCATCATTATGGCAGTGGAAGGCATACCAATGACAAAAAAATTCTCAGTCGGCGATCACGTGCGCTGGAACTCCGAGGCCGGCCATGTGCACGGCACCATCGCGAAAATTCATACGATAGACGTGGAATACAAAGGGCACACTCACCGCTGCAGTCCCGATGATCCGCAGTACGAGATCACGAGCGACACGACCGACCACGTGGCGATGCACAAGGGCGAGGCCCTGACGAAAATCTAGCCATTCGTGACCACCAATGCATACAAACGGCGAGCGTGAGCACCTCTGTGATTGTCGGCAGTCTTGGAAAACGACCACGGATCAGATGGCGACATTCGCGGGAACGGTGGCTGACACCGCCGTCCTGGCACGGGCAGACACGGGTTAAAGTGGACGCCATCGGTGGTAGTGGATCGGCTTGGTCGATGGGCAGACGATACGCGAGTTCGGTGTCACCGTTCACGTCAAAGATATTAAAGACCGTGCGCACTCAAGAGGTCGAGACCAGCCCCACGACCTTGTCAGATAGGTGCGTTCTCCGACTCAGTCCGAGTGAACTGTTGCTGCTAGCTCGACGATCCAGTCGGGTCAGTAATCCTGACCCGGACACGGCGCAGATGATGACGATGGGCGCTGAGGTGAAGCCGAACTGTTAAATCGGGTCGGTGGCTCGCCTGTCAGTTTTGAGGTCGATTACGGTGTACGCCGCAGTCCGGGTAGAGGTGAGTTGGGGGGTAAACGTGGTCATCTTCTATCTCGTCTGGGAGAGCGAAAATGGCACCACTTTGTGGGCGTGTTGACATGAAGTACCGCGGGTGAAAGTCTGAATTGTAGTTACAAGCAGGCGAAACGAGGACAGTATGGCCGAATTCACCACGGAAACTGATCAGCTCACGGGGGTGCGGCATCGCACTGTCACAGTCGATGGGTTGGAGATCTTCTATCGGGAAGCGGGTCCGGCGGATGGGCCGACGCTCGTGCTTTTGCATGGGTTCCCTGCTGCGTCGCACCAGTACGCGCGCCTGATGGATCGGCTCAGCGACCGGGTGCATCTCATCGCACCGGATTATCCGGGGTTTGGTTACAGTAGCGCTCCTGCCTCGAGCACCGGCGGCGGCGACTTTGTTTACTCTTTTGATCACATTGCCGAGGTCGTCGAAGCGTTTCTGGTGACCCTTAACATTGACGCGTTCTTCATGTACGTTTTCGACTTTGGCGCTCCTATCGGGTATCGCATCGCGGCGCGACATCCGGATTGGATACAGGGGGTCATCGCGCAAAATGGCAACGCCTACGAGGCGGGGCTGGGGCCGAATATGCAGTCTGTGGTTCGGTACTGGGCAGATCAAGAGGGGGTGGAGACCGCTATCCGCGGAGCGCTAACAGCTGCGGCGACGCGCTCCCAGCATCTCGAAGGGACCGCGCACCCAGAGCTCGTCGATCCTGACTCATGGACTTTGGATCAGCACTGGCTCGATCAATCCGGGCGAGACCAGATCATGCTCGACCTGCTCTATGACTACCAGTCCAACGTCGTGTTGTATCCAGCGTGGCAAGCGTGGATGCGCGAACATCAGCCCCCCATGCTTGTGCCTTGGGGGCGCAACGATCAGTTCTTCTCTGAAGCAGGCGCACGAGCATACCTCGATGATCTTCCCGCTGCTGAGCTGCACCTGCTTGACACCGGGCACTTCGCCTTGGATGAGCAGCTGGACACCGTTGCGCATCTGATCGATGACTTCATTGGACGACATGCGCAATAGCGGTCGTTCTACGTACAAGCACCATGAACACTGACAGAAAGGTAACGACAATGTCATTTGAGCAACGCCTCTCCGTCGGTGATGTCGATCGCGAGGCCTAGAAACCGATGTTCGCCCTAGAGAAATACATCCACGCGGGAAACCTGGGTGAAGCTCTGCCGGCGCTGGTGAAAATTCACGCGTCGCAGATCAATGGATGCGCGTACTGCCTGGACATGCACGGGTGCGAAGCCCGGGCGGCGCTCAGCGCCGCCTCGATGTGTTACAGGCAGGGAGGAGGCGCCGAGCTTGTGGTTCGAGCGACCTCCGGCTAACGCGGCGTCGTCCAAGCCGCCTGAAGGGGTCACGATCGTTGTATGGGCGAAGGACTGGCGTTTGTGAATCTTCAGACGTACCAGAGAGCGAGTCAGCTGTCGCCTCGCCGCGTAGTTTCTTCCCACCTTGTCCGAGCGAACCGTTTGCGGGACACACTCACGTTGAGGTGAAGGCATGTCTTACACTTCAGTCGGCCAAGGCGAGCGGCCACACAACGCGGAATCGCTCGAATACGATCTCGTCGTCCTCGCTCCAGACGGCGCCTCGCGCGGCGCAAGTACGAGTCCAGTATTTCGCGTGCTGGCTCCGCCAGCTGGCCAGAGAGCGGTCGTCCTCGCCCTCATCCCATGCGAATGATTCGTCGGCGCTGCTGAACGTGCCCAGGCGAAATTCGGTGCTGCGCACGATAATGCGCGGGGCTCCCGTGCTGTCACAAGCGATCCAGTGCGAGCCGATTCTGGTCAATTTGTCGCCGTCTGCGGCGAACGCGGCGGCGAGCTCCGCAGTGGCCCGCTTAGCTCCGTGAGTAACATCCCGCAGCAGTTCGTCGGCCAAGCGCACCGAGTCGCCGAAGTGCTCCACGGTGTACTCGGGGCAGGTTCGTACGGCATCAGGACGAGCTGCGGCGTAGGCAACCCACAACGCCGCGCCTGCCTCGGTGTCGGGCGAAGCGGCGGGCATTTCATGAGCAGTCTTTCCATAGAGCCTGCCACATGATAATTCCACCACTGAGGACGGCACGGCATAGCGATTCGTCATGCCTCGGTGATGCCTCCTGTAGCGGGTTCCTCTTGCGGGACTCTGAGAATTGGACGCGGAGCCCTCCCTCATAGCGACCCGGTCTATAGGCGAAGTGTCTCGTAACCTACGCGCCTCAAACCCATGGGATATGAAACGGTGGGGCTGCGGCGGAGCATCGCGGACGTTGCCTCAGTACTGTTCCATTACTGGTCAGACCCCCAACCAAAGACGCGGCCGCCGGAGCAATGGCTGTCTATCGGTTGCCTCGGTCAGATCAGTAACGAGACTCTGCAGGTTGCCTCGGTGACATTGGGATAAGCGGTCGCTGGATCGTGAATAAAAGACGGTGGTGGCCGGTTGTGGTGGAAGTACGTCTGAGAGTAGTCGGAGATACCCGCTGCCGTCAGCCAGTCACAATCAACGGAAAGTAGCCAGTCCATGGATCTCAGCAATTTGGACCTCACCAAAAGGCACGGAATCATCACGGGCGCGGGGCAGGGCATTGGTCGGGCACTCGCCCTCGAATTTGGTCGCGTGGGGGTCATCTGCTGCTCGTCGGTCGGCAGTTGGACACTCTCGCAGAAACTGCGCGGCTCGTGGCCGCCAAAGGCGGAACCACTGAGGTCCTGGTGTTAACGCCAACTGAAAACAGGGCCAGAAACGCCAGGCGAGTTCTAGGTCTCGTCGCAACACTCCACCAAGATTTGGAGTGTGAAGATGGCCAGACGTGGGCGCAAGAGAAACCTCAACCGCGAAGACGAGTATTGGAAACTCATCCTTGCCGGGATCGGACCGATCGCCGCCGCGAAGCGCGTGGGGATCGGACGCACGACCGGTCACCGTTGGCGATCTCAACGTGGTGGGATCGCGCCGCTA
>NZ_SOGE01000024.1:0-4140 GCF_004402575.1 Cryobacterium sp. TMT2-4 | reverse complement strand
AAGCGATCGTAGCCCTCGTCTTCGAGGCGGTCGGCGAGTTCGGGGCCACCCTGTTCGGCGATCCGGCCGTCGACGAAGACGTGCACGAAGTCCGGCTTGATGTAGCGCAGGATGCGGGTGTAGTGCGTGATCAGCAGCAGACCCAGGCCGGTGTGCTCCTTGGCCCGGTTCACACCCTCCGACACGATCTTGAGCGCGTCGACGTCGAGGCCGGAGTCGGTCTCGTCGAGCACCGCGAAGCGGGGCTTCAGCAGTTCGAGCTGCAGGATCTCGTTGCGCTTCTTCTCACCGCCGGAGAAGCCCTCGTTCACGTTGCGTTCGGCGAAGGACTTGTCCATGCGGAGCTGCTTCATCGACTCGCGCACATCCTTGATCCAGCTACGGATGGGCGGCGCGCTGCCGTCGATCGCGGTCTTCGCGGTGCGGAGGAAGTTCGTCACCGTGACGCCGGGAATCTCCACCGGGTACTGCATGGCCAGGAACAGGCCCGCGCGGGCGCGCTGGTCCACGGTCATCGTGGTGACCTCTTCGCCGTCGAGCAGGATCGAGCCACTGTCGACGGTGTATTTCGGGTGACCGGCGATCGTATAGGCGAGGGTGGACTTGCCGGAGCCGTTCGGGCCCATGATGGCGTGGATCTCGNGGTGGACTTGCCGGAGCCGTTCGGGCCCATGATGGCGTGGATCTCGCCCTCGTTGATGGTCAGGTTCACCCCGTGCAGGATCTGCTTGGTGCCCTGGTCGGTCCAGACGCTGACGTGCAGGTCGATGATCTGTAGAACTGACATGGAATTCTCTTTCGTTCTCCGGCGCGTACGCCGACAAGTTGGGTGGCCGATCGGCCGGTGCGGGACTGGGCCCGCGTCAGACGGCTACGGTGACGGCTGGGTCGATGTAGACCACGCCGTCGACCAGGTCGACCTGGTAGACCGGGACCGGCTCGTAGGCCGGGAGGTTGAGCGGCTTGCCGGTCTTCAGGGAGAACTTGGAGCCGTGGGCCCAGCATTCGACGGTGTCGCCCTCGACGAAACCTTCGGACAGGGAGATGTCGCCGTGGGTACAGGTGTCGCCGATGGCGAAGACGTCTCCGGCGGCGTCGCGGACGACAACGATGGGGACGCCATCGATTTCGACTTTGACTGCCTCGTTGACGCCGAGTTCGTCGAAGCCACAGATCTTGGTGGATGCCATGTCAGTTGTCCTTTGTTGCNGAGCCGTTCGGGCCCATGATGGCGTGGATCTCGCCCTCGTTGATGGTCAGGTTCACCCCGTGCAGGATCTGCTTGGTGCCCTGGTCGGTCCAGACGCTGACGTGCAGGTCGATGATCTGTAGAACTGACATGAAATTCTCTTTCGTTCTCCGGCGTACGCCGGTGACTGCGCAGGTGAATGGGGGAGTGGCCGATTGGTCGACCTGGGGAGCCGGATATCCGGCGGCGGATGCTTAGCTCGGGTCGCTCATGGTGAGTTCTGCTTCGATGGCCGCCTGGAGGCGTTCTTCGAGCAGGGGGGAGCCGATTTGTTGCACGATCTCGCTGAGGAAGCCGCGTACGACGAGGCGCCGGGCCTCGTCTTCGCTGATGCCGCGGGACTGCAGGTAGAACAGCTGCTCGTCGTCGAAGCGGCCGGTCGCGCTCGCGTGCCCGGCCCCCTTGATGTCGCCGGTCTCGATCTCGAGGTTCGGGATCGAGTCTGCCCGGGTGCCTTCGGTGAGCACGAGGTTACGGTTTTGTTCGTAGCTGTCGGTCCCGGCCGCATCCCGCCCGATCAGGACGTCGCCGATCCACACGGTGCGGGCGCCTTGACCCTGCAACGCACCCTTGTAGGTGACGCGGCTGCGACTGTTCGGCGCGACATGGTTCACGAATACCTGCTGCTCGAGGTGCTGGCCGGCGTCGGCGAAGTACAGGCCGAGCAGCTCCGTGTCCGAACCGATCCCGGCTAGACGCACCGACGGGTTCACCCGCACGATGCTGCCGCCCAGGCTCACCACGATGTGCTTCAACCGTGCGTCGCGGCCGATGGTGGCGAAGTGGTTCGTCAGGTGCACGGCCGTGTCGCCCCATTCCTGCAGAGTGACCACGGTCAGGTTCGCGGACTCGCCCAGGATGATCTCGACGTTCTCGCTCAGCCGGGCCGCACCCGTGTTCTCCAGGATCAGGATGGCTTGGCTGAACGGCTTGGCCTCGATGATGGTGTGCGCGCCGCGCGCGCCGGAACCCAGGCCGGCACGGGTGACCGTGACCTCCTTGGCCTCCTCGCCGCTGATCGTGATCGCGAGAGCCTTCTCGAAACTCGACCACGCGTTCGCCGACGCGCGTTCCTCGGGCGCCCCGGCCGAACCGATCCGCGGGTCGGTGCGATCGACCCAGGCGACGCTGACCCCGGCGACGCGTGAAGACTCGACCGGGTACTCCGACCCGTCGAGCACACCCGCGGTCAGGTCGGTGAACTTCTTCACCGGCGATAGCTTCCAGACCGCTTCACGACCCGTGACGGGACCGAAGTCGGCCACGTTCACGCTCGCGAACCGGTCCGACCGGGTCTGCACCGGCACATAACCGAAACGGCCGTCCGAGTGCTCCTTGATGCCGTGCTGCTCCGCAGTAGGCATGGCATCCGTTGTGGATGCCGGGGTGGTTGGTGGGGAATTGAGTTGTGCAGAGACGGCGGACATTTAGCCGACGGATCCTTCCATGCCCATTTCAATGAGCTTGTTGAGTTCAAGGGCGTACTCCATCGGCAGCTCCCGGGCAATCGGCTCGATGAAGCCGCGCACGATCATGGCCATCGCCTCATCTTCGGGCATCCCCCGGCTCATCAAGTAGAACAGCTGCTCCTCGCTGACCCGCGACACCGTGGCCTCGTGGCCCAACTGCACATCATCGACCCGGATATCGATCGATGGATACGTGTCCGAACGCGATTTCGTGTCCACCAGCAACGCGTCACAGCGCACCGTGTTCGCGGAGTGGTGCGCCGTGGCATCCACCCGCACCTCACCGCGGTAACCAGACCGGCCACCACCCCGGGCAATGGACTTCGACACGATCGAAGACTGCGTATACGGCGCCATGTGGATCATCTTCGCGCCCGCATCCTGATGCTGACCGGGACCCGCGAACGCCACCGACAGGGTCTCCCCCTTAGCGTGCTCACCCATCAGATAAATCGACGGGTACTTCATCGTGACCTTGGAACCGATATTGCCATCGATCCACTCCATCGTGGCACCCTCCGCAGCCGTCGCACGCTTCGTGACCAGGTTGTAGACGTTCGTGGACCAGTTCTGGATAGTCGTGTAGCGAACGCGGGCATTCTTCTTCACAACAATCTCGACCACCGCAGAGTGCAGAGAATCGGACGAGTAGATCGGGGCCGTGCACCCCTCGATGTAGTGCACGTAGCTGCCCTCGTCGGCGATGATCAGGGTGCGCTCAAACTGCCCCATATTCTCCGTATTGATGCGGAAGTAGGCCTGCAGCGGGATCTCCACGTGCACACCCGGCGGCACATAAACGAAAGAGCCGCCCGACCACACCGAGGTGTTCAGCGCCGCGAACTTGTTGTCGCCGGAGGGAATGATCGTGCCGAAATACTCCTCGAAGAACTCCGGATGCTCCCTCAACGCCGTGTCGGTATCCATGAAGATGACACCCTGCGCAGCCAATTCTTCGTTGATCTGGTGATAGACCACCTCGGACTCATACTGGGCCGCGACGCCGGAGACAAGACGCTGACGCTCGGCCTCGGGAATGCCGAGCTTCTCATAGGTGCTCTTGATGTCCTCGGGCAGGTCGTCCCAAGTCTGGGCCTGCTTCTCCGTGGAACGCACGAAGTACTTGATGTTGTCGAAATCGATGCCCGACAGGTCAGCACCCCAAGTCGGCATCGGCTTGCGCTCAAACAACTCGAGGGCCTTGAGGCGACGCTGCAGCATCCACTCAGGCTCGCCCTTGAGATTGGAGATATCGGTCACCACCTCCGGCGAAATCCCGCGGCGGGCGGAGGCACCAGCAGCATCGGAGTCGGACCACCCGAACTCGTAGACACCGAGCCCCGCAAGTTCGGGGCGGTCAAGAAGGACGTCAGACATATTTACCTCTTCTGCCACCCCGGCAACCCGGATATTAGTCCGGTC
>NZ_SOGE01000040.1:0-71869 GCF_004402575.1 Cryobacterium sp. TMT2-4 | reverse complement strand
CCACCGCCGCGGCCCGCACTGCCGCCGCGGGCGCCGACGCCGCGGGCACCGGCACGACGAGCGCCGCCGCCGGCCTGTGGGCACAGCCGAGCGGCTGGCGGCTCGGTCCGGCCCGGCCGGTGCACTACAGCCTGCGGGTCAGCGCCACCGAAACCGTCGACGTTGCCGTGCTGACCGGCCCGGACGGCCTGAGCGTGGCCGTCGACGAACGGATGCCCGTTCCCGGCCGACTCGCGCCCGTCACCGGCCACGCCGACACCTTCGCCTGTGAACTGGGCGGCCGCCTTGAGGTGCTGCAGCTCGTGTCCGACGGCCCGCGCCTCTGGCTCGGCCAGAGCGGTTTCGGCACCGAGCTGGTGCACCGCTCCCGGGCCGAGCAGCTCGTCGACCGCCTCACCGGCCTCGACCGGGCCGGGGGAGAGGCCGGGGCGGCCCGGCCGGAGGTGCGCTCGCCGATGCCCGGGACCGTGGTTGCCGTGCACCTCGCCACGGGCGACCTGATCGTCGCCGGCCAGCGCATCCTCACCGTGGAGGCCATGAAAATGGAGCACCATCTGCTGGCCGAAACGGATGGCCGGCTCACCATCGGCGTGCGCCCGGGTGACCTCGTGCGCCTCGACCAGATCGTCGCCACAGTCGCCGCCACCGCCGTGACCACCGGGACGGAAGCCACACCACCAGCCACGCCAGTCAAGGGAGACCCAACGTGAAACAGGAACTGACCGAGCAGCAGCAGCAGCTCAGCGACACCGTGCGCGACTTCGCCGACATGGTCGTAGCGCCGGCCGCCTACGAGTACGACACCAAGCGCAGCCTGCCCTATGACATCATCGCCCAGATGGGGGAGTTGGGCCTGTTCGGCCTGCCATTCCCGAAGGAGTACGGCGGCCAGGGCCAGGACTACTTCGCGCTCTGCCTCGCGGTCGAGCAGCTTGCCCGGGTCGACCAGTCCATCGCCGTCACCCTCGAGGCCGGCGTGGGGCTCGGCATCATGCCCGTCTACCGGCGCGGAACCGAGGCGCAGAAGCAGGAGTGGGTGCCGCTGCTGACCAGCGGACGTGCGCTCGCCGCGTTCGGGTTGACCGAGGCGGATGCCGGCTCCGACGCCGCCGGCACGAAGACCACGGCCGAGCTTTCCGGCAGTGAATGGGTGATCAACGGCACGAAGCAGTTCATCACCAACTCCGGTTCCGAGATCACCCGGCTGGTCACCGTGACAGCCGTCACCGGCGAGTCCGAGCGCCCCGACGGCTCGGTGAAGAAGGAGCTCACGGCCATCCTCGTGCCCACCCCGACCCCGGGGTTCACGGCGCTGCCGGCTTATGACAAGGTGGGCTGGCACACCTCCGACACGCATCCGCTGCTCTTCGAGAACGTGCGCGTGCCCGAGGCCAACCTGCTCGGCGAACGCGGCCGCGGCTTCGCCAACTTCGTGCAGACCCTCGACGAGGGGCGCATCGCCTTCGCCGCGCTGTGCACGGGTGCGGCGCAGGGCTGCCTTGAGGAGTCCATCCGTTACGCCAACACCCGCAATGTGTTCGGCCGGTCGATCGGATCCAACCAGCACATCGCGTTCAAGATCGCACGGATGCAGGCTCGCGTGTACACGGCCCGCCTCGCCTACTACGACGCGGCCATGAAAATGGTGCATGGACACCCCTTCAAAATGGAAGCCTCGATTGCCAAAATGGTGGGAAGCGAAGCCGCCATGGACAACGCCCGCGACGCGACCCAGATCTTTGGCGGCTACGGGTTCCTGAACGAGAACCCGGTGGCGAGGCACTACCGCGACTCGAAGGTGCTCGAGCTCGGTGAAGGCACTACCGAGGTTCAGCTGATGGTCATCTCGCGGGCGCTTGGGTTCACCGGTTAGGCGGGAGGAAAATGAGCGACGAACGACGCACGATCGAGCAGCGCGGGCTGTATTACGAGGAATTCGACCTCGAGGCCCGCTACCGGCACAGCCCCGGTCGCACGGTGACCGAGGCCGACAACGTGCTCTTCAGCACGCTGACCATGAACTCGCAGGCACTGCACCTCGACGCGGCGTGGGCGGCCACCCAGCCGTTCGGGCAGCGCCTGGTCAACTCGATGTTCACGTTGGCGACGCTGGTGGGCAGTTCGGTCGCGCAGCTGACGCAGGGCACGATCGTGGCGAACCTCGGCTTCGGGGAGGTGACGTTCCCGCATCCGCTCTTCCACGGCGACACCCTCTACTCCGACACGATCGTCACCGCCCGCCGGCTGTCGGCGTCCCGGCCGGGCCAGGGGCTGGTCACGCTTCGGCACACCGGTCATAACCAGGAGGGCGACGTGGTGGCCACGGCCGAGCGCACGGTGCTGGTCTGGTGCCGGGCGGCCGTTCAATGAGCTTCGACCTTGGACCCGCGCTGCTGTTCTGCCCGGCCGACCGCCCCGACCGGTATCGCAAGGCGGCGGAGCGGGCGGATGCCGTGATCCTCGACCTGGAGGATGCGCTCCTGCCCGGCAACCGGGCACGCGCTCGCGGCCTGCTGGTCAGCCATCCGCTCGACCCCGAACGCACTGTCGTGCGCGTCAACCCGGCCGACACGCCCGACTTCCAGCTTGACCTCGCCGCCCTCGACGACACCCTGTACCGCTACGTGATGCTGCCGAAGACCGTGAGTGCCGCCCACCTCGCCGCTCTCGCCCGGTTCGAGGTGATCGCACTCTGCGAGACCGCCGCGGGGGTGCTCGCCGCCCCCTCGATTGCGGCCGAGCCCAATGTGGTGGCGCTGATGTGGGGTGCCGACGACCTGGTGGCCTCGCTCGGCGGCAGCTCGAGCCGGTTCCCCGACGGCAGCTACCGCGCCATCGCCCGCCATGCTCGGTCCGCTGTGCTCCTGGCGGCCGGGGCCAACGACAAGGCGGCCGTGGACGGCGTGTTCTTGGCCATCCCCGACCTCGAGGGTCTGCAGGCCGAGGTGGTGGATGCGGTCGCGAGCGGATTTCGCGCCACCGCCTGCATCCACCCCAGCCAGGTGCCCGTCATCCGGGCCGCCTACCGGCCCACGCCTGCCGAGGTCACGGCGGCGTGGCAAATCCTGGAGGCGGCCGCGGGAGAGGGGGGCGTGTTCGCCTACCAGGGGCGCATGATCGACGCACCCCTGCTGCGCCACGCCGAGGCGGTGCTGCGGCGGGCGGCGACCGTCCCGCCGGAACCGGGATTTCCGACGGGATCGGCTCCGGCCGACTCGGTGGACCACTAGCTGCCTCTGTTCGGCGTCGAATTCGTTCACGGCGCAGCGCGGGGTGGGGAGACCGATGATTGCCTGAACCGCGTAAGCCCTGCGGCATATCCGTGGCGCCTTGTGGCTTAGTCAGGAGATACGTCTGGCCACGCCGGGCATCCACGCCGGTTCCGCACTGGTCCGGGGCGGCAGGTTCACGAGGGCGACGGATGTCCTGAGTTGACCACACGCGCGGGCTCGTCCTGGGCCCATCCACCCCGGGGGAGCCAGGGGCGTCAACCGGCTCGGTGGGCTCTTAGGCGGCGTTGGCCGCGAGGGTCTTCTCGATCGCCTGCACGATCTCGTCGGACTCCGGCTCGACCGTCGACGCGAAGCGGTTGACGATCTCACCCTCGGGACTCACCAAGAACTTCTCGAAGTTCCACTTGATCAGACCGGGCAGCAGGCCCGACTTGAACTTGGTCAGCTGAGCGTAGAGCGGGTGCTGGTGCCTGCCGCGCACGTCGACCTTCACGCTCAGCGGGAAGGTGACGCCGTAGTTCTTCTGGCAGAACGACTCGATGTCCGCCTCGGCCCCTGGCTCCTGTCCCATGAACTGGTTGCAGGGAAGGCCGAGCACGACGAGTCCCTCGTGCTGGTACTTCTGGTAGAGCGCTTCGAGACCGGCGTACTGCGGAGTGAACCCACATTTCGAGGCGACGTTCACGACCAGGACGGCCTTGCCGCCGAACTGGCCGAAGGTCGTTTCCGTGCCGTCGATGAGGGTGAGTGGGGTCGAATAGAGCTCTGAGGCAGACATGCGGCTGACGCTACCGGTGCTGCCTTCGAGAAGGCTGGGCAGGGGAGCGGTGAAGGGGCTGACCCGGCTGCGATAGAATGAGGCGTCATGAGCATCATCCGTGCCCTCTCGACTGCCGTGTCGATGACTTCACGGACCTGACGCCACCGCCTTCGGACTCAGCCTCGACTCCGACCCGATCGGACATTAGCGTCCGCCCCGGGCGCGGCGGCCCGAATCCAGACTTTGCACGATCTGTTCACCAGAACATCCGTTCACCAGGACCCGACCACGGTCCACTACGCGAGACACGCCCGCGACGCGCGCGTTTTCACACTGAGAAATGAGTTTTTTTGACCAAGCACCCGCTCGACCTGTCCACGCCGCCGCAGCTGCCCAGGCGCGGCCTCCGCGTCACCCCGCTCGGCGGTCTCGGCGAGATCGGCCGCAACATGACGGTCTTCGAACACAAGGGCAAGCTCCTGATCGTGGACTGCGGCGTTCTCTTCCCCGAAGAGACCCAGCCCGGCATCAACGTGATCCTGCCCGACTTCTCGTCGCTGCGCGACCGCCTCCAGGACATCGAGGCCATCGTGCTCACCCACGGCCACGAAGACCACATCGGCGGCGTGCCGTACCTGCTGCGCGAGCGCAAGGACATCCCCGTCATCGGATCACAGCTGACCCTGGCCTTCGTCACAGCGAAGCTCGAAGAGCACCGCATCACGCCGCGCCTGATCGAGGTCAAGGAGGGTCAGCGCCGCAAGGCCGGCCCGTTCGACCTCGAGTTCCTCGCCGTGAACCACTCGATCCCCGACGGACTCGCCGTCGCGATCCGCACTGAGGCCGGCCTCGTGCTCGTCACCGGCGACTTCAAGATGGACCAGTTCCCCCTCGACAACCGCCTTACCGACCTCCCCGGCTTCGCCCGGCTCGGAGAAGAGGGCGTCGACCTGTTTCTGACCGACTCGACCAACGCCGAGGTTCCCGGGTTCACGGTGACCGAGGAAGACATCCGCCCGGCCATCGACGCCGTCTTCCGCACCGCTCCTCGCCGGATCATCGTCTCCAGCTTCGCCAGTCACGTGCACCGCATCCAGCAGGTCATCGACGCCGCCGCCCGCCACAACCGCAAGGTGGCCTTCGTCGGCCGCTCAATGGTGCGCAACATGGGCATCGCCGAGAAACTGGGCTTCCTGCAGGTGCCCAAGGGCCTCCTGGTTGACGTCAAGGCCTTCGACCGGATGAAGGACGACAAGGTCGTCCTCATCTGCACCGGTTCGCAGGGTGAGCCCATGGCCGCGCTGGCCCGCATGGCCAACCGCGAGCACACCATCAAGATCGGCGAGGGCGACACCGTTCTGCTGGCCAGTTCGCTGATCCCCGGAAACGAGAACTCGATTTACCGGGTCATCAACGGCCTCACCCGCTGGGGTGCCAACGTCGTGCACAAGGGCAATGCCAAGGTGCACGTCTCCGGCCATGCGTCGGCCGGCGAACTCGTCTATGTCTACAACATCGTCAAACCCAAGAACGTCATCCCGTACCACGGCGAATGGCGCCACCTCAAGTCCAATGCCGATCTGGCCATCCGCACGGGCGTCCCCGAGGACCAGGTCCTCGTCGTCGAAGACGGCGTGGTCGTCGACCTCGTCGACGGTGTCGCGAAAGTCACCGGCCGCGTGGCTGCCGAGCTCGTCTTCGTGCACGGTATGACGGTCGGCGGCGGCGGCTCCGAGGAGGCTCTCGCCGACCGCGTGCAGCTCTCCAACGACGGCGCGGTCACGATCCTCGGCATCCTCGACACCCGAACCGGGCTTCTCACCGAGCCGGTCGAGTTCATCGCCCGCGGCTTCGTGCAGGACAACGAGTGGATCCAGGGCGCGACCAAGTCCATCGATGACGCCCTGCGCGCCGCGAACAAGGTCAAGATCGTCAACGGCGCAGAGCTCGAAGACATCTTCACGCAGAGTCTGACCCGCTGGATGCAGCGCAAGTACCGCCGCATCCCGGTCATCACCTCGGTCGTCGTCGACGCCTGATTGTAGCCGCCGGGCCGCCGGGCCGTTCGGCCCGGTGGCCCTCCCGCTTCCTTCGCAACCAGAAACGACTCGGCGCTCATGACCCCTGAAATGTCCGGTAGGAAGAACGCCCGTCGGTCCCGACGGCGTTCGCGTGTGCTGATCGCGCTCAGTGTCATCGTGGCCCTGCTGGCGACGACGGCGATCGTGGCCGTGGTCAATCTGCCCGACGACCTGTCAATCGGCCGGTTGTCGCAGAAGAGCAACATCTACGCCACCGCGAGTGACGGTTCGCCCTATCTGCTCGCCTCCTTCTATGACCAGAACCGGGTCGAAGTGAGTTCGGATGCGATCAGCCAGTACGTGAAGGATGCGGCGACCTCCGGCGAGGACCCGGGATTCTACGAGCACGGCGGCGTGAACATCTGGGGCAGCCTCACCGGCGCCGTCACCACGCTGTTCACCGGCGACGTCCGCGGCGGATCCTCGATCACCCAGCAGTACGTGAAAAATGTGCTCGTGCAGCAGTGCGAGGCCCTTTCCGACGACGCCGAGCGCATGATTTGCTACGACGCGGCCACGGAGACCAGCCCGTGGCGCAAACTCAAGGAAATGAGCCTCGCCGTCGGTCTGGAGAAGAAGTCCTCCAAGGACGACATCCTGCGGCAGTACCTGAACATCACCGGCTTCGGTGGATCCGTCTACGGCATCGAGGCGGCCGCCAACTACTATTTCAACACGACCGCGGCCGCGCTGACGCTGCCGCAGGCCGCGAGCCTCGTCGCGATCGTGAACAACCCGGTCAAGTTCCAGCTCGATGAACCCGACAGCACGACCAACGGCGCCGCCAACGGGTACGCGGCCAACAAAGAACGCCGTGACTACATCCTCGACGAGATGCAGGAGAACGAGAAGATCAGCACGGCGGACCACGACGCCGCGATCAGCGCTCCGATCGAACCGACCATCACCGAACCGAGCACGGGGTGCCGCACCGCGGGCGGAAGCGCCTACTTCTGCGACCTGGTGCTCCAGACCCTCCGGAACGATCCGGCCTTCGGGGCGGATGCCGATGCCCGCCTGGCCAACTTCCGGCTCGGCGGCTACAACGTGTACACGACCCTCGACCCCGTCCTGCAGAGCGCGGCAGAGAGCACCATGGCCGAGAACGTGCCCAAGACCTTCGAGGACTGGGATGTCGGCGGCGTGATCACGAGCGTGGGCGTCGGTACAGGGCGGGTGCTGGCCATGACCCAGAACAAGGACTATAGCCAGGACCCGGCCGACACCGGAGCGAACTTCACCGGCATCAACTACAACACCGATCTCGACCAGGGCGGCTCCAACGGATTCCAGACCGGGTCGACCTACAAGGTTTTCACCCTCGCCGAATGGCTCACTCAGGGTAATTCGCTCGCCGACTCGGTCAGCGCCTGGGAACGCGACGAGTGGGGAACCTTCGAGGACAGTTGCAACGGTCCCCAGGACTACGGCGAGAGCTTTGCGCCCGGCAACGACTCCTCCTCGGATGACGATTCCTCCTATTCCGCCCTGGAATCGACCATCGACTCGATCAATACCGGCTTCATCGGAATGGCCAAGGAACTCGACCTCTGCGGCATCCGCAAGACGGCCGAAGCCTTCGGCGTGCACCGCGCCGATGGTGGCGCGCTGGAACAGGGCGCGTCCGCGGTGCTGGGCACCAACGAGATCGCGCCGCTGACGATGGCCGCCGCCTACGCGGGGATCGCCAACAATGGCGTCACCTGCACGCCGATCGTGATCGACCGGATCACCGGCCCCGACGGAGCCGAACTTCCCGCCCCGCAGTCGAATTGCACGCAGTCCGTCACCCCCGAGGTTGCCGCGGCCATGAGCTACGCGATGGAGCGCGTGATGACCAGAGGCTCGGGTAGCCCGTCGTACTACGACACCGACCCGCAGGTGCCGATGATCGGCAAGACCGGCACCACCGATGAGAACAGGGACACCTGGATGGCCGGTGCGAGCACGAAAGTCGCCACCATCGTGGGCGTCATGAACGTGTCCGGGGTCGGCGAAGACCAGCGGGAGACATATTTCGAGAGCGGGCAGGCGGCCACGGCCCGGCACCGGATGTGGCCCGAGATGATGGGCGTCGCCAACGAAAAGTACGGCGGAGACGAGTTCACGGAGCCGCCGCGCGACCTGACCCGCTGACCCCATGCCCGACGGCATCCGCCTGACCGCTGCCCTCGTGCTGGCCGCTGCCCTCGCGGCGTCAAACCAATGCGACGGAGATTCTGGCCTGAATCCGGTTTTCCGGCCGGTTTGGGCCGGTTTTCGGCAGAATCTCCGTCGAATTCGTTCGGGCTGCTGGCCTGCGAATCAGGACCGACTCGCCTAGTACGCGGCGGGAACCTCGTTGCTGCCCGTGGCGAGGTCTTCCAGCATCAGCTCGGGGTGGTCGCGCACGGTGTTGCGCAGCCGCCACGGAGTGCTGAACAGGGCGAGCAGCGTGCCGTCGGAGCGCATCAGCACCTCGACCTGGCGGTCGTGGCCGAGGATCTCGGCGCTCGCGCGGTCGGTGCGCCGGGCCAGCTGGTAGGGCAGAGCCTCGGTGCGAATGGCGGCGCCGAAGTCGTGGGTCATCCGTTCCTCCACAACCTCGAACTGCATCGGCCCGACCGCGCCGAGCACCGGCGCCTGGTCGCCGCGCAGCTCCGACCGCAGCACCTGAATGACACCCTCGTGGTCAAGCTGGTCTATGCCGCGACGGAACTGCTTGTGCTTGCTGGAGTCCGCCGACCGCACCACCCGGAAGTGCTCGGGCGCGAACATCGGCAGCGGCGGGTATTCCACCGGTTCGATCTCGAAGATCGAGTCGCCCACCCGTAGGGCGGAGGCATTGACCAGGCCGACGATGTCGCCGGGCCAGGCCTCGTCGGCCACCTCCCGCTCGCGCCCGAACAGGTGCTGCGCGTACTTGGTGGCGAACGGCCGCCCGCTGGCCGCGTGGGTCACGATCATCCCGCGCCGGAACTGACCCGAACAGACCCGCACGAACGCGACGTGGTCGCGGTGCGAGGCGTTCATACCGGACTGCACCTTGAACACGAAACCGGAGAAGGCGCTGTCCACGGGGCGGTGGCCACCGGATGCGTCCTCCCGGGCTTCCGCGGCCGGCGCGAAGTCCACGAGGGTGTCCAGAATGTGCTGCACGCCGAAGTTGAGCACGGCCGCGGCGAACAGCACCGGGGTGGTCTCGTTCGCGAGGAAGCGGGCCTCATTGTGGTCCTGGCTCTCCTCGGCGAGCAGCTCGGACTCCTCGGTGGCGGTGACCCAGGCTGCGCCCTCCTCGGCGGCCGCGACGGCCACACTCAAGCGCTCGGGTTCGGCGGCTTTCGTTCCGCCGGCGGTGCGGTGAAAGCGGATGAATTCGTGCGAGGACCGGTCGATCACGCCGCGGAAGTCACCGGCGATCCCGACGGGCCAGGTCAGGGGAGTGGGTAGGAGTCCCGTGCGCTCCCGGATCTCGTCCATCAGGTCCAGCGCCTCGGCACCGGGACGGTCCCACTTGTTGATGACCGTGATCACCGGTAGGCCGCGCTGCTTGCACACCTCGAAGAGCTTCATGGTCTGCACCTCGAGACCCTTGCTGGCGTCGACGAGCATGACTGCGGCGTCGACGGCGGAGAGCACGCGGAAGGTGTCCTCGGAGAAGTCGGCGTGCCCGGGGGTGTCCACCAGATTGATCACGGTGTCGCGGTACTCGAACTGGATCGCCGCGCTGGTCACGGAGATGCCGCGGGCCTGCTCCATCGCCATCCAGTCGGAGACGGTGCCGCGCCGGCCGGCCTTGCCGTGCGTGGCGCCGGCCGTGGTGATGGCCCGCGCGTGCAGCAGCAGGGCCTCGGTGAGCGTCGACTTCCCCGCGTCGGGGTGCGAAATCACGGCGAACGTGCGTCGCCTGCGCGCTTCTTTCAGTACCTCGGGCGTGGACACGCCGGCGAGCTGCGTCATGGATCCTTCTTTCGCGGATGATTCGGGCAGGCGGGGGGCGTTGCCTGGGCGGCCGCTACTCAGGAATCGGTTCCCCCAATTCTAACTTCACACTCTGGGAACTGGTTCTCCGCTTCCGGCGGCGGGGTTCAGGCCCAATGCGCGCACGGTTTGGTAACGGTCCAGGCGTGTCCTTCGCAACGTTCGGCCCCGGGGATAACCTCGGCTCAACCGAAGGGAGACGACGGATGCCGCGTCCGGGCATGCATGGTTCCCGCCGTACGACCACCAGCCTGCCCGCTCATCCGACCGGACAGGGCCCGGATCCGATCTCGACGTCCAGCCCGACCGCCCCGCAGGCGGTTTTTCTGCCCCCGCCCCCGCCCCCGCCCCCGCTCGCGATCCCGGATCTGTACGTCCCGCAGGCCGCCCCCGCGACCGGGGCGTCCCCCCTGGCGCTCCGCCGCACGATTGCCGACACCGACCTCACCGTGCACCCGCTGGCACTCGGCACGAGCGTGTTCGGGTGGACGGCAGACGGCGCCACGAGCCACCGCATCCTCGACCGCCACCGCGACCTGGCCGGCAACTTCCTCGACACGGCCGACAGCTACACCTCCGGCCGCAGCGAGGTGATCATCGGGTCCTGGCTGCGCTCGCGCCGAACTCGCGACAGCACCGTCATCGCCACCAAGATCGGCAAGAACCTCGACAACCCCGGGCTCTCCTCCCGCAGCATCATCGGCGCCGTGCACGCCTCCCTCGACCGGCTGGGGACGGATTACATCGACCTGCTGCACTTCCACTTCGACGACCCGACCGTGCCGCTGGAAGAGAGCCTCGGCGCCGTCGATGTGCTCATGCGCCGCGGCCAGGTGCGCTACCTCGCCGCCTCCAACTTCTCCGCCGAACGCCTGATGGAGGCCCGGGTTCTCGCGGCGAACGGCCTGCCCCGCTTCGTTGCCCTGCAAACGCAGTACAGCCTCCTGCACCGCACCGCATTCGAATCCTCTCTCGCCCTCGTCACCCGCGCCCAGGGAATGGCGGTGCTCCCCTATTTCGCGCTCGCCCACGGATTTCTGGCCGGCCGGTACCGGTCGAAGACCGATCTGGAGAAGACCACTCGCAGCTCCCGCGGCGCCCGATACCGCAACCGCAGTGGATTCCGCGTGCTCGCGGTGCTGGACCGCATCGCCGAGGAGCACGAGGCGCCGCCGGCGGCGATCGCGATCGCGTGGCTGCTCGCACGGGGGCCGTGTGTGGCGCCGGTGGCCAGTGCCAGCCAGCCCGAACAGGTCGACGCCCTCGTGACGGCGGCCGGCATCCGTCTGACCCGCAGCGACATGGTGGACCTCGACCGGATCTCGGCCTGACGCACCGGTGCCGGCCGAACACCGGATCTCGGCCTGACGCACCGGTGCCGGCCGAACACCGGATCTCGGCCTGACGCACCGGTGCCGGCCGAACACCGGTGCCGGCACCCGGGCCGCGTCGGCGCCGTGACGTAAGGTGGTCTAGTCATGAACGGTGCCGTCGAATTCTCTCTGGATCTGCCCGAACTCTCGTTCCGCGCGGCAGGTGATTCCCTGGTGCGCCGCAGCGTGCTGCCGAGCGGTGTGCGCATCGTGTCGGAACACGTTCCCGGCAGCCGCAGCCTGACCATCGGCTACTGGGTCGCGGTCGGCTCCCGCGACGAGGAGCCCGGCCACTTCGGGTCTACCCACTTTCTGGAACACCTTCTGTTCAAGGGCACCGCCAAGCGCACCGCCCTCGACATCGCGATCGCCTTCGACTCGGTCGGCGGTGAGCACAACGCGATGACGGCCAAGGAATACACCTGCTATTACGCCAAGGTGCAAGACAAAGACCTGCCGATGGCGGTCGAGGTGCTCACCGACATGCTCACGTCGTCGCTGCTCGACCCGGTTGAGTTTGAGAACGAGCGGGGCGTCATCCTCGAAGAGTTGGCCATGGCCGACGACGACCCGGCCGACGTCGCCAATGAGCGCTTTTTCGAGGCGGTCATGGGAGATCACGCGCTCGGGCGCCCGATCGGCGGCAGTCCCGACACGATCCGTGCGGCCACCCATGCCGCCGTTCTAGAGCACTACCGGGCGAACTACCGCCCACAAGACTTGGTCGTCACCGTGGCCGGCGCGGTCGACCACGACGTGCTGGTCGCAGCAGTCACCCGGTCCCTCGCCCTCGCCGGCTGGGACCTCAGTGTTTTCGCGCCCCCGGTCGGCCGCCGGTCCGGAGCCCCCGCCGCCCTCAGTCAGGGTGATCCGGTCACCATCGTGCGCCGCCCGCTCGAACAGGCGAACATCCTGATGGGCTTCCCCGGCCTCCTGGCCACCGACGAGCGGCGCGTCACCATGAGCGTGCTCACCTCGATCTTCGGCGGGGGCATGTCCTCGCGCCTGTTCCAGGAGATCCGCGAGAAGCGCGGTCTGGCCTACTCGGTCTACTCCTTCGCGCCCGGCTACTCGGATGCGGGACTGTTCGGCATGTACGCGGGCTGCACCCCGGCGAAGTCCGGCCAGGTGGCCGAGCTGATGCTGGGCGAGCTGCACCGACTCGCCGACAACGGCGTCACGGCCGACGAGATGAAGCGGGCCGCGGGTCAGTTGTCCGGCGCATCCGCTCTCGCCCTTGAAGACTCCGATACCCGGATGTCCCGGCTGGGCCGCGCCGAAATCACCCTCGGCGAGTTCATCGACCTCGACGAGGCCCTCCGCCGGCTCGCGCGCGTCACGGCCGACGACGTTCAGAACCTCGCCGCCGAACTGGCCGCCGGCTCGCTCTCCATCTCCGCGGTCGGCGCGCTCGACGACGACGTCTTCGCCGCGATCCTGCCGACCTTTGTGCCCTCCTGAGCAGAACGGTCGAGCCCAGAAACTCGGTACCCAAAAACTCAGTGCCCAGATACTGAATGCCCAGAACCACCGAGACCCAAAGCCGGGGCCACACGCTGATGTGCGGCTCCTGACTGAGAGAGATCCCCTTGCACCATTACATTTACCTCGTTCGTCACGGTGAACAGCAGGATGCCGAGCACGGCATGCCCGACGGGCCTCTGTCCGCGCGCGGCACCCGGCAGGCTCAGCTGATCGCCGAGCGTCTCGGCGGCGTGCCGTTCACGGACGCCTGGCACTCCCCGCTGCAGCGCGCCGCCGACACGGCGAAAATCATCGCGCAGCGACTGCCGGCTCTGACCTCGGTGCCCAGCCCGCTGCTCTTCGACTGCATCCCCTCCGGCAGGGCGCCGGAGACGCCGTCGGCCTATGCGCCGTTCTTCGGCAGGGTCACTGAGGCCGACATCGAGGCCGGCAGCGCGCAGATGGGCGACGCCGTGGCCGAGTTCCTCCAGCCGCGCCGCGGCGAACGCCACGACCTGCTGATCACCCACAACTTCGTCATCGCTTGGTTCGTGCGGGAGGTACTGGGCGCCCCGGACTGGCGGTGGATCAGCATCAACCAGGCGAACTGCGGCCTCACCGTGCTGCACCAAAAACCGGGCCGCCCCTGGACGCTGCTGACCCACAACGACACCGGACACCTCCCCGTGGAGCTGCGCACCGGTCTGCCGGACCCGCTCCTGTTCTAGGTGGATAGGCGGGTTCCGGGCGGCCGGCTCTCGGCTGGCCCGGCTCCGTCCGTCTTCCGGGTGAGGCTCTTGCGATACCAGGTCGTGGCATTCGGGTTGTCGTTATACGGCGCGCAGGACTCGTAGCCCGACCGCGCGTAGAGTGCTCCGGCCGCGGTCAGGCTCGCGTTGGTGTCGAGCACGACGTCGTCGGCGCCGAACTCCCGGGCGCGCCGTTCGAGCTCGGTCAGCAGCGACTGCCCCCAGCCGCGCCCGCGCACCTGCGGCTGCAGCCAGAGATGCTTGATCTCGAACCGCACATTTCCGGCCGGGGAGTCCTCGAGACGACGGATGCCGCCACACCCCACAAACGCTCGTTCGGCCGGTCCCATTTGCTCGCTGACCAACAGGAACACCCCGGACGGCGGCAGGAACTGGACCGGATCGGGGAACGTGGTGCGGTACCGGCCCTGCGCGGCCGGGAAGCCCGACTCCCGATCGCTGAAGTACTGGGTGAGCAGCACGATGGAGCCGGCATCCGTCACCGACACAGCGGTGAAGGCAAGGGCGGGGGAGTCAGGCATGGCCCAAGGCTAACTCGATGCCCCGCGATTGATAGATTGGACCCATGAAAACACGGGTGGCCATCGTCGGCGTATCGGGAACGATGGGCCGCTTGGTCTCGGGTCTCGTCGAGCAGTCCGAGGAGTACGTCCTCGTCGCCGGCCTGAACTCGAAGAGCGACCTCTCCGAGATGATCGGCGCGGAGATCGTGATCGACCTGACCCTGCCCGGGGTCAGTCAAAGCGTGGTCGACTTCGCAGTGGACCACGGCCTGCGCGTGCTCGTGGGCACCTCCGGCTGGTCGCAGTACCGCATCGACGCCCTCTCCGCCCGCCTCGCCGGGCAGAATGAGATCGGCGTCGTCATCATCCCCAACTTCTCGATGGCGTCGGTCATCGCGACCGGCCTGTCGGTGCTCGTCGCCCGTTTCTTCGACTCGATCGAGATCGTCGAGGCCCACCGGGCCGGCAAGGTGGACTCTCCGTCGGGCACGGCCGTGCGCACCGCCGAACTGATCGGGCGGGCCAGGGCCGAAATCGGGCCGGTGTCGGCGCCGCACACCGACCAGCGCGCTCGTGGCCAGCAGGTGTCGAGCATTCCCGTGCACAGCCTGCGCCTCGACGGCATGCTCGCCCGCCAGGACGTGTTCTTCGGCGGTGCGGGGGAGACCCTCACGATCAGCCACAACACCCTGTCGGCCGCATCCTACGAACGTGGCATCCTGCTGGCCCTGGCGGCCACCCGCACGGCCGTCGGCGTCACCGTCGGGCTTGACCAGATCATCGATCTCGGACTGGGTGCGCCGACGACGGCCACAACCTCCCACCCGGGTGAGGCCGCCGTATGAAGGGCCGGCTTGCCGCCGGCCTGATGGCCCTGCTGCTGGTCTTCTACCTGGTCCTCGTCGGCTGGCGAGCGGTGTTATTCCTGCAGAGCGGCGAAATCATCGGCATCGTGATCGGGGTGGCGCTTCTCGTGCTCCCGTTGGTCGGAGTCTGGGCGCTGGTCGCCGAACTCCGGTTCGGGCGCAACTCCGAGCGGCTCGTGCGCCGGCTGGAGGCCGAGGGCGGGCTCCCCGTCGAAGAACTGCCGATCCGGCCGAGCGGACGCCCCATGCGGGACGAGGCCGACGCCGAATTCCCGATCTACCGGGCGGCCGTCGATGCCGCCCCCGACGACTGGCGCGCCTGGTTCAGGCTCGGCCTGGCCTACAACTCATCGGGGGACCGCCGTCGCGCCCGCGGCGCCATCCGTACCGCGATCTCCCTCGAGCGCGCCTAGCCTCCACCGGTGCGTGAGCCCGCCGAAATCCGGTGACCCGGCCCTCGAACCAGCTCACCGGCATCCATCACCGCGCGCTAAATGCAAAGTTTTCGCGACACGCCGCCGGAGCAACCGAAAAATGCGGCGTGTCCCGATTTTCTCCGAGTTTACGTCGCGACGGATGCCCTCGGCCCGCTGCGACCGCGCCCGCATCCCCGACCGCGCCCGAACCCCGGGCAGGGTGGCGCCTTGGCCGTCCGAGGCCGCGAACCGTCAGAACTACGGGCGGCTGAGCATCCAGGCCACGGCCTCGGCCGCGGTTTTGTGGGTGAAGACGAAACCGTCTGTGTGCAGCCTCTCCGGCACGATCTGCTGGTCGGCGAGCAGCAGTGCGCGAGCGGCATCCTGCAGTGCGAGCGTCAGCACGAATTCCGGCACCGGCACCAGGAACGGGCGGTGCAGCCCGGCTGAAACGGCCCGGATGACGTCGTTCGCGGTGGCCGGTGTCGGGCCGACCAGGTTGACCGGACCCGACAGCGTCGAGGTGAGCAGGTGCACGACGGCCGCGGCCTCGTCGTGCAGGCTGATCCACGGCCAGTGCTGGGTGCCGCGGCCGAGCGGGCCGCCCAGGCCAAGCTTGACGATCGGCAGAAGCGGCTTCAGGGCGCCGCCGCGGGCGATGACCAGCCCGGTGCGGAGGGTGACGACACGGGTCGACTCCGGCGCACGTGCGGCCTCGGCCTCCCAGTCTCTGGTGACTTTCGCCAGAAAATCATTGCCGGCCGGGGAGTTCTCGGTGAGCACCTCGCTCGGACGGTCGCCGTAGATGCCCACGGCCGACGCATTGAGCAGCACGGCTGGCGGTGTCGCCTGCCGGCCCATGGCATCCGTCAGCGTGCGTGTGGCCTGCACCCTCGAGTCACGGATCTCCCGGCGATAGGCCTTCGTCCACGGCAGACGGGCGATGGATGCCCCCGACAGGTTGATCACGGCGTCGACGCCGTCGAGGGCGCCCTGGTCCATGCTCAGCGCGGCCGGGTCCCAGCGGAATTCATCGGCCCCGCGCGGATCGCGGCGCACCAGGCGGGCCACGGTGTGGCCGGCCGCGCGCAGCTGTGCGCTCAGCTCGGTGCCGATCAGTCCGGACGCACCGGAGACGAGAACTCGCATTGTGTGCGGGCCGCGCCTACGCCAGCTCGGCTTCGATGGTGATCGGGATGCCCGCGAGCGCCTTCGAAACCGGGCAGTTGGCCTTGGCGTCCTCGGCGTAGACCGCGAACTCCTCTTCGGTCAGGCCGGGGATCTTGGCGCTGACCAGGAGGTGGCTACCCACCACGCCGACGCCGGCCTCGAAGGTCACGGCCGCGGTGGTCTGGATGCTGTCGGGAGTGTGTCCGCCGGCGCTGAGGCCGTTGGCCAGCGCCATCGAGAAGCAGGCCGCGTGGGCGGCTCCGAGAAGCTCTTCCGGGTTGGTGGTGTTCGGGGTGCCGACCGACCGGGCCTGCCAGGTGACCGGGAACTCGGCGGTCTTGGAGGAGTCGAGGGTGACGGTACCGCTGCCGGACTTCAGATCGCCGGTCCAGACAGTTGTTGCTTCGCTGGTGAGTGCCATGATGTTGCCTCCTGAGGTGAAGCTTCAGCCTAACTGTCGCCTCGGCCCACATAGGGTTCACTCTCAGCCAATGATCAGGGATGGAGCTGCGGCGGCCGTCAGCTCCCGGCCAGCGGCGTCGGCCCGCGTCCGAGGATGCCGGCACGCACCAGGAGCAGGTACAACTGGCAGCCGAGGCAGTAATCGAACACGGCGTTCAGGAACGCCGCGACGAACGCGACGCCGGCAGCGACGCCCACAGCGGGCGTCAGCCCGGCCAGACCGAGCACCACGCCGGTCACGGTGACCAGCAGCCCTACCCCCTGCGCAAACGTCGGCGGGGCCGCTTTCTCCAGTGCGGTGGGCGGGCCGAGCCGCGGCCGCACGACGGTCTTGAACAGCACGCCGTAAGGGTGCCGCCCGGCGCCGGCGAACGCACCCCAGGCAAAGAGGGCCGCCAGGATCGTGAGGAGGACGAAGGCGGCAACGGATGCCCCGGTCAGCGACAGGAACACCACCACCAGGAGCAGAACGGCCGTGATCGCGGCGCCGAAGCGTGGTCCGCGCGGGTCGAGGTCCGGGCGATCCGGGCGGGCCCGGCGCGCGGAGGGCTGCGGCCGGGGCTCAGCGGGCGAACTGGGCATGGCTGCTCCCGGTGAGGTCGTCGAGTTGCCGGAGGACGCCGGCCCGGTTCGGAACGCCGCCGATCCGGGCGCGCACCTGACCGGTTCCGTCGAGGATGAGTGTGGTCGGGGTCTGCAGGATCCCGAACCGGTTCGCGAGGTCGCGGCGGTGGGTCAGGTCGACGTCCAGGTGCGCGACGCCGGGACGGGACCGGGCCAGGCCGGCGAGGAGCACCTGGGTGCCGGGGCAGCGGGCGCAGTGACTGGTGGAGAACTGCACGAGCGTGGCGTTCGCGCCGAACGGAACCCGGCTGCTGACATCCGCCGGCGTGAGCGCGTCCGGCACGCCGAGCGCCTCCGGAGCCGCCGGGGTGACCACGATGGGGCGCCCCTGGCGGGACCGCCAGAAGAGGCCCAGCACGGTGGTGCCCGAGACAAGAACCAGCACGAGAATCAGGGCGGAGGTCGAACTCATGCTGCGACGTTACAAGGATCTCGGGCCGGGCGGGTCCGTGTGACGACAGGTTACGCGTGCAGCAGGTATCGTTTAGCCGTGTCTGAAATTGAGTTCCGCTCCGATGTAACCGTCGAACTGGTGCGCGCAAGCGCCCACGACTCCGATGTGCTGTTCGCCGCACGGGTGTCGACTCAGGGGGAGCAGACCCTGACCAAGGCCCTGCTCGAGGAATCGGACGGCGACGCCCCGAGCACGGGTGACGCCGGGCTGATCAACTACCTCATGCGCGACCGCCACGGCTCGCCGTTCGAGCACAACTCGATGACCTTTTACGTGCAGGCGCCGATCTTCGTATTCCGCGAGTTCATGCGGCACCGCATCGCCTCCTATAACGAGGAATCGGGCCGCTATCGCGAGCTGAATCCGGTCTTCTACGTTCCGGCCCCGACCCGCAACCTCGTGCAGGTCGGCAAGCCCGGCGCCTACGACTTCCTGCCCGGCACGGCCGAGCAGGCCGCGCTGGTCGACCAGCTGACCCGCGAGGCCTCCGCGCACGCCTACGCGTCGTATCAACGGATGCTCGAAGCCGGCGTGGCCCGCGAGGTTGCCCGCATCGTGTTGCCGCTCAACATCTTCTCCTCGATGTACGTGACCATGAACGCCCGGTCGCTGATGAACTTTCTCAGTCTGCGTACCAAGCGCGAGGGAACCCACTTCCCGTCGTTCCCGCAGCGCGAGATCGAGATGTGCGCCGAGAAGATGGAAGACCAGTTCGCGACCTTGATGCCGCTCACCTACGCCGCCTTCAACAAGAACGGTCGCGTCGCCCCGTAACGTGACGCCGCGGCGGTGCGCGGCCGCACACTGACCGGTAGCCTGTCCCTCGTGTCTATGTCTCAGAATCCCTTCGGCCAGGTCCTCGTTGCCCTGGTGACTCCCTTCACCGCCGACGGCGAAGTCGACTGGGCGGGCGTTGCCCAGCACATCGACGACGTCATCAACGCCGGAGCGGACGGCATCGTCGTCACCGGCACCACCGGTGAGACGTCTACCCTCACCGACGCGGAGAAGATTCGCCTGGTCGAGGTCGGCAAGGATATCTCGGGCGGACGCGCGAAGATCATCACCGGCGGCGGGTCCAACGAGACCGCCCACGCCATGCAGCTTGCCAAGCAGAGCGAGAAGGCGGGCGCCGACGGCAACATGATCGTCACCCCGTACTACAACAAGCCCACCCAGGCCGGCGTTCTCACCCACTTCCGCATGATCGCGGATGCCACGGATCTGCCCGTGATCCTCTACGACATCCCCGGACGCACCGGTATCCCGATCGAATACAAGACGATCCTGCGGGCCGCGAAGCACCCGAACATCCTCGCCGTCAAAGACGCCAAGGGTGACCTGGCCCAGGTCAGCCGCGTGCTCAACCAGACCGACCTGATGTACTTCTCCGGCGACGACCCCAACGTTCTGCCGCACCTCTCGATCGGGGCGACCGGCCTGATCGGGGTCACGGCGAACATCGCCGCCACCCCGTATCGCCAGATGGTCGACGCCGTGAATGTGGGCGACCTGAAGGCGGCCACCGCCGCGCATCAGCAGCTCGAACCGCTGGTGCGGGCCTGCATGACGCACGTTCCGGGTACGGTCGCGGTCAAGTACATCCTGCACGGCCTCGGCCGAATCAACAGCCCGCGCGTGCGCCTGCCCCTCGTCGGCCCGGAGGAGTGGGAAGCCGCCCAGATCGAAGACGAAATAGACCTGGTCAAGAACATCCCCGGGGTCAACTTCTCCAACTTCCGCCCGGACCGCAATGCCGCGGCCGGCGGCGCCCTGCCGAAGGTCGCCGGAACGACACGCTAACCGCTCCACCGAACCCCGAGGAGGGCCTGTGCCCATCGATGTGTACGACCCGGCCCCGCTCACGGCGGGAACCCTCCGCATCACGCCGATCGGTGGCCTCGGCGAAATCGGCCGCAACATGACCACGTTCGAGATCGACGGCAAGCTGCTGATCGTCGACTGCGGGGTGCTGTTCCCCGAGGAGCACCAGCCGGGCGTGGACCTGATCCTCCCCGACTTCAGCCCCATCCGGGATCGCCTCGACGACATCCTCGCGGTCGTGCTCACGCACGGCCACGAGGACCACATCGGCGCCGTCCCCTACCTTCTGAAGCTGCGTGCGGACATTCCGCTGATCGGTTCGGGCCTGACCCTCGCCTTTATCGAGGCAAAGCTCAAGGAACACAAGATCACGCCGTACACGCTGCAGGTCAAGGAGGGCCAGACGGAACGGCTCGGCCCGTTCAACCTCGAGTTCGTCGCCGTCAACCATTCCATCCCCGACGCCCTGGCTGTGGCCATCAAGACCGCCGGCGGCACCGTGCTGCACACCGGCGACTTCAAGATGGACCAGCTGCCGCTCGACAACCGCCTCACCGACCTGCGCGAATTCGCGCGTCTCGGCACCGAGGGCGTCGACCTGTTCCTGGTCGATTCCACCAACGCGGATGTCCCGGGCTTCACACCCACGGAACGCTCCATCGGTCCCGTCCTCGACGACGTCATCGCCCGGGCTCCCCGACGGGTGATCGTGGCCAGCTTCTCCAGCCACGTGCACCGGGTGCAGCAGGTGCTCGATGCCGCCCACGCGAACGGTCGCCGCGTCGCGCTCCTGGGCCGCTCGATGGTGCGCAACATGACCATCGCCGCCGACCTCGGCCACCTGCGGGTGCCGGAGGGTGTGCTGGTGGACTTCAGGAAGGCCGGCAACATCCAGGGCGACAAGATCGTCTACATGTCCACGGGCTCGCAGGGGGAGCCGATGGCCGTGCTCAGCCGGATGGTCAACCAGGACCATCAGATCGAAGTCGGCCACGGCGACACCGTCATCCTGGCGTCCAGCCTGATTCCCGGCAACGAGAACGCGGTCTACCGGATCATCGACGGCCTGACCAAGCTGGGCGCCACAGTGGTGCACAAGGGTAATGCGAAGGTGCACGTCTCCGGGCACGCCGCCGCCGGGGAACTGACCTACTGTTACAACATCCTGAAGCCGAAGAATGTGCTGCCCGTGCACGGCGAATACCGGCACCTGGTCGCCAATGCCAAGCTCGCGGTGCAGACCGGCGTGCCGGAGGCGAACGTGCTCCTTGCCGAGGACGGCACGGTCATCGACCTGCGGGACGGTGTGGCCACCAAGGTCGGCCAGCTGGACCTCGGCTACGTCTACGTCGACGGCTCCACCGTCGGCGAGATCACCGAGGCCGACCTCAAGGACCGCCGGACCCTCGCCGAGGAGGGATTCATCTCGATTATCATCGTGGTCGACGCCGCCACCGGCAAGGTGATCGTCGGGCCCGAGATCCACGCGAAGGGCTTCGCCGAAGACGCCTCGGTGTTCGACGCCGTGCGCCCGAAAATCGAGGCGGCCCTGGCGGAAGCCGCCGAGCACGGGGTGCGCGACCCGTTCGCGCTGCAGCAGATCGTGCGCCGCACGGTCGGCCGCTGGGTGAATACCGCCTTCCGTCGCCGCCCGATGATCGTCCCTCTGGTGATCGAGGCCTGATCCCGCCGAGGGCGACGGATGCCGCGCGTCCGCCCAGCCCTGATGTCGCGGTCGCTGATCGCCGCCCGCAGGCGTTTTGGCGTGCCTAAGCCCCAATGTCGGGGGATCGAAGTACCGTAGTTGCATGGCTACGAGCACTAAGTCGAACGGTCGCGCCCGCAGCACGCCTGCGCGCGGCACCCCGGCGCGCAAGCCCGCAGCCCGCACCGCCGCTCAGAAGACGGTCAAGTTCACCGCGGTCGAGGTCAGGCCGAGTCTGTTCGTGCGGTCGTGGATGGCCCTGGCCCACGTGACCGGCGGGGCTGCCCGCGCGCTCGGCCCGGAGAAGCTCTCCAAAGAAGAGCGCCGCGACGGCCTGCCCTTCTTCCTCGTGCTGCTCTCGGTCGCCGGCGCCGTGATCGAGTGGTTCCTGATCAACAACGCGGTCGCCCAGACCCTCGACGCCTGGACCTTCGGCGGATTGTTCGGCCGCGTCGCGTTCGCCCTGCCCGTGATCATGCTGCTCTTCTCCGTCTGGCTGTTCCGCAAACCCAGTTCGGTGCACGACAACGGCCGCATCGGCATCGGACTATCCGTGCTACTCGTTTCGGTGTCGGGTCTCTGCCACATCTTCGGTGGCCAGCCTGCCCCCAGCGACGGCATGGAGACCCTCGCACTGGCCGGCGGCGTCATCGGCTGGATGATCGCTGCCCCCCTGATCTACCTGACAACGGCGATCGGTGCCACCATCGTCGTCATCCTGCTTCTCGCCCTGAGCCTCTTCATCATCACCAAGACCCCGCCCAACCGCATTGGTGAACGCAGCCGGGAGCTCTATGCCTGGCTATTCGGGGCCCAGCTCCCCGATCCCGAGGAGCGCGCCGCCGCCCGGGAAGCGAAGCATGAGAAGGCCGTTCAGGTCGAACTGGACGGGGTCGACGATGACGACGGAGATGCCGGAGCGCTGCCCTGGTGGCGGCGCAACACGAGCAAGCGCGAGGAGGACCCTGACTTCGGCGGGCCGCTCGGCCCGAACGGCGCCGGTACCCCCGCCGACGATCCGAACGCCGCAGGCCCGCACGGCGCCGACCCGCTGCGCACCCTGCTCGGCGGCGACAAACGAGGCAGCTTCGACACCGCGCTGGAGACGACGCCGACGACCCCGGGTCTCAACCAGGACCATTACGGCACCGAGGTGCTCGAAGACCTGCTCCGAGCCGAAGACGTCCTCAAACGTTTCACGGGCGCGATCGACCTGCCGCAGGGCTCGTCGACCGGGCTCCAGGCCGACGACCAGACGGGCCTGACCGAGGTTCTTCCCGGTTTGACCGGAGCAGGATTCGACGCACTCGACCCGGCCGCGGCCGGTGGGGCCGCCGGTTCCGCCGACACGCCCCTGTCCCTGGTGCCGGCCCCGGTTCCGCCGGCATCAGACCAGCCCGCCGCGCCCTACCTGCTGCCCTCGGACACGACCCTCACCAAGGGCCCGCCGGCCAAGGCCCGCTCGGCGGCCAACGACGAGATCGTCAAGTCCATCACCGAGGTGCTCCGCCAGTTCCAGGTCGACGCGAAGGTGACCGGGTTCTCCCGCGGCCCCACCGTCACCCAGTACGAGATCCAGCTCGGCCCCGGAGTCAAGGTGGAGCGCGTCACCGCGCTGAGCAAAAACCTCTCCTACGCCGTCGCCTCAAACGAGGTGCGCATCCTGTCGCCGATCCCGGGCAAGAGCGCGATCGGCATCGAGATCCCCAACACCGACCGCGAAATCGTCACCCTCGGTGACGTGCTCCGCTCCCCGGCGGCCTCGAACAGCACCCACCCGATGACCATCGGCGTCGGGAAAGACGTCGGCGGCGGCTTCGTGCTCGCCAACCTCGCCAAGATGCCTCACCTCCTGGTCGCCGGTTCCACCGGTTCCGGCAAGTCCAGCTTCGTCAACTCCATGATCACGAGCCTGCTCATGCGGGCCAAGCCGAGCGACGTGCGCATGGTGCTGATCGACCCGAAGCGGGTCGAGCTGGCTGCCTACGCGGGGGTTCCACACCTGATCACGCCCATCATCACCAGTCCGAAAAAGGCCGCCGAGGCGCTGCAGTGGGTGGTGAAGGAGATGGACATGCGTTACGACGACCTGGCCAGCTTCGGATTCCGCCACATCGACGACTTCAACAAGGCCGTCGTCAACAACGAGATCGTGCTGCCCGCCGGCAGCCTGCGCAGCCTCAAGCCGTATCCCTACCTCCTGGTCGTCGTCGACGAGCTCGCCGACCTGATGATGGTCGCACCGCGCGACGTCGAAGACTCGATCGTGCGCATCACCCAGCTGGCCCGCGCGTCGGGCATCCATCTCGTGCTCGCCACCCAGCGCCCCAGCGTCGACGTCGTCACGGGCCTGATCAAGGCCAACGTGCCCTCCCGCCTCGCCTTCGCCGTGACCAGCGTCACCGATTCCCGGGTCATCCTCGACCAGCCGGGCGCCGACAAGCTGATCGGGCAGGGCGACGCCCTGTTCCTGCCGATGGGAGCCTCCAAGGCGATCCGCGTGCAGGGGGCCTGGGTGAACGAGGCCGAGATCGAACGCGTCGTCAAGCACGTCACTCTGCAGGCCCGCCCCGACTACCGGCCGGATGTCTCCATGGTCGCCCCCCGCAAAGAAATCGACTCCGACATCGGAGATGACCTCGAGGTGCTCCTCGCAGCGGCGGAACTGGTCGTGTCGACCCAGTTCGGGTCCACGTCGATGCTGCAGCGCAAGCTCCGGGTCGGCTTCGCCAAGGCGGGCCGCCTGATGGACCTGCTCGAGTCCCGCGAAATCGTCGGTCCCTCCGAGGGATCGAAAGCGCGCGACGTGCTCGTCTCCGTGGAGCAGCTGCCCGGCGTGCTGGCCCTGCTGCGCGGCTCCGACGCCGAACACCACGCCGCCACGGCCACCGCTCAGGCCGCCGCAGCTCACCAGTCCGCGGCCCAGCACACGCCCGGCCCGCCCGATCCGCGCTACGCCGACGACCCGGTCGCCAAAATGTCGGAGGGGTACCTTGAAGAAGACGCATCTCCCGATGAAGACGCCTGGCAACTGACCGACAGGGACTGACCCATGGCCACACCATCCACGCCGGTCGTCCGGCCCAGCAACTGGAATCTCCCGAATCTGATCACGATCGTGCGCATCCTGCTCGCGCCTGTGTTCATCTATATGCTCCTCGCCGACGCCGGCCAGGACGGCGCGCTGCGCTGGTGGGCGGCCGCCCTGTTCATCGTGGCCATCGCCACCGACGGGATCGACGGGGCCATCGCCCGTCGGCACAACCTGGTCACCGACCTCGGCAAGATCCTCGATCCGATCGCCGACAAGGTGCTCACCGGCGGAGCCCTGGTCTGCCTTTCCATCCTCGGCGAACTGTGGTGGTGGGTGACCATCGTCATCCTCGTGCGTGAAGTCGGCATTACGGTGTTCCGGTTCGTCATGCTGAAGGACCGGGTCATCCCGGCGTCACGGGGTGGCAAGCTCAAGACCGTGTTGCAGTCCGTGGCGATCTCCCTCGCCCTCGTGCCCCTCTGGCTGCTGCTGGGCGACTGGATTTACTGGGTCAACTGGACGGCCATGGCCCTCGCCCTCATCGTTACCGTCGTCACCGGGTTCGACTACCTCGTGGCCGCGCGGCGCGAAAACCGGCTCCAGCACGACCGTGGCTGATCCGATTCCTCCGGCATTCGACGAGGCCCTGTCACCTGCTGACATACCCGGGGCGACGGATGCCACCGCGCGCCTCGTCGCCGAGCTCACCCGCCGCGGCCTCACTATCGCCGTGGCCGAGTCCCTTACCGGCGGGGCGCTGACAGCCGAACTCATCCGCATCCCCGGCGCATCCGTCGTCGTCAACGGGGGAGTGGTGGCGTACCAGAGTGCGCTCAAGCACACCCTCCTCGGCGTCGACGCGGCTCTGCTCGAGGAGCACGGCCCGGTGCACCCGCAGGTTGCCCTGCAGATGGCAGAGGGCGTGCGTACGCGCCTCGCCGTCGACGGCCGGCCCGCCGACATCGGCATCGCCACGACGGGTGTGGCAGGGCCCGACGGCCAGGGTGGCCACGAGCCGGGAACGGTGTTCCTCGGGCTGGCTCGTGAAGGAGAAATATCGGTCATCCCGCTCCGGCTGCACGGAGACCGTGCCCTCGTTCGAGCGGCCTCCGTGGCCGCGGCCGTCGAAGCTGTGTGGCAGCTGTTAGCCCGTGACGCGGTGGAATAGTTCCCCGAATTCCGTGGTTACAACGAGCATATTCACAAGAAAAGCCCAGTCGATATCGGTAGTGTCAGGGTGTTCAAGGTTGTAGTACTCTTGCGATCCAACACACGCAACCACCCGGTTGAGTGGGCGCCAGAAGTATAAAACGGTACTCGATAAGCAACACATAATCAGTACGAGAAGGAGGTTCCGATGATTCTTGTTCGACAGGAAATCGGCGATGTGCTCAGGGACTTCCGCCTGCAGAAAGGGCGCACACTCCGTCAGGTAGCCAGCAGGGCCAGTGTGGCCCTCGGATATCTGAGCGAGGTGGAGCGTGGCCAGAAAGAAGCGTCTTCCGAGATTCTGGCTTCCGTTGCAGAAGCGTTGGAGACCCCGATCTCGGTCATCATGCGGGAAGTCGGCGACCGACTGGCCATCATCGAGGGAATCGACAGATTCCCCGACACTGTGCCCGACGAGCTCGTGGCCAACTACGACGACATGATGGTGCGCTAGTTCCATCCCATGCGGCTCAGTGAGTTCCGTCAGGCATTGAGCGACGAGTTCGGCGAAGGCTACGGCCGCGTCCTCACTCGAGATCTCATCCTGACCCCGTTTGGATGCACCGCCGACCAGGCTCTGGCCGGCGGTGCTTCGGCGCGCGACGTCTGGCTTGCCCTCTGCGCCGAAACGGATGTCCCGAAGGCCCGTTGGTACGGCGCGGGACTCCCCGCCGCCCGCAGCTAGTTTTCGCTCGACACGCCCTGGATTCCGTGGAATTCTCGAATGCGTGTTCGCATTTTGATATACTCCTCCACAGCAGGAGTCGAAGACGGCTTATCCACTGCCGCTCCCCGTTCCCGGCTCTGTCGGACGTGCCGCGTACAGTCGGTTTGTGTCAGCGACAGAGAGCACATGCCTTGTTGAAAGCGGGTGTCGGGGTCGTCCCGGTAGCCAAACGCGACAGCCTATAGGCGCCGGAATGCACGACCGAAGGAGATCACTCATGGCATCATCAGCAGATCGCGAAAAAGCCCTCGACACCGCTCTTGCAGCAATCGACCGCCAGTTCGGCAAGGGTTCGATCATGCGTTTGGGCAGCGACGAGCGCGCCCCCGTCGAGACGATCTCCACGGGGTCGATCGCGCTGGACGTGGCCCTCGGCATAGGTGGCCTGCCCCGAGGTCGCATCGTGGAGATCTACGGTCCGGAATCGTCGGGAAAGACCACGCTCACCCTGCACGCCATCGCGAACGCGCAGAAGAACGGCGGCATCGCCGCCTTCATCGACGCCGAGCACGCTCTGGACCCTGAGTACGCCCGCAAGCTCGGAGTCGACATCGACGCGCTCCTCGTCTCCCAGCCCGATACGGGTGAGCAGGCGCTGGAAATTGCCGACATGCTCGTGCGAAGCGGGTCCATTGACCTGATCGTGATCGACTCCGTCGCCGCGCTGGTTCCCCGCGCCGAGATCGAGGGTGAGATGGGTGACTCGCACGTGGGCCTGCAGGCCCGTCTGATGTCCCAGGCCCTGCGCAAGCTCACCGGTGGCCTCAGTCAGACCAACACCACCATGATCTTCATCAACCAGTTGCGCGAGAAGATCGGGGTCTTCTTCGGCAGCCCCGAGACCACCGCCGGTGGCAAGGCGCTCAAGTTCTACGCGTCGGTGCGCCTCGACATCCGCCGTATCGAGACTCTGAAAGACGGCACCGAGGCCGTCGGTAACCGCACGCGGGTCAAGGTCGTCAAGAACAAGATGGCACCGCCCTTCAAGCAGGCGGAATTCGACATCATCTACGGCATCGGCATCTCCCGGGAAGGCAGCCTGATCGACTTCGGTGTCGAGCACGGCATCGTCAAGAAGTCCGGAGCCTGGTACACCTACGACGGCGACCAGCTGGGCCAGGGCAAGGAGAACTCGCGCAACTTCCTGCTGCGTGAAGCGGAGATGGCCAACGAGATCGAGAACAAGATCCTCTTCAAGCTCGGGATCAGCCCCGAGGGTGCGGCCGCCAAGAAGGCGCAGGCCGCAATCGACGCCGCAGCCGCCCTGGTCGCCGCAGCCGCAGCCAAGGAGGCCGCAGCCGCCAAGGCGGAGTCCCTCCAGGCCAAGCTCGCCGCCCGCAAGGGGGCGTAGCGCATGGTCCACTTCGAGCCGGCCGACGAGGTCGCGTCGCTGAGTGCGGCACGTCGCAAGAGCGCGGCCCGCGGCACCGCCGCGACCCGGCCGGCCGAGCTCGAGGCGGCGCCGATCGCCGATGAACAACTGGCGCCGGTCACGTATCTCGGCGACGGTGGTCCGGCGGCGTCGAGCGGCCCCGCAGTCGACAGCGGTGCCGGTGTCGGTGCCGGTGTCGGTGCTGGTGCCGGTGCTGGTGTCGGTGCCGACGCTGGTGTCGGTGCCGACGACGGGGACGCCACCCCCGAGGGTGTGGCGTCCCGGGCCGCCGCCGATCGCGAGCACGCCGAGGGGGTGCTGCGCCAGCGGCTGCGCGGCCGGTCCCTGTCGGCGGCCGAGGCCCGCGCAGTTCTTGGCGGTACGGAGGTCGCTGAGCACGAGATCGAAGAGATCATCGAGCGCTTCATCGAGTTGTCCTACATCGACGAGGGCCGCCTCGCCGATCAGATCGTGCACAGCCACCACGAGCGCAAAGGCCTGGGGCGCTCCGGTGTGCAGGCGGAGATGCGCCGCCGTGGGCTCGATCAGGACCTCATCCTGGAAAAGCTCGACGAAATGCCCGACGACGAGACGGAACGGGCCATCGAAATAGCCGTCAAGCGGGTGGGGCAGCTCGGGCGGCTCGACGACCAGACCATCGACCGTCGACTCAACGCGTTCCTGATGCGCAAGGGCTATTCCTCGTCCATCGTGCGCGTGGCGGTGAAGGCCGCCCTTGCCTCCCGCGGTGGTTCGCCATCGCGGGTGCGGTTCCAGTAGGGAGCGGGTCGGGGCAACCCGGCCCGGTTTCGGAGGTGCCACGCGTAAGCTGATACCCACTATGACCAGCAGCACCGCCACGCCCCCATTCTCCAGCGCCGAGACGCTGGACCCGCAGCAGTCGGCCCTGCGCACCGCGGCCCTGCGCACCGCGGCCCTGCGCACCTCGGCCCTGAGCGCGCCGACTCTGATTGCTCCAAGCCAGGCGGCGCACGATGCTGAGGGCCGGGCCCGCACCTACGAGGTGCGCACCTTCGGCTGTCAGATGAACGTGCATGACTCCGAACGGCTCAGCGGGTCGCTCGAAGCGGCCGGCTACGTGACGGCCGGCGGGGAGGAAGCCGACATCGTCGTGCTCAACACCTGTGCCGTCCGCGAGAACGCCGACAACAAGCTCTACGGCAACCTGGGGCAGCTGGCCTCGGTCAAGCGCCGCCACGACGGCATGCAGATCGCCGTCGGCGGCTGCCTGGCCCAGAAAGACAAGGACGTCATCCTCAAGAAGGCACCCTGGGTCGACGTCGTCTTCGGGACGCACAACATGGGGTCGCTGCCGAGCATGCTCGAGCGTGCACGGCACAACGGCGAGGCCCAGCTCGAAATCCTAGACTCCCTCGAGACCTTCCCCTCGACCCTGCCCACGAAGCGCGATTCGAGCTACAGCGGCTGGGTCTCCATCTCCGTCGGCTGCAACAACACCTGCACGTTCTGCATCGTGCCCGCGCTGCGCGGTAAGGAGAAGGACCGCCGTCCCGGCGAGATCCTCGCCGAAATCCAGGCCCTCGTCGACGACGGGGCGATCGAGGTCACCCTGCTCGGCCAAAACGTCAACTCCTACGGGGTTGAGTTCGGCGACCGTCTCGCCTTCAGCAAGCTGCTGCGCGCGGCCGGCAAGATCGAGGGGCTGGAACGCATCCGTTTCACCAGCCCGCACCCGGCTGCCTTTACCGACGACGTGATCGACGCCATGGCCGAGACGCCGTCGGTCATGCCGCAGTTGCACATGCCGTTGCAGTCCGGCTCGGACCGTATCCTCAAGGCCATGCGCCGCTCCTACCGGTCGGCGCGGTTCCTCGGCATCCTCGACCGCGTGCGCGCGCAGATGCCGCACGCGGCCATCAGCACGGACGTCATCGTCGGCTTCCCCGGCGAGACCGAGGAGGACTTCCAGGAGACCCTGCGGGTCGTGGAGCTGGCCCGGTTCGCCACCGCCTTCACCTTCCAGTACTCCATCCGGCCCGGGACCCCCGCCGCGACGCTGCCCGACCAGGTCCCCAAGGAGATCGTGCAGGATCGTTACGAGCGCCTCGCCGCCCTGCAGGAGCGGATTTCCTGGGAGGAGAACCAGGCTGTGGTCGGTCGCGAGGTCGAACTGCTCGTCACCAACGGCGAGGGCCGCAAGGACGCCGACACCCGTCGACTCAGCGGTCGCGCCATTGACAGCCGGCTCGTGCACTTCGACGTGCCGGAAGGCTCGGAACTGCCCCGTCCGGGCGACCTCGTGACCGTCACGGTCACCCAGGCGGCCCCCTTCCACCTGATCGCCGACTCTGTCGACGGGGCTCCGCTGCGCATCCGGCGCACCATCGCCGGCGACGCCTGGGACCGCCTCGAAGCCGAGTCCTGCGGCGTGCCCAGTCACGGCGGAGCAGCAGGCGGGTCTGGCTCGGTCTCCCTCGGTCTGCCGACCCTGCGCCTACCCGACCGGGCCGTGGGCTCGCCCGCGGTGACCAGTTCCAGCACCACGCCGATCTACGACGTCACCGACGGGGAGCGCTAGGCAGGTGCCCGGCACGAACCCGGTGACCGGCGCCCACCCGACGCTGATCGTTGTCGTCGGACCCACCGGCACCGGCAAGTCCGACCTCTCGCTCGACCTCGCCGAACGCCTGGCCGAGGCCGGTCGGGGGGCGGAGATCGTCAACGCCGACGCCATGCAGCTGTACCGCGGCATGGACATCGGCACCGCCAAGCTCACCGTGCTGGAGCGCCGCGGCGTCCCGCACCACCTGCTCGACGTGCTGTCGGTCACCGACGAGGCCACCGTCGCCCGCTACCAGACGGAGGCCCGCGCCGCGATCACCGACATCGTGGCGCGCGGCAGCGTGCCCATCCTGGTCGGCGGCTCCGGGCTCTACGTGTCCGCCGTGGTCTACGACTTCCAGTTCCCCGGCACGGATGCCGTGCTGCGCGCCCGACTCGAAGCCGACCTGATCGAGCAGGGGCCTGGTGCCCTGCACACCCGGTTGAAGGCCGTGGACCCGGTCGCCGCCGCCCGCATCGGCGCCGGCAACGGTCGGCGCCTCGTGCGCGCCCTCGAGGTCGTGGAGCTGACCGGGGGGCCGCACACCGCCGCCCTGCCCGACGAGCCGGTCTACTGGATGCCCGCGGTCACAGTGGGCCTCCGCGCCCAGCGCGCGGAGCTCACCCCCCGCCTCGACGCCCGGGTGGAGGGTATGTGGGCCCGCGGGCTCGTCGAGGAGGTGCGCGGGCTGATCCCGAGCGGACTCGAAACCGGTGTCACGGCCAGCCGGGCCATCGGCTACGCCCAGGCCCTTGGGCAGCTGACGGGCAGCCTCAGCCGGGCGGAGGCTATCCAGGTGACGCAGCAGTTCACCCGCCGGTACGCGAGACGGCAGGTGAGCTGGTTCAAGCGTTCCCCGCACACCCATTGGATCGACTTCGACGCGCCGGATCGGGTTGACCGGGCGCTGACCCGCCTGGCCGACCCGGAGCAGCCGGCCGATCACTGGGCGGCCGACCCGGCCTCCTAAACTGGACGGCATGGGTATTGATCTGAACTTCACCAAGGGCCACGGCACCGGGAACGACTTCGTGCTTTTCTCTGATCCCGACGGGCAGATCGACCTTACCCCGAGCCAGATCCGGGCCATCTGCGACCGCCGATTCGGCATCGGTGCCGACGGCATCATCCGCGCGGTGCGCTCCACGAGCCTGGCCGCCGGTGCGATCGCCCTCGCCGAGGACGACGCGGCCGAATGGTTCATGGACTACTGGAACGCCGACGGCACGGTGTCCGAGATGTGCGGCAACGGCATCCGCGTCTACACCCGCTTCCTGGTAGAGCAGGGCCTGACCTCGCTCGACCGCGGCGACACGCTCTGCATCGGCACCCGCGGGGGAGTGCGCGACGTGCAGCGCGGCGCAACCGGCTACCAGGTCGACCTCGGCCGGTGGCGCCTCGACGGTATCGAACCGCTCGTTCGGGCGAAGGACCTGCCCGTGGCCCGCCCCGGTCTCGGCATCAACGTGGGCAACCCGCACGTGGTCGTGGCACTGGCCGACGACGACGAGCTCGCAGGCGTCGACCTCACCTTCGTGCCGCAGCTCGACCCTGACCCGGCGGCCGGGGCGAACATCGAGTTCGTGCTTCCGGGCGATCCGCTCGTCGTGAACGGTGTCGGCCGCATCCGGATGCGCGTGCACGAGCGCGGCAGCGGCGAAACACTCTCCTGCGGTACGGGGGCGGCCGCGGCGGCCCTCGCCACCCGGCACTGGGCAGGCGCGGGTGCCCCGAACCAGTGGCAGGTCGAGGTCACCGGCGGCACGCTCGGCGTGCGCATGTTTCCGACCGAGGACGGCGAGCACGTCTCACTGTCGGGCCCGGCAGAACTCGTGTTCGACGGGGTCTTCCGCCTCGACTGAGAACTAGCTCCGGGCGATGGGCCGCGACGCGGTCTAGTCCTGGCGTTTCACCCGCAGGACCCGGAAGCCCTTGCTGATGGAGTGCCGTGAGGTGCTGAATTCGGCGGGCAGGTCGCCGTCGAGCCAGCGCTGCAGGGAGTCGGAGCCGAGGTTGCGCTGCACGACGAGCCAGGCATCCGAACCCGGCTCCAGGCGCGGCAGCCAGGTCCGCAGCATGGTGTGCAGTTCGGTTTTGCCGACCCGGATCGGGGGATTCGACCAGATGGTGCGGAACGCCACGTGGGCGGGCATCTGATCGGGCAGCACCGCGGTGATGTTGGTGAGGCCGAGCTCCTCCGCGTTCAGCCGCACCAGGTCGAGCGCCCGCTCGTTGACGTCGACGGCCCAGATCGTGGCGCGGGGTGAGGCGAGGGCCAAGTGCAGGCTGATCGGACCCCAGCCGCAACCCAGGTCGAGGAAATCGCCGCCGGGCGGCGGGGTCGGCGCGCTGTTCAAAAGCACCTGGGTGCCGGTGTCGATGTGCTCCGGGCTGAAGACCGAATTGGCTGTGGTCAGCTCGCGCTCTTGGCCTCCCAATCGAACGGTCACCTGGCGGAGTTTCAGGGTGCTGTCGGGTGCCGGGGTGAAGTAGTGGTCGGAAGGCATAGAGGGAACTTACCGTGCATCGAGGAAGTATTGTTAAAGGAATGACTGAGTCACATCTGCCCGACGACACCGACGACGTGGTCGCCCGCGTTCTCGCCAGCGCTGATAGCAAGGCTGCCGGCTATTCGCTTTTCCGCAGCGGCTCCGCGCAGGCTCTGCAGGCCGAATCCGGCCCGTCGCACGACGACGAGGGTCACGACGGCGTGCAGCAGGACCGCGAGGACCGCAACGCGCTGCGCCGCGTGCCCAGCCTCTCCACCGAACTCGAGGACGTCACCGAGGTCGAGTACCGCCAGCTCCGGCTGGAGAACGTCGTTCTGATCGGCCTGTACACGCACGGGACCGTCGCGGACGCCGAGAACTCCATGCGCGAACTCGCCGCGCTGGCCGAGACCGCCGGCGCCACCGTTCTCGACGGCCTCATGCAGCGCCGGGCGAAGCCCGACGCCAGCACCTACCTCGGCAAGGGCAAGGCCGAAGAGGTGGCCGGCATCGTCAAGGCGATGAGCGCCGACACCGTCATCGCCGACACCGAGCTGGCGCCCAGCCAGCGGCGCGCCCTCGAGGACGTCGTCAAGGTGAAGGTCATCGACCGCACCGCCGTGATCCTCGACATCTTCAGTCAGCACGCCAAGAGCCGCGAGGGGAAGGCCCAGGTCGAACTCGCCCAGCTCGAATACCTGCTTCCCCGCCTGCGCGGCTGGGGGGACTCGATGTCCCGCCAGGCCGGAGGCCAGGTGGGCGGCGCCGGTGCGGGCATGGGTTCGCGCGGCCCCGGCGAGACCAAGATCGAGCTGGACCGCCGGCGCATCCACACCCGGATGTCCCGCCTCCGCAAGCAGATCCTCGAGATGAAACCCGCTCGCGAGGCCAAGCGGGCCAACCGCAAGCGCAACGCCGTGCCATCCGTCGCCATCGTCGGTTACACCAACGCCGGCAAGTCGAGCCTGCTCAACCGCATCACCCGGGCCGGCGTGCTCGTCGATAACTCCCTGTTCGCCACCCTGGACGCCACGGTGCGCAAGTCGACGACGGCCGACGGGCTGCTCTACACGCTGACGGACACCGTCGGGTTCGTGCGGAACCTGCCCCATCAGCTGGTGGAGGCGTTCCGGTCCACCCTCGAGGAGGTCGCCGACGCCAACGTCATCGTGCACGTCGTCGACGGCTCGCATCCTGACCCGGCGAGCCAGCTTGCCACAGTGCGCGAGGTCATCGCCGAGGTCGGCGCCCGGGAGATCCCGGAGGTCGTCGTCTTCAACAAGAGCGACCTGATCAGCGATGATGACGGGCTCGTGCTGCGCGGACTCTGGCCGAAGGGCATTTTCGTCTCGGCCCGCACCGGCGAGGGCATCGAGGAACTGCTCGCGACCATCTCGGACCTGCTGCCGCGGCCGTCGATCAGGCTCGAGTTGCTCATCCCCTACGAGCGGGGCGACCTGATCGCGGTGCTGCACGATCAGGGCACGGTGCTGTCCACCGAGTACGCCGAGACCGGCACCCGGGTTACGGCTCTGGTGACTGATGAGATTCGGGCGCTGTTCGAGCCGTTCGCCGTGCCGCCGGCCGTCACCGGCTGACCCGCCGGCTTCGCTCCGCGTACCTCGGCAGGCCTTCGCCTGCCGATGTCCGCACTCCTCCGGCCTGTCTGAGCCGCTCCGGCGCCAGCTGATGACATATTCGGTCACAGACCTGCCGGGCACCGGGCGTGCTTGTTAGAGTCTTCTCAATCGTTGCCGCCGGTCTCCTGACCGGCGGCATGGAGCGACAGCCGAGCCCGGCACCCGCCCGCGAACGCCCGCCTGGCTTGCCGGGCGGTCCGCGGTCGCCCGGCCCCCGGTGACTGACACTGGCAACTGTCGAATGAGGAGCAATGCCCCACACCTCGGATCCTGCATGCCGGAAAATCCCGTTCTCATTCGAGTTGTATCCGCCCACATCGGATGCTGCCACCTCCGTGCTGCACGCCACTATCGAGCGGCTGGCCGCGGCCGGCCCGGAATTCATTTCGGTCACCTACGGTGCGAACGGCTCCTCCCGGCGCTCCTCCCTGGACGTGCTCACCCACATCCTGCGCACCACCACCGTGGACCCGCTGGCCCACCTCACCTGCGTGGGCTCGTCCAACGCGGAATCGAGCCAGCTGATCCGGGAGTTTCTGGACGCCGGGGTGCGGAGCTTCCTGGCCCTGCGTGGCGACCCGCCGGAAGGCATTCGGGAGGGTGAGGCCTTCCTCGGCGACCTGGGCAGCGCCGCGGAACTGGTGCAGCTGATCCACCGGGTGCAGGCCGAGCGGGTGCCGTACCGCGAGGCCGTGATCCCGGGACTCCCTGCCGCCCGCACGATCAAGCGGGAACGGGAGAAGGTACGCATCGCCGTGGCCGCCTTCCCGAACGGCCACCCGCGCTCCCGGTCGGCCACCCAGGACATCGACGCGCTCCTGGCCAAGCAGGCCGCCGGCGCCAACCTGGCGATCACGCAACTCTTCTTTCACGCCGACCACTACCTCAGCTTCATCCTGCGAGCCCGTGCCGCCGGGGTCGAATTCCCGATCCTGCCCGGGATCATGCCGGTCACGAGCCCGGCCCGCCTGCGCCGCATCCTCGAGTTGTCCGGCGAGGAACTGCCGTCCGAGCTGGCGATCGCGCTCGAGGTGGAGCCGACGAAGGAAGGCCAGCGTGAGATCGGCATCCGTCAGGCCACCGAACTGGCCCGGCAACTCATCGCCGGCGGTGCCCCCGGGCTGCACCTCTACGCCTTCAACCAGCACGAGACCGTGCTCGCCGTGCTCGACGGCTGCGGTCTGCTCACCCCCACCCTGCCTGCTTCCGCACTGCCTGCCCCTCACCCCGTCAAGGAGAACTCATGACCCACACTTCCGCCTTTCCCGCCTTTCCCGCCGGCACCATCCTGGGCTACCCGCGCATCGGGCCGCGCCGCCAACTGAAGAAGGCCGTCGAAGCGTTCTGGGCCGGATCGGTCAGCGCCGACGAGCTCGAAGCGACCGCGGCCGCCCTGCGCCAGAGCACCAGGAAGCGCCTCGTGCAGCTGGGACTCGGCCGGGACGACTCGTCCATCCCGGAATCCTTCTCCTACTACGACCAGATGTTGGATGCCCTGAGCACGGTGGGCGCCGTCCCCGCCCGGTTCGCGCATCTGCGGGGCGCGGACGGCCACCTCGACCTGGCCGGCTACTTCACCCTCGCCCGCGGCGAAGGGGAGAATCCGCCGCTGGAGATGACCAAATGGTTCGACACCAACTACCACTACCTGGTGCCGGAGATCGGCCCCGAGACCGAGTTCACCCTCGCCGGCACCCGCCTGGTGCGCGAGTTCGAGGAGGCGAAGGCGGCCGGATTCCTGACCCGGCCCGTCATCGTCGGCCCGGTCACCTTCCTGCTGCTGAGCAAGCCCAGCGACGAGGCCCCGGCCGGATTCAGTCCGCTTGACCGCCTCGACGACCTTGTGCCGGTCTACGCCGCCCTCCTGCAGCGGCTGCGCGCCGCTGGAGCCGAATGGGTGCAGCTCGACGAGCCTGCCCTGGTCAGCGAGAGCATCGACATCCCGAGAACGGATGCCCTCGCCGGCCTCCGCTTCGCCTACAACACCCTCGGCGCCCTCGCCGAGCGTCCCGCCCTGTTTGTCGCCGCGCCGTACGGCAGCCTCGACGACGCCCTACCCGTTCTTGCCATCACCCCGGTGGAAGCCATCGGGCTTGACCTCGTGCGGGGAAGCGTGCCGGCGGAGACCCCCGGACTAAACACGACCACTCTCGTGGCCGGCGTCATTGACGGCCACAATATCTGGCGCGGCGACCTGGCCGCCGCTTTCGACACGGCGGCCGGCCTGGTCCGCCTCTCGCCGCGGATCTCGGTTTCCACCTCTACCTCGCTGCTGCACGTTCCCCACGACGTCGACGACGAATCGGCGCTGGACGACGACCTGAAGACCTGGCTGGCCTTTGCGGATCAGAAGGTCGCGCAGGTTGCCACACTCGCCCGCGGCCTCAGTCTGGGTCGCCGTGCCATCGAGATCGACCTCTCTGCGGCCTCCGCGGCCCTCGACGCGCGGGGGGTGGCTCCCGGAGTCCACGATGGCGCCGTTCGGGTGCGCGCCGACGCGCTCGCTCCGGGCGACTTCACCCGGGGCGCCTACGCAGCCCGAGTGGCAGCCCAGGAGATGGCCCTCGGGCTGCCGTTCCTGCCGACGACCACGATCGGATCCTTCCCGCAGACCGGGGACATCCGTCGGGCCAGGGCGCAGCTGGTACGGGGGGTGCTGAGCACCGCGGACTACCGGGACCTGATGCGCGCCGAAATCCGTCGGGTCGTCTCGCTGCAGGAAGACATCGGCCTCGACGTGATCGTGCACGGGGAGCCGGAACGCAACGACATGGTGCAGTACTTCGCCGAGAACCTGGACGGCTTCGCGGTCACCGAGAACGGCTGGGTGCAGTCCTATGGCAGCCGGTGCGTGCGCCCGTCGATCCTCTGGGGTGACGTGTCCCGGCCGCGGCCCATCACGGTCGAGTGGTCGGCGTTCACGCAGGGGCTGACGCCCAAGCCCGTCAAGGGGATGCTCACCGGTCCGGTCACGATCCTCGCGTGGTCGTTCGTGCGCGACGACCAGCCGCTGGGCGAGACGGCCAGGCAGGTGGCCCTGGCCCTCCGGGACGAGATCGCCGACCTGGAGTCGGCCGGCATTCAGATCGTCCAGGTCGACGAGCCCGCGCTGCGGGAGCTGCTGCCGTTGAAGCAGAAGGACCAGGCGGAATACCTCGACTGGTCGGTGGGGTCCTTCCGCCTGGCGACGGCCGGTGCGGCCGCGGCCACCCAGATCCACACCCACCTCTGCTACTCGGAGTTCGGGGTGGTCATCGACGCGATCCGCAACCTGGACGCCGATGTGACCAGCATCGAGGCGGCACGCTCTCGCATGGAGGTGGTGGGCGATATCCGGTCCCAGGGCTTCGACCACGGTATCGGCCCGGGAGTGTGGGACATCCACTCGCCGCGTGTGCCGAGCGTGTCCGAACTCACCGACCTGCTCGAGCGCGCCGCGGCGGCCATCCCGGCCACCCGGCTCTGGGTGAACCCCGACTGCGGCCTCAAAACCCGCGGCTACACCGAAACCGTCCAGTCCCTGCACAACATGCTCGCCGCCACCCGCATCCTCCGCGCCCGCCTGACCTCCTCCGTCTCCGCCTGACCCCGCCTCCACCCACACAAAAGCCGGGCACGACACCAAGAACAGTGTTCGTGCCCGGCCCACAAGACCCGGCTCACAAGACCCGACCGAAATAACCATGGTGACTCAACACTCGCGCGTCTCCACGACGCTGGTCGAAACCGTCGAGACCAAGAGTCCGCCTGAAATGCTGATGTGCTTGACTGCTGATGCCCTAAACCGACCGCAGCACTGCCACAACCTTCCCCAGAATCTCGGCGTGATCGCCGACGATGGGTTCGAAGTTGGTGTTGCGGGGCAGCAGCCAGGTGTGCCCGTCGCGCTGGCGGAAGACCTTGACGGTTGCCTCGTTGTCGAGCATGGCTGCAACGATTTCACCGTTTTCGGCGGTCTTCTGCTGCCGCACGACGACCCAGTCGCCGTCCATTATGGCGGCGTCGATCATCGATTCGCCCGACACCTTGAGCATGAACAGGTCGCCCTTGCCCACCAGCTGGCGGGGTAGCGGGAAAATCTCGTCGATCTGCTGTTCGGCGGTGATCGGGATGCCGGCGGCGATGCGACCGACGAGCGGAACCATGGCGGCGTCGCCGACCTGCACTCCGGTGTGGAAACTTTCCGAGGCTCCGGCCGTCGTGTCTTCGGGCGACTGCGGAATCTCGATGAGCACCTCCAGTGCTCGGGGACGGTTCGGGTCTCGGCGGAGGTAACCGCTCAGTTCCAGCTGGTTGAGCTGGTGGGTGACGCTCGACAGTGACGACAGGCCGACGGCGTCGCCGATCTCGCGCATGCTCGGCGGATAGCCGCGTTGGCTGACCGAGCGCTGGATGACGTCGAGGATGGCGAGCTGCTTCTCGCTGAGGCTCTTGCGCCGTCTGGTGCCGCCCTTGTCGCGGGGACCGCTGGTGTTCTGTGCCACGTTCGTCGCTCCTCGTTTTGATTGATGCGCTGGCAGCAAGCAGCGAATGCCGCCGATTCACGCGAATGTCGGGGGTGCCTGATTGAGTGTCAATCAACAATCGAAACTGTATCCGCGTTGAGCTCATTAAACAAACATGTATTCGAGTGCGTCGGAACAAATATTTCAGAAACTACCGAATAAAGCTTGATTGTTCGAATAATCGAATATACATTCGGAACATAAGTTCGCATCCGGCTCTCCCGGCCGAGAGTCGGATGCGTCTTCTCACAGGAGGTTTCACATGAGCACTGCACTTGAACGAGGCGCCCCCATCGCGACCGGACGCACCCGGCTCCGACTCACCCGGCGCGGTCGCGTCGTTTTCACGTCCCTGGCTGCCTTTCCGCTCGTGGCCGTGGCCCTGGCCGTCGCCCTCAACGGAGGCATCGCCGCCGCCGAGAACTCGACCGTCGCTCACGTGGCCTCGGCCTTCGACTACGTCACCATCAAGTCGGGGCAGTCGCTCTGGCAACTTGCCGAGACAATCGCGCCCACGTCCGATCCGCGCGAGGTGATCGCCGAGATTGTGAGCCTCAATCAGCTGCCGTCCGACAGCGTGCAGCCCGGTCAGCGGCTGGCGCTTCCGAACGACCTGTGAACTACCCGCGGCGAGCCCCCGCCGGTCTCACCCCGGTAATATTGGGGGAGTGACCAGTCTCAACGATCTGCCCCTTCGCGATAATCTGCGCGGACTCACTCCCTATGGGGCGCCGCAGTTGCACGTGCCGGTGGCTCTCAACGTGAACGAGAACACCCACGGCATCCCGGCTGAGGTGGCGCAGGACATCGTGGCGGCGTTGGCCGTGGCGGTCACGACCGTGAACCGATACCCCGATCGGGAGTTCACCGAGCTGCGGGATTCCCTCGCCCGTTATCTCGGTCACGGCCTCACCCGAAAGAACATCTGGGCCGCCAACGGTTCCAACGAGGTTCTTCAGCAGGTGCTGCAGGCCTTCGGCGGCCCGGGTCGGTCCGTGCTCGGCTTCGCGCCGACCTACTCCATGTACCCTCTGCTGGCCTCCGGCACCGGTACCCGCTGGATCGCGGGCGGTCGTGACGCAAAGTTCGAACTCTCCCCGGCCACGGCGCTCGAGTGGGTCGACCGGGTTGCCCCTGACCTCGTCTTCCTCTGCTCGCCGAACAACCCCACCGGCACGCCCCTGTCCCTGGAAACGATCGCGGCCGTCTACGATGCGAGCGACGGCATCGTTGTCGTCGACGAGGCGTACGCCGAGTTCGGGACGGATGACGCGCCAACCGCCCTGAGCCTGCTTCCCGGCCGGGAGCGCCTGCTGGTGTCCCGCACCATGAGCAAGGCGTTCGCCTTCGCCGGTGTGCGCGTCGGCTATCTGGCCGCCGATCCCGCCGTGACGGATGCCCTCCGCCTGGTTCGTCTGCCCTACCACCTGTCCGCGCTCACCCAAGCTGCCGCGGTCGCCGCGCTCGTCCACACGCCCGCGATGCTTGCCATGGTCGACGACATCCGCGGGCAGCGGGACCGCATCGTGAGCGAACTGGCCCGGCTTGGCTACACTCCGCTGCGCAGTGCGAGCAACTTCGTGCTGTTCGGCGGCGTTGAGGACCCTCGGGCCACCTTCGAGGCGCTGCTGGCGGAAGGCATCCTTGTGCGCGACGTCGGCATCCCGGGCCACCTGCGGGTCAGCGCCGGCACCGAGGCCGAGACCACGGCGTTCCTCGACGCCCTCGAGGCGCTTGGGCGGCCGTGAACGGCGCGGGCCAATAAACTAGTCGTATGAGCTTCTCTTTCGCGACCACCTCGCCCCGTTTCGCCCACCTGCAGCGCGAGACCAGCGAGTCGAGCATCGACCTGTCGCTCAATCTCGACGGCACCGGTGAGTCGGACATCCAGACGTCGGTCCCGTTCTTCGATCACCTGCTCACGGCCTTCGCGAAACACTCGTTGACCGACCTCACCGTGCGCGCCCGCGGCGATATCGAGATCGATGTGCACCACACGGTCGAGGACGTCGGCATCTTGCTCGGCCAGGCGATCAAGCAGGCTCTCGGGGACAAATCCGGCATCTCCCGCTACGGTGACGCCGTCGTGCCGCTCGACGAGGCCCTCGTACAGGCCGTCGTCGACATTTCCGGGCGCCCCTACCTCGTGCACCAGGGCGAGCCGGCCGGTTTCGAGTTCCACCTGATCGGCGGCCACTTCACCGGCTCCATGGTGCGCCACGTGTTTGAGGCTATCGCCTTCAACGGCGGCCTCACGGTGCACGTCACCGTGCAGGGCGGCCGCGACCCGCACCACATCGCCGAAGCCGAATTCAAGGCGTTCGCCCGCGCGTTCCGCCAGGCGAAGGCGCTCGACCCGCTGGTGTCCGGCGTCCCCTCGACCAAGGGTGCGCTGTGACCAGCGTCGTTGTCTTCGACTACGGCACCGGAAACGTGCACTCCGCCGTCAAGGCACTCGAACTCGCCGGGGCCGAGGTGACGCTGACCGGCGACCGCCGTCAGGCGCTTGAGGCCGACGGGCTCGTCGTGCCCGGCGTGGGCGCGTTCAGCGCCGTCATGCAGGCTCTGAAGGCGGTGCACGGCGACGAGATCATCGACCGCCGGATCGCGGGCGGACGCCCGGTGCTGGGCATCTGCGTGGGCATGCAGATCATGTTCGAGCACGGCGTCGAACGCGGCGTGGACACGGAGGGGCTGGGCGAATGGCCCGGCACCGTGACGCAGCTGACGGCGCCGGTGCTGCCGCACATGGGCTGGGACACGGTCACGCCGGGGGAGGGCTCGACGCTGTTCCATGGCCTCGAGCAGGAGCGCTTCTACTTCGTGCACTCCTACGCCGCCCAGGAATGGTCCCTCGACGTCATGCCGCCGTTCCCGAAACCGATTCTCACCTGGTCCGAGCACGGACAACCTTTCCTGGCCGCCATCGAGAACGGACCGCTTACCGCCACCCAGTTCCACCCGGAGAAATCCGGTGAGGCAGGCATCCGTCTGCTCCATAACTGGCTCGGCACAGTCAAGAACTGACCTTGACTTTTCCCTGACTGACTTGGTCGCCGCGACCATTCCCAACCGAGGACACCCATGACTGTGCATACCCCTTCCCTCCGTCTCGTTCTGCTGCCCGCCGTGGATGTGGCCGACGGCAAGGCCGTTCGCTTGACCCAGGGCGAAGCCGGCACCGAGACCAACTACGGCGACCCCGTCGACGCGGCACTTGACTGGGCCCGCCAGGGCGCCGAGTGGATCCACCTCGTCGACCTCGACGCGGCCTTCGGTCGCGGCAACAACACGGATGTCATCCGCACTGTGATCCGCGAGGTCACGGGCGTGAAGATCGAGCTCTCCGGCGGGATCCGCGACGACGCGTCGCTGGACGCGGCCCTGAACGCGGGCGTCAGCCGGATCAACCTGGGCACCGCGGCACTGGAGAACCCGGAGTGGGCGGCGCAGGTCATCGCCCGGCACGGGGACGCCGTCGCCGTCGGGCTCGACGTGCGCGGAACCACCCTCGCCGCCCGCGGCTGGACCAGGGAGGGAGGGGACCTCTGGGAGGTGCTCGCCCGTCTCGAGGAGGCTGGCTGCTCGCGCTACGTCGTCACCGATGTGACCAAGGACGGCACGCTGCAAGGCCCCAACATCGACCTGCTCCGCCAGATGATGGAGCGCACTGACCGACCGGTCGTCGCCTCCGGCGGCATCTCCAGCCTCGACGACCTCCGCGCATTGCGCGAACTTGTACCGCTCGGACTCGAGGGCGCGATCGTCGGAAAAGCCCTCTACGCGGGGGCGTTCACCCTGAGCGAGGCGCTGGATGTCGCGGGCGCGTAACCTCGGCTCCACCGGCCTTCCCGGCGGACCCGGAGGGGGCGACTCCGCCGGGCAACCGTGGGAGGGACGACAGTTTGAGCCCAACATGCACAGCGACGACGACGGGCTCGCGCCCGAGCCGCTGCTGGCGGCCGTGCGCCGCTTCCAGGCTCGGGAGGCCGGCGAAGAGACGGTGGTCGACGCCATCCGTGGCTCACGGCTGCTCGTTCCCCTGGTGACCGAACTCGGCCAATCGGGCACCACCGAGGCCGGCCTCCGCGTCGACAAGACCCAGGAACTGTCGATCATCACCGTGGCCGGGCCCGACGGCCGCACGGTGCTTCCCGTGTTCTCCTCGGTCGCGGCGATGACGGCGTGGAACACGCAGGCCCGGCCGGTCCCGGCCGACGGCGTGCGCGTCGCGCTGGCCGCGGCTCAGGAGAACACCGATCTGGTCGTGCTCGATCCGACCGCGCCCACCGAGTTCGTGGTGCGGCGCCCGGCCCTGTGGGCCATCGCCCAGTCCCTGCCCTGGACCCCCAGCTATGCCAGTCGCGACGTCGCGGATGCCTTTGCCGACTCCGTGTCCACCGAACTGAGTGTGCTCGGGGTTGAGCTGGCCCCCGGCGACCCGGCCGCCCGCCTCGCCGGACCGGAACTAATTGTGCGTCTCGAGCTCGTGGACGGCCTGACCCGCATCGAGCTCGACGCGACCCTCGCCCGGCTCGCGGCTCGCTGGTCATCGAGCGACGTCATCGCCACCCAGGTGGACTCCCTCACCGTGCAGCTGCTGCCCTCCGCCTAGGCGGCCTCTTCCATCGTCGGCGGTTCCGGGCTCCGGGTTCCGGGCCCCGCGCTCCGCGTTCCGCCCGCGCCCCCGCCCACGCCACGAACGAATTCGACGGAGATTGTGGCCAAATCGGTCCTGGATGTCCGGGAAAGCCCGTTTTAGCTCAGAATCTCCGTCGAATTGGTTCGAGTGGCCCGGCTCAGGCGGATCGGCGAGGATAGTCGTATGAACGAGGTTCTGCACCGATTCACCCCGGCCACCCGCGCCTGGTTCGCGCAGGCCTTCGCCGCACCCACCGAGGCCCAGCTCGGGGCGTGGGACGCCATCTCTCGGGGCTCGCACGCGCTGGTGGTGGCCCCCACCGGGTCAGGTAAGACTCTCGCCGCGTTCCTCTGGGCCATCGACCGCCTGGCCGCGGATACTGCGGAGGCCGCAGATGTCTCGGAAGCCTCGGCGCGTCCTGACCGGGTCACCGCGCCGGGAACCCGCGTGCTCTACATCTCGCCGCTCAAGGCGCTCGGCGTCGACGTGGAACGCAATCTGCGGGCCCCGCTGGTGGGCATCGTCCAGGCTGCCGAGCGTCTCGGGTTCGCCCCGCCCCGGGTGACCGTCGGCGTGCGGTCGGGGGACACTCCGGCCACGGAACGCCGAAGCTTGGTCAAAACGCCGCCGGACATCCTGATCACCACGCCAGAATCGCTGTTCCTCATGCTCACCTCGGCGGCGCGGGAATCGTTGCGCGCCGTGGACACGGTCATCATCGACGAGGTGCACGCGGTCGCGGCGAGCAAGCGCGGCGCGCACCTGGCCGTCTCACTGGAACGGCTCGACGACCTGCTCGCCCGCCCGGCCCAGCGCATCGGACTGTCGGCTACCGTGCGACCGGCCGCCGAGGTCGCCCGGTTCCTCGGAGGGTCCGCACCGGTGGAGATCGTCGCACCGGTGTCGACCAAACGATTCGACCTCAGCGTGGTCGTTCCCGTCGACGACATGAGCCAGGTCGGCCCGGCACCGGTGCGGGAGGGTTCGACGGCCGCCGCCGCCCCACAGACCGGGTCCATCTGGCCGCATGTGGAAGAGGCAATCGTCGACGAGGTGCTGGCGCACACCTCCTCGATCGTGTTCGCCAACTCCCGCCGTCTGGCCGAACGGCTGACCGCGCGCTTCAACGAGATCTATGCCCAACGCCTCGAGGACGAGCTCGTGCCCGCCGCGATGCCGGCCGTGATGACCGAGCGGATGCCTGCCCTCGCGCCCGTCGGCACTGCGGCACCCGGCCCGCCGGCTGCGCTCATGGGCGCCAGCGGCCAGAGCGCCGGGGCCGAGCCGCTGCTTGCCCGCGCCCACCACGGGTCCGTCAGCAAGGAGCAGCGCGCACTGATCGAAGACGACCTGAAAGCCGGGCGGCTGCGCTGCGTGGTGGCGACGTCCAGCCTCGAACTCGGCATCGACATGGGCGCCGTCGACCTGGTCGTGCAGGTGGAGTCGCCGCCGTCCGTGGCCAGCGGGCTGCAGCGAATCGGCCGGGCCGGGCACCAGGTGGGCGAGGTCTCCCGGGGCGTGATCTTCCCCAAGCACCGGGCCGATCTCATCCACGCGGCCGTCGCCGCCGAGCGCATGGCCGCCGGCCTGATCGAATCCCTGCAGGTGCCGTCCAACCCACTCGACATCCTCGCCCAGCAGACCGTGGCGGCAACCGCCCTCGAACCCATTTACGCGGAGGAGTGGTTCGACACCGTGCGCCGCAGCGCCCCCTTCCACGCCCTCCCGCGGTCGGCCTACGAGGCCACCCTCGACCTGCTTGCCGGTCGGTATCCCTCCGACCAGTTCGCCGAGCTGCGCCCCCGCATCGTCTGGGACCGGGAGACGGGCATCCTCACCGGGCGCCCGGGCGCGCAACGGCTCGCGGTGACCAGCGGCGGCACGATCCCCGACCGCGGCCTATTCGGCGTCTTCATGGTCGGCGGCGACCAGGCCACCGGCCGCCGGGTGGGGGAGCTCGACGAGGAGATGGTCTACGAGTCCCGGGTCGGCGACGTCTTCGCCCTCGGCACGACGAGCTGGCGTATCCAGGAGATCACCCACGACCGGGTGCTCGTGCTGCCCGCCTTCGGTGAACCGGGGCGGCTGCCGTTCTGGAAGGGCGACGGCCTCGGCCGGCCGGCCGAGCTCGGTGAGGCGATCGGCGCGTTCCTGCGCGAGGTCTCGGCGCTCCCCGACGCGGAGGCCCGGGTACGCTGCCGGGCCGGCGGCCTCGACGAGCGGGCCGTTGACAACCTCCTGACCTTTCTCGCCGAGCAGCGCGCCGCGACCGGTCAGGTCCCGACCGACCGCACCCTCCTCGTCGAGCGGTTCCGAGACGAGCTCGGCGACTGGCGGGTGGTGCTGCACTCCCCGTTCGGCCTGCAGGTGCACGCGCCCTGGGCCCTCGCCGTGGGCGCCCGGGTGCGGGAGCGCTACGGTCTCGACGGGGCCTGCGTGGCCAGTGACGACGGCATCGTCGTGCGCATCCCCGACACCGAGTCCGACCCACCCGGAAGCTCCCTCTTCGTCTTCGACCCGACCGAGCTCGAACAGATGGTCACCGACGAAGTCGGCGGGTCGGCCCTGTTCGCCGCCCGGTTCCGCGAGTGCGCCGCGCGGGCACTGCTGCTCCCGCGCTACAACCCGGGCCGGCGGTCACCGCTCTGGCAGCAGCGCCAGAAGGCCGCGCAGCTGCTCGACGTGGCCCGCACCTTCCCGACCTTCCCGATCATCCTCGAAACCGTGCGCGAGTGCCTGCAGGACGTCTACGACCTGCCCGCCCTCTTGGCCCTCACCCGCCGCATCGACAGTCGCGCCCTGCGCCTGGTCGAGACCCAGACGGATGCCGCGAGCCCGTTCGCGAGCACCCTCCTCTTCGGCTACGTGGCCGCGTTCATGTACGAGGGAGATTCCCCGCTCGCCGAGCGGCGCGCCACCGCCCTCTCGCTCGATTCCAGCCTGCTGGCCGAGTTGCTCGGTCGGGTGGAGCTGCGCGAGCTGCTCGACCCGGCCGTGATCGAGCAGACCGACCTGGAACTGCAGCGGCTGCCGGCCGACCGGAAGGCGCGCGGAGTCGAGGGCATCGCCGACCTGCTCCGCGGCCTCGGACCGCTCACCACGGCGGAGGTGGCCGCCCGCCTCGACCCCGCCGTGTCACCGGGCGCCGCCGAGGGCCTGCAGGTGCTTTTCGACGCCCGGCGCATCATCCCGGTCGGTTTCGCCGGGCAGCAGTGGTGGGCGGCCATCGAAGACGCCGCCCGGCTTCGCGACGCCCTCGGCGTCCCCCTGCCGCAGGGGGTCCCGGCCGTGTTCACCGAGCCGGTGCCGGACCCGCTCGGCGACCTGGTCAGCCGGTACGCCCGCACCCACGGCCCGTTCACTCTCACCGACGTGGCCGCGCGCTTCGGGCTCGGTCCGGCCGTGGCGCTCGTCGCCCTCCGGCGGCTGGCCGGGGCCCGCCGCCTCCTTGAGGGCGAGTTCCGGCCGCACGGCACCGGCAGCGAGTGGTGCGACGCCGAGGTGCTGAGGCGCCTCCGCCGCCGCTCCCTGGCCGCGCTCCGGCACGAGGTCGAGCCGGTCGACCAGGTCACAATGGGCCGGTTCCTGCCGGCCTGGCAGCATGTGGGCGGGCGCCTGCGCGGGATCGACGGGGTCGCATCCGTGATCGAACAGTTGGAGGGGGCGCGCATCCCGGCATCCGCCTGGGAGACGCTTGTGCTGCCCTCCCGCGTCGCAGACTACCGGCCGGGCATGCTCGACGAGCTCACCAACACGGGCGAGGTGCTCTGGGCCGGCGCCGGCACGCTGGCCGGCAACGACGGCTGGATCAGCATGCACCTGCGCGACACGGCGCCGCTCACCCTGCCGCTGCCCACCCCGCTGGAGACCACTGCGCTCCAGCAGGAGATTCTGACCACCCTGGCCGGCGGCGGGGCCTTCTTCTTCCGTCAACTCGCGGATGCCGTCGGCAGCCAGGACGACGCCGGCCTCGCCGCCGCCCTCTGGGACCTGGTCTGGGCGGGACTGGTGGGCAACGATACCTTCGCCCCCGTACGCGCCCTGCTCTCCGGCGGGCGCGCGGCGCACAGCACCCGCCGGGCCGCCCCGCGAGCCCGGCTGCACGGCGGCCGCATCCCCGCGCGTGGCACCCTCCCGTCGCGCACCGGGCCACCGACCGTATCCGGGCGCTGGTCGATCGTTCCGGTCGCCGATGACTCGCCCACCCGTCGGGCGCACGCCCTTGGCGAGACCCTGCTCGAACGCTACGGCGTCGTCACCCGGGGCGCGGTGATGGGGGAGGGCGTGACGGGCGGCTTCGCCCTCGTCTACCGCACCCTCAGCGGCTTCGAGGAGATGGGGCGGTGCCGGCGCGGCTACTTCATCGAGGGTCTCGGGGCCGCCCAGTTCGCCACGGTCGGCACGATCGACCGGCTGCGCTCCTACGTCGCCGACGCACAGCATCCGGAACCGGTGGCGATCACCCTCGCCGCCACCGACCCGGCGAACCCCTACGGCTCGGTGCTGCCCTGGCCTCCGCTGCCCGAGGGCACCGGGCACCGCCCCGGACGGAAGGCCGGCGCGCTGGTCGTGCTCGTCGATGGGGCCCTGGTGCTCTACGTCGAACGCGGCGGCAAGACCGTGCTCGCGTTCGACGGAGCGGCCGGAAACGGAGCGGCCGGGAACAAAGCGGCTGGGAATGGTGCCGACGGGAACGGTGCCGACGGGAACCGTGCCGATGGGAACCGTGAACCCGCCGTCGAAAATGGCGGACCGACTGCGGTCCTGACCCTCGCCGCGGCGACCCTTGCCGGCACGGTCACCGCTGGGCGGGTTCCGAAGCTCGGCGTGGAGACCGTCAACGGCGTGTTCGTGATCGGAACAGCGGTGGGCGCCGCCCTGCTCGCGGCCGGATTCGGCGTAACCCCGCGGGGAGTGAAGCTGCATGCCTGAGGGTGACACCGTCTACCGCACCGCGTGGAACCTCGACCAGGCCCTGCACGGAGCCCGGCTCACCCGCTGCGACGTGCGGGTGCCGGCGTTCGCCACCGTCGACCTGACCGGGCAGACCGTGCACGAGGTTCTCAGTCGCGGGAAGCACCTGCTGATGCGCGTAGGGGAGGCCAGCATCCACTCTCACCTGAAAATGGAGGGGTCGTGGCACCTCTACCGTCATGGGAGCGCCTGGCGCCGCCCCGCGTTCCAGGCGCGCATCGTTCTCGAGACGGTGGAGTGGGTGGCTGTGGGCTTCGAACTCGGGCTGCTCGAGGTGGTGCCGCTCAATCAGGAGGCAGCGCTCCTCGACTACCTCGGACCTGACCTCCTCGGCCCCGACTGGGATGCGGCCGAAGCCGTGCGTCGCCTCGAATCACGTCCCGCGCAACCCATCGCGGTGGCGCTCGCCGACCAGGGCAACCTCGCCGGGCTCGGCAACGTTTACGTGAACGAGCTGGGTTTTCTTCGCGGCCTGCTGCCGTCCCGGCCGGTGGCCGAGGTGACGGATGTCCTGGGCCTCGTCGCCCTCGCCCGCCGCCTGATCCTGGCGAACCGTGACCGCACGGAGCGGATCACGACCGGCAATGCCCGGCGCGGCATGCAGAGCTGGGTCTACGGCCGCGCCGGCCAGCCCTGCCGGCGCTGCGGTACCGCGGTCGAGCAGGGCCGGCTCGGCCGCACCGAGCTCGAATTGCGGGTCACCTACTGGTGCCCGCGCTGCCAGACCTGAGCTCGTGGCCCCGTAGCGGATCTGGCCCGAACCAATTCGACCACAGAAACCCCCGCCGGAGTCGACGGGGTTTTCCACGGTGCTAGGTCACTTCAGGGAGCCGCACCGCGACCCATCCGAGCCGGCTGTTCGTCCCTAGTTGACCGGCCCGGTGAACTTTTCACCCGGACCCTGGCCGATCGCGTCGGGGATGGCCGAGGCCTCCCGGAAGGCCAGCTGCAGCGATCGCAGACCGTCGCGCAGGCTGCGCGCGTGCATGTCGGCGATGTCGGGGGCCGCGGCGGTGATCAGGCCGGCGAGGGCCGTGATCAGCTTGCGCGCCTCGTCGAGGTCGGTCTGGTTCTCCGGGTCGTCGGCCAGGCCCACCTTGACCGCGGCGGCGCTCATCAGGTGAACGGATGCCGTCGTGATGATCTCCACGGCCGGCACGTCGGCGATATCGCGTGTTGCCTGGGCTGCATCCTGCTCGTTGCTGTTGGTCACTGCATTCCTCTGTTAGACTCGACTGGGCTCCGAGATGCAAGTCTCGGTACGAAAGTGGATAATCTCCCACCCGCGCATACCGCTTCATCTAGGTTACCGGGTAGTTGCACTCCGCCTTCGCGGCGCTGGACTCCAACAGGAATCCGCTCCACGTGGGTAGACAGGGTGTCGTCTGTGGTATTCGGGCAGTTTTCTCCGACAATCCAGACGCGTTTTTCCTCTCTTCGTCTCCGGGCGACATCCGTCTCCTGGCTGTAGCCACGATGCATGAGAAGAGGAGAGACGCATCAGCGATCCCCGTACAAATGACCGTATCCGCGTCCCCGAAGTCCGTCTCGTTGGTCCTAACGGCGAGCAGGTTGGGGTCGTGGCCATCGATGTTGCGCTGCGCCTTGCACAGGAGGCCGATCTTGACCTCGTCGAGGTTGCACCGACCTCGAAGCCGCCCGTTGCCAAGATCATGGACTACGGCAAGTTCAAGTACGAGGCTGCGCAGAAGGCCAAGGAGGCCCGGCGCAACCAGGCGAACACGATCCTGAAAGAGGTTCGTTTCCGTCTCAAGATTGATAAGCACGACTACGAGACCAAGCGCAAGCGCGCCGAGGGCTTCCTGAAGGCCGGTGACAAGGTCAAGGCCATGATTCTGTTCCGTGGCCGCGAACAGTCCCGTCCCGACCAGGGCGTACGTCTGCTCCAAAAATTTGCCGAGGATGTCGCCGAGTTCGGTTCCGTGGAATCGAGCCCGACCATTGACGGTCGAAACATGGTCATGGTCGTTGGCCCGCTGAAGAACAAAGCGGAAGCCAAGGCCGAGATCAACGCACACAAGGCTGCCGATCGGGCAGAAAAGGTTGCCGACAAGGCTGACAAAGTTGCTGATAAGGCAGCGAAACTGGAGGAAAAAGATGCCTAAGATGAAGACCCACTCCGGGACGAAGAAACGCTTCAAGGTCACCGGTTCCGGCAAGATCATGAAGCAGCAGGCCGGCCTGCGCCACAACCTCGAGGTCAAGAGCACCCAGCGCAAGTCCCGCCTGAACCACGACCAGGTGCTGGCCAAGGCCGACACCAAGGTCATCAAGAAGCTTCTCGGTCGCTAGACCCGTACCCCGTAAGGAACTAAGAAAATGGCAAGAGTCAAGAGGGCCGTAAACGCCCATAAGAGCCGTCGCGTTATTCTCGAGCGCGCCAAGGGTTACCGCGGTCAGCGCTCGCGCCTGGTCACCAAGGCCAAGGAGCAGCTCACTCACTCCTTTACCTATAGCTACCGTGACCGTCGTGCACGCAAGGGTGACTTCCGTCGCCTGTGGATCCAGCGGATCAACGCTGCGTCCCGCGCGAACGGCCTGACCTACAACCGTCTGATCCAGGGTCTCGCCCTGGCCGGCATTCAGGTCGACCGTCGCATCCTGGCCGAGCTGGCCGTCAACGAGCCCGCCACGTTCGCGGCCATCGTCGAGAGCGCCAAGGCAGCACTGCCCGCCGACACGTCGGCACCCCGGGTCGCCGCGTAGCTGTCAGCCGGCACCAGCACTATCACGCACTCTCCACGGGAGCGGGCCCCGCGCCCGCTCCCGTTTTGCGTGCCCGGGGCCGGTTCGCCGGGTCGCCGCGTGTGCCCCGAGCGGGAACACAGCCGCCCCGCCCCGGCAAGTAAGCTGGAGGCATGTTAGATAATCCCCGTTCTCCGCGCGTGCGGGCTGTCGCGAAACTGGCGAATCGAGCCGCTCGCTCCGAGGCGGGGCTGTTCCTCCTGGAAGGCCCCCAGTCGGTCTCCGAGGCCCTCAACTTCCGGCCCGACCTTGTTGTGGAGCTCTTCGTGACCCCCACCGCCCTCGAGCGGCACCCCGAGATCGCCCAGGTCGCCCAAGAGGTGGGCGCCGAGCTCGAATTCGTCACCGAGCAGGTGCTCGAAACGATGGCCGACACGGTCACGCCGCAGGGTTTCATCGCGGTGTGCCGTCAGTTTCCCACCTCGGTCAAGGACATCTTCGCCAACGAGCCCAAGCTCATCGCCATCCTCGAAGAGGTGCGCGACCCCGGAAACGCCGGCACCATCATCCGTGCCGCGGATGCCGCCGGCGCCGACGCCGTGATCCTCACCGGCCGCAGCGTGGACCTGTACAACCCGAAGGTCGTGCGCTCCTCGACCGGCTCGATCTTCCACCTCCCCGTCGCCGTCAGCGCGACGCTCTCCGACGTGCGCGAACGGGCCCGGTCCGCCGGCCTGCAGATCTTCGCCGCCGACGTCAAGGGCACCGATTTGCTCGCTGCCCGCACCGAGGGGCTTCTGGTCGCTCCGACGGCGTGGCTGTTCGGCAACGAAGCCCGCGGACTGACCGACGAAGATCTCGCCGTGGTCGACCGGTCCATTTCTGTTCCCATCTACGGTCACGCCGAATCGATGAACTTGGCGACGGCCGCCAGTGTTTGCCTGTATGAAAGCGCATTTGCTCAGCGCAGCTGATTATCACAGCTCGGTAACCACCGGCTTGGTGGTTCTGAGAAACCCTGTTCTAGCCTAGGTTTGGGACATGGAGCCTACAGAATCTGCGCCGGCGACGTCCAACATCACGGTGTTGCGCGGTGAGCCTCTCGTCGTGATCAGTGACGTGGACAAGCACTACGGTGACCTTCACGTGCTGAAGAAGATCAACGCCGTGGTCAACCGCGGCGAGGTCGTGGTGGTGATCGGGCCGAGTGGCTCCGGCAAGTCCACCCTCTGCCGGGCCATCAACCGGCTCGAGACCATCGACGCGGGCGTCATCACGATCGACGGCGTCAAGCTGCCGGCCGAGGGCAAGGCGCTGGCCAAGCTGCGCGCGGACGTCGGAATGGTGTTCCAGGCGTTCAACCTCTTTGCCCACAAGACCGTCCTCGAGAACGTCACCCTCGGGCCGATCAAGGTGCGCGGCCTGTCGAAGGCCGAGGCCGAGAAAAAGGCCATGGTCCTCCTCGAGCGCGTCGGCGTGGCCAACCAGGCCAAGAAGATGCCTGCCCAGCTCTCCGGTGGACAGCAGCAGAGGGTCGCGATCGCACGGGCTCTCGCCATGGACCCGAAGGTCATCCTGCTCGACGAGCCCACCAGTGCGCTCGACCCCGAGATGATCAACGAGGTGCTCGAGGTCATGATCAACCTGGCTAACGACGGCATGACCATGATCGTCGTCACGCATGAGATGGGCTTCGCCCGCCGCGCCGCCGACCGGGTCATCTTCATGGCCGAGGGCGAGATCGTCGAGGAGACCACGCCCGAGCAGTTCTTCACCAACCCACAGAGCTCGAGAGCGAAGGACTTCCTCTCCAAAATACTTGCCCACTAACCGGTGTGCAGGACGACACAGCAATCAGGAGATACCCATGAGACTCACTAAAGGTCTAATGATTTCGGCCATTGCCCTCGCGAGCGTTCTCACGTTGAGCGGATGTACCGATTCCGCCCAGACGCCCGAGGCCGCACCGGTCGAGGAAACGGTTGAGTTCGAAGCCGGCACCTCCATGGCCGCGTTGAACGAGGCCGGGGCGATCACCATCGGCACCAAGTTCGACCAGCCGCTGTTCGGCCTCAAGGGCCCGGACAACAACCCGGTCGGCTTCGACGTCGAGATCGGCAAGCTCATCGCCGCGAAACTCGGCATCTCCGCCGACAAGATCAAGTGGACCGAGACCGTCTCGGCCAACCGCGAGCCCTTCCTCCAGAACGGCCAGGTTGACCTTGTCGTCGCGACCTACACGATCAACGACACCCGCAAGGAGGTCGTCGACTTCGCCGGACCGTACTACCAGGCCGGCCAGGACCTGCTTGTGCTCGCCGGCAACCCCGACAAGATCACCGGCCCGGAGGACCTCGCCGGCAAGCCCGTCTGCACCGTGAGCGGCTCGACGTCGGAGAAGAACATCGCCGCGTACTCCGACAACGTGATCGCGACCGACACCTACTCCAACTGCTTGGGCCCGCTCCGCAGCGGCGAGGTTGTCGCCGTGACCACGGACAACGTTATCCTGGCCGGCCTCGCCGACCAGAACGCCGGTGAGTTCGAGGTTGTCGACAACCCCTTCACCAAGGAGCCCTACGGCATCGGCCTGAAGAAGGACGACACCGAGTTCCGCACCTTCATCAACGATGTGCTCGATGAGGCGTACGAGGATGGCACGTGGGCCGAAGCCTGGGAAGCGACCGCCGGTACCGTGCTCGAGACCCCGACCCCGCCGGCAGTCGACCGGTACTAGTCGCCGAAAGCAGCACCTGCTGATCGGGGCGGCCGCGCCGCACAGGCGGCCGCCTCGACCAGCACCTTTTTCCTGGTACCCGCACGACCCACCCGCACGACATCCAGATAGTCACTACAGAAGAGGAGGTGAGTTGTGGAAGCAGTCATCGAAAACCTGCCCCTGTTTCTGGAGGGCTTCAGAAATACATTGGGCCTTCTGCTTCTGGCCGGCACGGGAGCGCTCGTGTTCGGCATCATCATCGCTGCCATGCGCATCTCGCCCGTCGCATCCCTGCGCGGATTCGCCACCGTCTACACCGAGATCGTGCGCAACACCCCGCTCACGCTGGTGCTGTTCTTCTGCGCCTACATCCTGCCCTACCTCCAGTTCAGCCCAGGCTACTTCGTGCTCGCCACGATCGGACTCACCGTCTACACCTCGCCGTTCGTCGCCGAAGCCCTGCGCTCGGGCGTCAACGGTGTGCACGTGGGTCAGGCCGAGGCCGCCCGCAGCGTGGGTCTGACCTTCACGCAGACCCTCTCGTTCGTCGTCATGCCCCAGGCGGTGCGCATGGTCATCCCGCCGCTCATCAATGTGTTCATCGCCCTGACGAAGAACACCTCGGTCGCCGGTGCCTTCTTCGTCTTCGAACTCTTCGGCGCCGCCCGTAAGATCACCAACGATCGCGGCGATGAGGTGCTCGCGATCTTGCTCGCCGTCGCAGTCTTCTACCTCCTGGTCACCATCTCGCTCGGCCTGATCGCCGGTCGGGTCGAGAAGAAGGTGGCGGTTCTCCGATGACTTCCGTGCTTTACGACGCTCCGGGCCCCAAGGCCATCTTCCGTTCCCGGCTGTTCTCCGTGGTGGCCGGCCTTGTCATCGCCGCCGGCCTGGTCTGGCTGATCCTGGCGCTGGGTGCGCCCAAGACCAGCGCCAACGGCGCCGTTCAGCCGGGCCTCTGGGACGTCTCCCGGTGGGACGTCTTCGCCGACCGCGAGGTCTGGCGCACGCTCGGCCGCGGAGCGCTGAACACCCTCCGAATGGCCGGCGTCGCCGCCGCGTTCGCCCTGGTGCTCGGTGTGCTGTTCTCCTTCGGGCGCGTCTCCGACACTAAATGGATTCGGATCCCGACCACGGTCGTGCTCGAATTCGTGCGCGGCATGCCCGTACTGCTGATGATGCTTTTCATCCTCCTCGTCTTCTCCACCGGCTCCTTCTGGGCCGGTGTCGCCGCCCTCTCCGTCTATAACGGCGCGATCATCGGCGAGGCGCTGCGGGCCGGCATCAAAAGCCTGCCTCGCGGCCAGCGCGAGGCTGGGCTGGCCATCGGGCTCACGCCCGTGGCAACCCGGTTCCGGATCGAGTTCCCGCAGGCGTTCCGGCAGATGCTGCCGATCATCATCGCGCAGCTCGTCGTGCTCCTCAAGGACACGTCCCTGGCGTTCGTGGTCGGCTACGAGGAGCTCCTCCGCAGCGGGCTGTACAACCTGACGAACTTTTTCGGCAGCCGGTACTCCTTCTCCTTCTTCCTCGTCGTGCTCGCGATCTACCTGACGATGAACCTACTGCTCTCCTGGCTGGCCCGCGTCATCGCCCGCCGCACCGGTTCCAAGTCCGGCGGCGTCACCACGGACACGAAGGCGCCGCCTGAGAAGCCCCTCGATCCCGAGGTGGTCTACCCCGCTGCGCTCGGCAACCAGATGGGCGCCCGGGGGCTTTAGCGGCACTAAACTTATGCCTTGTGTCTGACCCCACTGAGATCTCTGAACCAGTCGTGAGCGCGGCCGTCGACGCCGCACTCGCCGCCATTGACGCCGCGAACGACTCCGCGGCCCTGAAAACCGTGCGCACCGAGCACACCGGCGAGGCCTCCCCGCTGGCCCGACTCAACGCGCTGATGCGCAGCGTGCCGGGCAACCAGAAGGCCGCCGCCGGCAAGCTCCTCGGCCAGGCCCGAGGTGCCGTCGCCCAGGCGTTCGCCGCCCGCGAGGCCGCGATCACCGAGGCTGAGGCAACCGCTCAGCTCGCGGCCGAAACAATCGACGTGACGGCGGCGGCCTCCACCTGGAAGCCCGGCGCGCGGCATCCGCTCACCCTGTTGCAGGAGCGCGTCGCGGATGTCTTCGTCGGCATGGGCTGGGAGGTCGCCGAGGGCCCCGAGCTCGAGAGCGAGTGGTTCAACTTCGACGCCCTCAATTTCGACGAGGACCACCCGGCCCGTGCCATGCAGGACACGTTCTTCATCGACCCACCCGAGGCACACCTGGTACTGCGCACCCACACCTCGCCGGTACAGCTGCGTGCCCTGTTGTCGCGCGAACTTCCCGTTTATGTCGTCGCGCCCGGCCGGGTGTTCCGCACCGACGAACTTGACGCCACGCACACGCCCGTGTTCCACCAGATCGAGGGCATCGCCGTCGACAAGGGCCTGACCATGGCGCACCTGCGCGGCACTCTCGACCATTTCGTGCAGGCCATGTTCGGCCCCGAGGCGAAGGTGCGCCTGCGCCCCAACTACTTCCCGTTCACCGAGCCGAGCGCCGAACTCGACCTGTGGCACCCGACCTTCAAGGACGGCGCCCGCTGGATCGAGTGGGGCGGCTGCGGCATGGTCAACGCCAATGTGTTGCGTTCCGCCGGGATCGACCCGGAGGTCTACTCCGGATTCGCGTTCGGCGTCGGCGTCGAACGGGCATTGATGTTCCGAAATGATGTGAAGGATATGCACGACATGGTCGAAGGCGACGTCCGGTTCAGCCAGCAGTACGGGATGACCGTCTGATGCGCGTACCACTGAGCTGGCTGGCTGAGTTCGTCGACCTGGCCCCGGGCATCACGCCCGAGGACGTGCACGCCGCCCTGGTGAGCGTGGGCCTCGAAGAGGAGGAGATCCACCGCTTCGAGCTGACCGGGCCGATCGTGGTCGGCCAGGTGCTCGAGTTCGTCGGCGAGGAGCAGACCAACGGCAAGACCATCAACTGGTGCCAGGTGCGCGTCGCCGCTGACGGCGAGCTCGCGGCCGACGGCGGCCCGGCCGTGCACGGCATTGTCTGCGGCGCCCACAACTTCGTCGTCGGCGACAAGGTTGTCGTGACCCTGCCCGGCGCCGTGCTGCCCGGTCCGTTCCCGATCGCGCCCCGCAAGACCTACGGCCACGTGTCCGACGGCATGATCGCCTCGGCCCGCGAACTCGGCCTCGGCGACGAGCACGACGGCATCCTGGTGCTCGGCAGCCTCGGCCTCGACCCCGAGATCGGCACGGATGCGATCAGCCTGCTGGGCCTGGACGACACCGCCGTCGAGATCAACGTCACGCCCGACCGGGGCTACGCCTTCTCGATCCGTGGCGTCGCCCGCGAGTACGCGCACGCCACCGGGGCTGCCTTCCGCGACCCGGCGCTCTCCGTCACCGCGGACGCGTCCACGGTCGCCTTCCCGGTCACCATCGCCGATCAGGCCCCGATCCGCGGTCGCGTCGGCGCGAGCGTGTTCGTCACCCGCGCGGTGCGCGGCGTGGACCCCACCCGGCCGTCTCCGGCCTGGTTGATCGCCCGCCTGAAGCTGGCCGGCATCCGTTCGATCTCGCTGATCGTCGACGTCACCAACTACGTGATGATCGAGCTCGGCCAGCCGATCCACGGCTACGACCTTGACAAGCTGGCCGGCGGTATCACCGTGCGTCGCGCAGAACCGGGCGAGAAGCTCGTCACCCTCGACGACGTCACCCGCATTCTCAACGCCGAAGACTTGCTGATCACCGACGAGTCCGGACCGATCGGTCTGGCCGGCGTAATGGGCGGTCAGAGCACCGAGATCGGTTCCGCGACCACGAATGTGCTGATCGAGGCCGCGAACTTCGACCCGGTATCGATCGCGCGCACGGCCCGTCGGCACAAGCTTCCCAGCGAGGCATCCCGCAGGTTCGAGCGCGGGGTGGACCCGGCCGTGGCCGCGGTCGCCGCCGCCCGCGTCGTTCAGTTGCTGGTCGAGCTCTCCGGGGGAGAAGCCGACGGCCTCGGCTCCCTGCACGACGCCACGCCCGACGCCGAGCCGATCTTCCTGCCGACCGGCTTCATCTCCGGCCTGATCGGACTCGACTACACCCGCGAGGAGGTGCGCACCTCGCTGGCCGAGATCGGCGCCTCGATCGAGGAGACCGAGATCGGGCTGAACGTCACCGCCCCGAGCTGGCGCCCCGACCTGACGGACAAGTGGACCCTGGCCGAGGAAGTCGCCCGCATCGTCGGTTACGACCGCATCCCCTCGGTGCTGCCCGTCGCCCCGCCCGGGCGCAGCCTCACCCACGCGCAGACCCTGCGCCGCCAGGTGGCGCAGACCCTGGCGGCCACCGGCCACACCGAGGTGCTCGCGTACCCGTTCGTGGCGGAGAAGTCGAACAACCTGTTCGGGCTGCCCATCGGCCCTGCTGTTCCGCAGATCCGGGTTGCCAACCCGCTCGACGGAGAGGCGCCGTTCCTGCGCACGTCGATCCTGCCCGGGCTGCTGCAGATCGCACACCGCAACCGCTCGCGCGGCCTCACCGACCTGGCCGTCTTCGAACTGGGCTTGGTGTTCCGGCCGGTGGCGGGCATCCGTTACGGCGGCTCCGTCGTGCCGCCCGGCGCGGTGCGCCCGAGCGCGCAGCTGGAGGCCGAGCTCAACGCGGGCATCCCGCCGCAGCCTCTGTCGGTGGCGGTCGTGCTGACCGGCTCCGTCGTGCGGCACCAGCCGGGGCAGCCCGCCGTGGCCGCAAGCTGGCAGCACGCCCTCGCCGCGGTGCAGCAGGTCGCGCTGGCCGCCGGCGTTCCGATCACGGTTCGCCAGGGTTCGCACCAGGCCATGCATCCCGGCCGCACCGCCGAGCTGTTCGTGACGACGGATGCCGGCACGACCTCGGTCGGCTACGCCGGCGAACTGCTGCCCAGCATCGCCCGCGACGCGGACCTGCCCGCGGTCGTCGCGGTTGCCGAGATCGACCTGACCGCCGTGTTCGCGGAGGCCGGCGCCGAGCTGCGCGCCACACCGATCGCCACGATGCCGGCCGCCACACAGGACCTGTCCCTCGTGGTCGACGCCGGCGTGCCGGCCGGCGACGTGCTCCGCACGCTGCTCGAGGGCTGCGGGCCGCTGCTCGACCACGCCGAACTCGTCGACGATTACCGCGGCACGGGCGTGCCGTCCGGACGCAAGTCACTGACGTTCGCGCTGCGGTTCCGGGCGCCGGAGCGCACCCTCACCGCCGCGGAGGCCAGCGACGCCAAACTCGCCGGCGTCGCGGTGGCCGCCGCCCGCTTCGGGGCCACTCTCCGCGAGTAGCGCGAGTAGCGCGAGTAGCGCGAGTGGCGCGGGCTGGCGCCCGCTCCGCGCGCCGAGAGTCACCGCCCGGGCGGCGATTATCGGCGTGAACGGCGATTCTCGGCGCGCGGGGCGGCGCGCTAGGTTGGGAACATGTCTTTTTCGGTGGCGGTGGCAGGTGCGAGTGGCTACGCGGGCGGTGAATTGTTGCGTCTGTTGGCCGGGCACCCCGACTTCGAGGTGCGCACGGTCACGGCGCACAGCACTGCCGGGCAGCGTCTGATCGACGCGCAGCCGCACCTGCGCTCGCTCGCGCACCTCACCCTGGTCGACACGACGCCCGAAACCCTCGCCGGGCACGATGTGGTGTTCCTCGCCCTGCCCCACGGGGCATCCGGTGCCCTCACCGCGCACCTTTCCGCCGACACGCTCGTCGTGGACTGCGGTGCCGACCATCGGCTCGAAAGTGAGAGCGACTGGGCGGCGTTCTACGGGGGCGACTACTTCGGCGCCTGGACCTACGGCGTGCCCGAGCTCCCGGTGGTCGGCGGCACGCAGCGCTCCCGGTTGGCCGGCTCCCGCCGCGTCGCCGCCCCCGGCTGCAACGCGAGCACGGTGGCGTTGGCGCTGGCGCCGGGCATCCGTGCCGGGGTGATCGAGCCCGAAGACTTGGCCGCGGTGCTCGCGGTCGGACCCTCCGGCGCCGGCAAGAGTCTGACGCTGCCGAACCTCGCAAGCGAGATCCTCGGCTCCGCGAACCCCTACGCGGTCGGCGGCGTGCACCGCCACATCCCCGAAATCCAGCAGAGCCTGCGCTGGGCAGGGGCCTCGAACCCGACCATCTCATTCACCCCGGTGATCGTGCCGATGTCGCGGGGAATCCTCTGCACCGCGACGGCCCGTCTCGTGCCCGGCACATCCGGCGCCGCGGTGCGCGCCGCCTGGGAGGCGACCTACGCCGACGAACCGTTCGTGCATGTGCTGCCGGAGGGCCGATTCCCGCGCACGGGCGATGTGCTCGGCGCCAACACCGCGCTGATCGGCCTCGCCGTCGACGAGGCCGTGGGCCGCGTCGTGACGATCACCGCCGTCGACAATCTCACCAAGGGCACCGCCGGTGCCGCCATCCAGTCCGCCAACCTGGCGTTGGGACTGCCCGAGACCACGGGCCTGAGCACGAATGGAGTTGCCCCATGAGTGTCACCGCCCCCGCCGGGTTCGCCGCCGCCGGAGTCACCGCCGGCCTGAAACAGTCCGGCGGGCTCGACCTCGCCGTCGTGCAGAACCTCGGCCCGCTCACCAGCGCGGCCAGCGTTTTCACCAGTAACCGGTGCAAGGCGAACCCGGTGCTTTGGAGCGAGCAGGTCATGAAGGGCGGCCGAGTCAAGGCCATCGTGCTCAACTCGGGCGGCGCGAACTGCTACACCGGCAGCATCGGCTTCCAGACCACGCACGCCACCGCCGAGGCCATCGCCGACCGCTTGGAGATCTCCGCCGGCGAGGTGCTGGTCTGTTCCACCGGCCTGATCGGCGAACAGCTCGACCTCGGCAAGATCACCGCCGGCGTGTGGGACGCGACCCTCGCGCTGCAGGGTGAGAAGGCCACCTCCGACGCCGCCGGCCTGGCCGCGGCGCAGGCGATCATGACCACCGACACCACACCCAAGCAGACCATGCTCGTTTCCGACACCGGCTGGACCATCGGCGGCATGGCCAAGGGCGCCGGCATGCTCGCGCCTGGCCTGGCCACCATGCTCGTGGTGCTGACCACCGACGCCGTGCTCGACTCCGAGCAGCTGGACGTGGCCCTCCGCCAGGCCACCCGGGTCACGTTCGACCGCCTCGACTCCGACGGCTGCATGTCCACCAACGACACTGTCACCCTCCTCGGCTCCGGGGCGAGCGGGGTCACCGCCGACCTGGCCGAATTCACGGATGCCCTGATCGCCATCTGCCAGGACCTCACCCTGCAGCTGCAGGCCGACGCCGAGGGGTCCGCCCACGACGTCGCCATTACGGTGCGGCACGCCGGCACCGAGGCCGACGCCGTCACGGTCGCCCGCGCGGTCTCCCGCAGCAACCTGTTCAAGACCGCGATCTTCGGCAACGACCCGAATTGGGGCCGCGTGCTCGCGGCGGTCGGTACGACGGATGCCGCCTTCGACCCCTACGGCATCGACGTCGCCATCAATGGCGTTCAGGTCTGCACCGCGGGGGAACCCGACCAGCCGCGTGAGCTCGTCGACCTCACCCCCCGCTCGGTCTCCGTGCTGATCGACCTGCACGAGGGCGACGAGACGGCCACCATCTGGACCAACGACCTCACCCACGCCTACGTCGAAGAGAACAGCGCGTACTCGAGTTGAACCCGGTCCACGAAACCCCTGGCGACGAGACGACCCCAGGCGACGAGACGAACAGCCGGGCGGAGGCAGCCGTCAAGGCCGCCACGCTGATTGAGTCGCTACCCTGGCTCAAGCGGTTCCACGACCAGATCATCGTGGTCAAGTTCGGCGGCAACGCCATGGTCAGCGAGGAACTGCAGCGAGCGTTCGCCGAAGACATGGTGTACCTGCGTTATGCCGGCATCCGCCCCGTCGTCGTGCACGGCGGCGGCCCGCAGATCTCCGCGATGCTCGACCGCCTCGGCATCGCGAGCGAGTTCCGCGGTGGCTACCGGGTGACCACGCCTGAGGCGATGGACGTCGTGCGGATGGTGCTCACCGGCCAGATCAACCGCGAGCTGGTCAGCCGCATCAACCAGCACGGTCCGCTGTCGGCCGGGCTCTCCGGCGAGGACGCCGGGCTGTTCCAGGGCCGTCGCCGCGGCACCGTCATCGACGGCGGCGAGGTCGACCTCGGCCTCGTCGGCGACGTGATCGGCGTCGACCCCGAGGCCGTGCTCGCCCAGCTCGCCGCCGGCCGCATACCGGTCGTCTCCTCGATCGCACCCGACACGGATGTCCCGGGCCAGTCCCTGAACATCAACGCCGACGCCGCCGCCGCGGCCCTCGCGGTCGCGCTCGGCGCCGCCAAACTGGTCATCCTGACCGATGTCGCGGGGCTGTACAGCGACTGGCCCAACCACGACTCGCTGGTGTCGGTCATCGACGTGGACTCGCTTCGCTCCCTACTGCCGGGCCTCGAGTCGGGAATGATCCCCAAGATGACGGCCTGCCTCGACGCGGTCGAGGGTGGCGTCGCGAAGGCGGCCATCATCGACGGCCGGGTACCACACTCGATCCTGCTCGAGGTCTTCACCGGCAGCGGGATCGGAACCGAAGTGGTCCCGGCATGAGCAATACGCACCCAGAATCGAGCACCGCACAGATGGCTGATTCCGGCACCCCCGACTGGCGCGAGCGTTTCAGCGCCGCCATGATGCACACGATCGCACCGCCGCTGGCGATGCTCGTGCGCGGGAAGGGGTGCTACGTCTGGGACGACGAGGGCACGAAATATCTCGACTTCCTCGCCGGAATCGCCGTGAACTCGCTCGGCCACGCGCATCCGGCTCTCGTCGCCGCGGTCACCGATCAGGTCGGCCGGCTTGCCCACGTCTCGAACTACTTCGCGTCGCCACCGCAGCTGGAACTGGCCGAACGGCTCAAGCGCCTCACCGGTGCGGGACAGGCCGGCCGGGTCTACTTCTGCAATTCCGGCGCCGAGGCCAACGAGGCCGCATTCAAGCTGGCCCGACTGAACACCGACGGTGGCAGCCGAACCCGCATCCTCTCCCTGCACGACTCGTTCCACGGCCGCACGATGGGGGCGCTCGCCCTTTCCGGCAAGCCGGCCATGCGCGAGCCGTTCCTGCCGGTCCCCGAGGGGGTCGAGCACATCCACGCCACGCTCGAGGGGCTGGACGCCGCGATCGACGAGACCGTCGCCGCCCTCTTCCTCGAGCCCGTGCAGGGCGAGGCCGGGGTGGTCGACCTGCCCGCAGGGTTCCTGCGCCACGCCCGCGAGCTGTGCACCCGAAACGGCGTGCTGCTCATCCTCGACGAGGTGCAGACCGGCGCCGGCCGCACCGGCGAGTGGTTCGCCTACCAGCACGACGGTATCCAGCCGGATGCGCTCACGCTGGCGAAGGGGATCGGCGGCGGCCTGCCCATCGGCGCCCTCGTCACCTTCGGGGCGGCGTCGGAGCTGTTCCAGCGCGGCCAGCACGGCTCAACCTATGCCGGCAACCCGCTCGTCACGGCCGCCGCCAACGCCGTGCTCGGCGCCATCGAGGCCGACGGCCTGGTCGCCAACGCCGCGCGGCGCGGCGAGCAGCTGCGGGAGATCCTCGCCGATTTCGGTTCCCCCCTCATCGGCGAGGTGCGCGGCCGCGGGCTCCTACTCGGTGTCGGGCTGACCGAACCGGTCGCCACCCGCCTGGCGGCCGCGGCCCAGAGCAACGGCTTGATCGTGAACGCCGCAAACGAGTCCACCATCCGTCTGGCCCCGCCCCTCATCGTCGGCGACGACGAACTGGCCGATTTCGAGTGCCGATTCGGGCTCGCTCTGGCCAGCCTCTAGAGTTGAACGATCTATTCCCCAGAAGCGAAAGTGACACCGTGACCCGCCATTTCCTGCGCGACGACGACATCTCACCGGCCGAACAGGCCGAGATCCTCGACCTTGCCCTGGACCTCAAGCGTGACCGATTCGCGGTCAAACCTCTGGCCGGCCCGCAGACCGTGGCTGTCATCTTCGACAAGTCATCGACCCGCACCCGGGTCTCCTTCGCCGTGGGGATCGCCGACCTCGGCGGCAGCCCGCTGATCATCAGCACCGCGAACAGCCAGCTCGGTGGCAAGGAAACCGCCTCCGACACGGCCCGCGTGCTCGAGCGCCAGGTGGCCGCGATCGTCTGGCGCACCTACGGCCAGGCCGGACTCGAGGAGATGGCCCTCGGCACCACGGTGCCCGTAGTCAATGCGCTGTCCGACGACTTCCACCCCTGCCAGTTGCTCGCCGACCTGCTCACCATCCGTGAGCACCGCGGCGACCTGGCCGGTCAGACCCTCGCGTTCCTCGGCGACGGCGCCTGCAACATGGGCCAGTCCTACCTGCTTGCCGGCGCGACCGCGGGCATGCACGTGCGCATCGCCTCCCCGGTCGGGTACACGCCCACCGACGAGGTCGTCGCGGATGCCGCGGCGATCGCCCTGCGCACCGGCGGCTCCGTGGAGCTCTTCACCGACCCGGTCGCGGCCGTCACCGGCGTCGACGTGGTCGTCACCGACACCTGGGTGTCGATGGGCAAGGAAGAGGAGAAGGCCACCCGCCTGGGTGACCTCGGTCGCTACCGTGTGGACGCCGCCCTGATGGCGCTCGCGAAGCCCGACGCGCACTTCCTGCACTGTCTGCCGGCTGACCGCGGTTACGAGGTGACCGCCGACGTCATCGACGGCGCGCAGAGCATCATCTGGGACGAGGCCGAAAACCGCCTGCACGCCCAGAAGGCGCTGCTCGTCTGGCTGCTCACCCAGAACAGCGCCTAACGCCCCGGCGGGCGTCACAGCATGACCGTAAACTTGATCAGATCGAATTTTTAGGGAGAACCATGGCTGAACGCGTTGTGCTGGCATATTCGGGCGGACTCGATACCTCGGTTGGCATCGGCTGGCTGAAGGATGCAACCGGCAAAGAGGTCGTGGCCCTCGCCATCGACGTGGGACAGAGCGGCGAGGATATGGACGTCATCCGCCAGCGCGCCCTGGACTGCGGCGCCGTCGAGTCCATCGTCGTCGACGCGAAGGACGAGTTCGCCAGCGACTACGTCGTGCCGGCCCTCAAGGCCAACGCGCTCTACCAGAAGCGTTACCCGCTCGTCTCCGCGCTCAGCCGCCCGCTGATCGCCAAGTACCTCGCCTCCACGGCCAAGGAGCTCGGAGCGAACAGCGTCGCGCACGGCTGCACCGGCAAGGGCAACGACCAGGTGCGCTTCGAGGCCGCCGTCGCCGCCCTCGCGCCCGAGCTCACCTCGCTCGCCCCGGTGCGCGATTTCGCCCTCACCCGGGACAAAGCCATCGAATACGCGGCGCTGCACGACCTGCCCATCGCACAGTCGAAGAAGAGCCCCTACTCGATCGACCAGAACGTCTACGGCCGTGCGGTCGAAACCGGCTTCCTCGAAGACCCGTGGAATGCCCCGATCGAAGACCTCTACACGTACACGCAGGACCCGGCCGTGACTCGCGAGCCCACCGAGGTCGTCATCAGCTTCGACCAGGGTGTTCCCGTCGCGATTGACGGCGTCGCCGTCACCCCGCTGCAGGCCATCGAAATGATGAACCTGCTCGCCGGCAACCAGGGCGTCGGACGGATCGACATCGTCGAGGACCGCCTCGTCGGCATCAAGAGCCGCGAGGTCTACGAGGCCCCCGCCGGCATCGCCCTGATCGCCGCGCACGAAGAGCTCGAGAACATGACCGTGGAACGTGACCTGGCCCGCTACAAGCGCACGGTCGAGTCCAAGTGGGCCGAACTCGTCTACGACGGCCTCTGGTTCTCCGGCCTGAAGCGCGCACTCGACGTGTTCATCGACGAGACGCAGAAGCACGTGACCGGCGACATCCGTCTGAAGATGCATGCTGGCACCGCCGTCGTCACCGGCCGCAAGTCCACGCAGAGCCTCTACGACTTCAACCTCGCCACCTACGACACCGGGGACACTTTCGACCAGTCCATGGCCAAGGGTTTCATCGAGCTGTGGTCGCTGCCGAGCAAGATCTCGGCCCGCCGCGACCTCGCCGGCAAGTAGGGCTGACGTGGCTGGCGACACGGACACGCACGAGAACCGCGCGGGCAAGGCGGGCGCCCTCTGGGGTGGCCGCTTCGCCGGGGGACCGTCGCCGGAACTGGCGAAGCTGAGCAAGTCGACCCAGTTCGACTGGCCGCTGGCTCCCTACGACATCCGTGGTTCCCAGGCCCACGCGCGGGCCCTGGCCGCGGCCGGTTACCTGACCGCCCCGGAACTCGTCGCCATGATCGCCGGCCTCGACACCCTGATGCAGGCCGTGGTCGACGAGAGCTTCCTTCCCGCGGAATCCGACGAGGATGTGCATTCGGCCCTGGAACGCGGCCTGATCGACATCGTCGGCGTCGAACTGGGCGGCAAGCTGCGCGCTGGCCGCAGCCGCAACGACCAGGTCGCCACCCTGGTGCGGATGCTGCTGCGCGACAAGGCGAAGGGCATCTCCGCCCACGTCATCGACCTGATCGACGCCCTGGCGTCGCAGGCCGAAGCGAACGACGAGGCCATCATGCCGGGCCGCACGCATCTGCAGCACGCCCAGCCGGTGCTGCTCGCCCACCACCTGTTCGCGCACTGCTGGCCGCTCGTGCGCGACCTCGAGCGGTTCACCGACTGGAACACACGCGCCGACTACTCGCCCTATGGGTCTGGTGCCCTGGCCGGCAACACGCTCGGCCTCGACGCCAACCTGGTGGCGGCCGACCTCGGCTTCAGCGCCGTGGTCGAGAACTCGATCGACGGCACCGCGAGCCGCGACCTGGTCGCCGAGTTCGCGTACATCACCGCCCAGATCGGTATCGACCTGTCCCGTCTGGCCGAGGAGATCATCCTCTGGAACACCCGCGAGTTCGGTTTCGTCACCCTCGACGACTCCTACTCCACCGGGTCGTCGATCATGCCGCAGAAGAAGAACCCGGACATCGCCGAGCTGGCCCGCGGCAAGGCGGGGCGCCTGATCGGCAACCTGACCGGTCTGCTGACCACTCTCAAGGGGTTGCCGCTCGCCTACAACCGCGACCTGCAGGAAGACAAGGAGCCAGTCTTCGACTCGATCGAGACGCTCGAGGTGCTCCTGCCGGCCTTCAGCGGAATGATCGCGACCCTGACCTTCCACACTGAACGGATGGCCGAGCTCGCCCCCCAGGGATTCTCCCTGGCCACCGACGTCGCCGAGTGGCTCGTCAAGCAGCAGGTCACGTTCCGGGACGCGCACGAAATCACCGGTTCGCTGGTGAAGTTCGCGGAGCGGAACGGGCTCGACCTGCACGAGGTGGACGACGCCGCGCTGCTCGCGCTGTCGCCGCACCTCACGCCGGACGTGCGCGAGGTACTCACCATCACCGGTTCGGTGTCCCGCCGCGACGGCCAGGGCGGGACCGCCCCGGTGCGCGTGGCGGAGCAGCGCGCGGCGCTCGTCACCCGGGTGCGCGCGCTGGCGGCTGCGCTCGGCATGTGACACTCGCCGACGGCATTCTGGCGCGACCGGCCGTTGAGGTCGCGCCACAGTTGTTGGGCGCGCTGCTCGACCGCGCCGGGGTGCGGCTGCGCATCACCGAGGTGGAGGCCTACCTCGGGCAAGGGCTCGACCCCGGCTCGCACGCCTTCCGTGGCCAGACCCGGCGGAACGCGTCGATGTTCGGCCCGAGCGGCCACCTCTACGCGTACTTCAGCTACGGCATGCACGTCTGTGCGAACATCGTCTGCTCGCCGGGCGGCGAAGCGTCCGCCGTGCTGCTGCGCGCCGGCGAGATCGTCGACGGTGTCGCCGAGGCACGGATGCGCCGCCCCACCTCACGCAGCGACCGCGACCTGGCGCGCGGCCCGGCCCGGCTCACGCTGGCGCTCGGCATCGGGCTGGGAGACGACGGTGCGGACCTCGGTGAGGCGCCGTTCACGCTGACCCTGCCTCCCGAACCGGTCGCTTTCCGCAGCGGACCCCGCACCGGAGTCGGCGGCGTCGGCGGGGGAGCGGAGTATCCGTGGCGATTCTGGATCCCGGGCGACGCGTCGGTGTCGCCGTACCGGCGACATCCGAAGCTGGGCGCTGAGCCCGACTCTCGCTAGGCGCGCGTCGTCGACAGGCGAGCACCGTCGACAGGCGAGCACCGTCGACAGGCTCGGGCCGTCGCCGGGCTCGCGCCATCACCGGGACCCGCGCTGGGGCATCCGGCGTCATATAAAAGCGGAGATTTTCGGGAAACGCCGGTTCGGGGGCCGACCGGCGTGTCGCGAAAATCTCCGAGGTTACGTCAGCGCGATCGGCACGGATGTCCCGGGTCGCGCGGCAGGTTCGGGTCACCGGATCCCGGCAAGCTCGACCGCCGACCGGCGCCTACGTCAGGGCGATCTGCACCAGGGCGGCGCACGCGCACGCCCAGATCAGGCTCGCCAGCGTGCCGATGATGAACCGCTCCCGGGCCTCGGCCGTGGCCAGCTCGGTGAAGCGGCCGACGCCCTTGATCGCCACGACGACCGCGATGGCCTCCGGGAAGCCCGCCAGGATCGCGCCGGCCACGGCGAGGCGCTCCAGGATTCCGATCATCAATCCACCGCGCAGCACCTCGTGCACGAAAGTGCCGTGCGTTCCGGCCGTCCCCTCACCATCGGGTACACCGGTGGCATCCGGTGCATCCGGTGCATCCGGTGCATCCGGTGCGCCGGCATCAACCCCGGACGCGCGGCCCGGCTCCGGTGTCACGGGAGCGCCGCCGTTGTCGACCAGGATCCCGCCGTGCTGGCCTTGGGGCACGGAGTTGTTCGTGGCCAGCCTCAGCGCAAGCAGCGCCGCCGGGCCGCCGCCGACCACGGCGAGACCGAGGGCCACCATGCCGAGGAGCACGCCCGACACGGTCGCGCCTCCGGGCGAGGGGAGGGCGGCGATCATCAGGGCCGCGGCGAGGGCGCCGCCGGAGACCGCGGCGAACTGCGGCTTCTGGCGCCGGAACGCGAGGATGGCGAAGACCAGCGAGCCGGTGGTGACGACCAGGAGGGACATCCAGTAGAGGTAGGCAACGATCGGGAAGGACGAGGAGATCATGCGGCAGGGTCCGTTTCGGTCGTGGCGTGCTCGAGGTTCTCCAGCAGCCTAACGAGTGCGGGCTGGGCGGACTGGTCGACCCTCCAGAGGGCGATTCGGATGCGCTGGCTGACGGCGGCGGGGGAAATGCCGAGCTCGGCGGCGATCTCCACCTGGGACATCCCGCTCGCCAGCAGGTCGATGGCCGCCCAGCCCTCCTGCGAGCGACGCTGGCGAAGGAGCAGCAGATTGGTGATGAGTGCTTCCACCCCGTCGGCGTCGAGCAGCGGAGCAGAGCGGCCAGCAGTACGGCCAGCGGCCGGATCAACCTCGAGACTGAACCGGGCCTCGGCCTTCTTTGCCCGCGTCACGGCCGCGCGCGCCGCGACGAACGCACCGCCGGAGGCCTGCCGGGTTGTTTCTGGAAGAGGGGTGCGCACCTCGCCGATGCCGAGCCCGATGCTCCAATGGCCCGCGCGATGCAGCGCGAGAACGGCGGCAAGGGCCGTGCCGGCGTCGGGCAGCAGTAGCTGGATCTCATCGCCGGACGTCTGGTCGGGCGGCAGCGTGAACGCCGGGCCGTACGCGGCCACGAGCTCGGCGATCATCTCGCCGGCCCGATCGCGATCGTTGCGGCTGTCGACCTGGTCGGCCGTGATGACGAACATGGGCGGGACCTCCGACGGAGTTGGCGGGCTGATATGAAGCTTCCACGATGAATCTACACTAATTCAGCCTATAGGCTTAATATTTGCCGATCAAGGTGTGGTCCTGAATTCCCGGGCAGCGAGTCGGGCGCTGATATCCTTGGCTCGTGTCAGATCCAGCCATCCTCGCCCTGCAAGCCAACGACCCGACCTTCGACGACGTCTGGGAGGAGATCTCCTGGCGAGGCCTGGTACAGGTGTCCACCGACACCACCGAACTGCGTGAGCTGCTCGCCGGCCCGCCGGCCACGTTCTACTGCGGCTTCGACCCGACCGCCCCGAGCCTGCACCTCGGCAACCTCGTGCAGCTGCTGCTCATGCGCCGGCTGCAGCTGGCCGGACATAAGCCCCTCGGCTTGGTCGGCGGGTCCACCGGACTGATCGGTGACCCGCGCCCCACGGCCGAGCGCACCCTGAACTCTCGGGATGTCGTCGGCGAGTGGGTGGGCTACCTCCAGGCCCAGGTCTCGCGCTTTCTGAGCTCGGAGGGCGACAACGCCGTCACCCTGGTGAACAACCTGGACTGGACCGCCCCGCTCAGTGCCATCGACTTCCTGCGCGACATCGGCAAGTACTTCCGGGTCGGCAGCATGCTCAAGAAGGATGCCGTGAGCGCCCGGCTGAATTCCGACGCCGGCATCAGCTACACCGAGTTCAGTTACCAGGTTCTGCAGGGGATGGACTTCCTCGAGCTCTTCCGCACGTACGGCTGCGTGCTGCAGACCGGAGGCAGCGACCAGTGGGGCAACCTCACCAGCGGTATCGACCTCATCCGCAAGGCGGAGGGGGAGAGCGCCCACGCCATCGGCACCCCGCTGATTACGAACAGCGACGGCACCAAGTTCGGCAAGAGTGAGGGCAACGCGGTCTGGCTCGACCCCACCCTCACCAGCCCGTACGCGTTCTACCAGTTCTGGCTCAACACCGACGATGCCGATGTCCTCAACCGGCTGAAGGTGTTCACCTTCCTCACCCGGTCCGACATCGAGGAGCTCGCGGGTGCCGTGGCGGCGGAACCGTTCAAACGCCTCGCCCAGCGCACGCTCGCCGTGTCCGTGACGAGCCTTGTTCACGGCCGTGCCGCGACGGATGCCGCCATCCAGGCCGCGCATGCCCTCTTCGGCCAGGGTGAGCTGTCCGATCTCGACGAGGCCACCCTCGAAGCCGCTCTGCGAGAACTCCCGAACACGACGACCGCCCCGCACGCCCCCGTGGTGCAGCTGCTGGTCGACACCGGACTCAGCATGAGTCTGAGCGAAGCCCGCCGTGCCATCAGCCAGGGTGGGGTCTATCTCAACAACGTGAAGGTGCTGAGCGATGACCAGACCATCGAGGGTGCCGTGCTTCCCGGGGGAGTGGCCGTGCTCCGCCGTGGGAAGAAGACCTTGGCCGGCGTTTTCGTCGTCTGATTCAGAGACGGATGTCGCCTGGTCGTTCCGCCCCGTTGGGGCGTGACACGCCCGGGCGGTTGCTGGTTTTGACGGCCTNGTAATGTATTCAAACGTACCCCACAGGTGCGGAAAGCCGCAGAGCTTCCCGGCCTCATGTGGAACCACAGTTTTTCGCTTCGTCTCATGCTTGTTCCTGTTTCAGGTGGGTGTGGGGGAGGCCTAAGATGGTAACTCTCTCCGGCTGCGTGTTTGGTCTGGTGGGTGGTTGTCCGAGTCGCTTTGGCGCACTTGGAATCGGCTGCTTTCCGTGATTTGACAGGGCGTGGCCGGGCAGCTAAGTTATACAAGTTGCCTCGAAGCGACAGCCCCTGTGGGGTTTGAAGTCGAGTGCGTCCGATCCTTGAGAACTCAACAGCGTGCACAATGTCAAATGCCAAAAACCTCGG
>NZ_SOGE01000002.1:0-15000 GCF_004402575.1 Cryobacterium sp. TMT2-4 | reverse complement strand
GACGTGGAACGGGTCCGCGCAGCGGACCGCGTTCGGGCAGCGTGCTGCGACGACCGACGCGATCCACGCGGCCCCATCCGCGGAAACATGCGTGATCAGAGCGGATCGTTCCGCGCCGAGCGCATCGAAGAACGTGCCCAGGGTGGCCTTGTCCTGGCCCGGAGCAGCCCAGACCAGGCGCCCCGAATCGTGGTCCACGACCACAGTCAAGAACTTCCGGCCGCGCTTGTAGGAGATCTCATCGATCCCGATCCGGGTGAGCCCGGCGAAGGGATCACGGAGCTCTTCCGTGTCAGCCCAAACCCGGGTGATGATCGCCCCGACCGTGCGCCACGCGATGNCCAAACCCGGGTGATGATCGCCCCGACCGTGCGCCACGCGATCCGCATCAACACGGTGACCGCGGCCTTAGACGTCTGCGTGGCCAGCCACGCGACCTGAGAGTCAAAGTGATGCGTGTGGCCGGCCTGGTGCCTGGCCCACGGGACTGCGGCCACGATCACACCGTGCTCCCGGCACGACACCCGCGAGGAATCCGCCTCCAAGTAGANACCCGCGAGGAATCCGCCTCCAGGTAGACCTGGATCGTGCCCGCGTCCAAGGCCCGCCACCGGCGCCGCCCCGCACCCCTGTCGTAGCGTGGGCAACGTTTCAGGCAGACCCCGCACCGGTGCCGCGCCGACCCCGTCGGCCGCACCGAGGCCACCAAAACACCCGCCACCGGGTCCAGATTCAGGTCCTCAACGACCGTCTTATCGACACCGAGCAAAGTCCGCCATAAAGTTAGAGACCGCACGCCGTATTCCTGCCCCTTGAGTTTCTGTTCCTAGACAGTCAGAAACCTAGACAGGAAGCGGCGTGCGGCCGTTAAGGCGCTCCGAAACACCCACAGATGAAGCAGGAGAGCCAGAATCTCCGTCGAATTGGTTCAGGGCAGGGCAGGGCAGGGCAGGGCAGCGTGGGGCGGCGCAGGGCTCGGCGGAATCCGTCGCGGCTCATACATGGGAAGCCGGCACACGTTCTACCGTGTGCCGGCTTCCACAGCGTGCGCCGCGAGTGGCGCAGCCAGGATCTGCCGACCCGGACCTGACCCTAGATCTCGGAGTCGTCCACCGGCCCCGGCCGCGCGGTCATCGGCTCGGTGCCGCCGTTCGTGGTGCCGGCACCGGCGGCGTTGGCCTCGCGCTCCAACCGGGCTGCGCGGCGGCTCGGTTGCGGCTTTTGCACGGACAGTTCCCCGCCCACGCGACCGCCGTGGGGGCGGCCGTGGTCGGCATACTCCTCACGGAAGTAGGCCATGCGCCACGGACCCATTTCGATCCGGGCGCCGGTGCGCAGGACCTGCCCGTCGTTCTCGTCCTGCCGGTAATTCCGCTTGGCTCCGCCGGAAACGTCGCCGAGCGGATACAGAATGTACTCGTCGTTGTCGTCGTGGCGGATTTCGGCATGGAACGGTTGCAGACCGGCCAGCTGCAGGTCGGCATCCGGGGCCGAACCGATGGTGGTGACCGTCGGCAGCAGATCGAACTCGCGCGGCATCTGACCGTTCCAGTTCTTCGAGCCGATCACAAAAACCAGCCGGGGCCGGCCTGCCCCCGGTGTGTAGTGCGTCGTGGTCACCCGGCGACGGATGCGCCGGTCGAAGGTCGGCACCAACGGCAACAGGGTGGCCGGCGGCAACGGCAGGGACAGGCCCGCCTCCGGTGCGGCACTGCGCCGCCGCAGGAGCGGAACCAGCGCGGCCCGGCTGCCGAGCGTAATGTGCGACGAACCGGTCAGCAGCCGTTGGATGACGGGTGCCTTGACGGCTCCCAGCCGGATGATCAGGCCGTCGGGGCCGGACACGGAGACGGTCAGGCCGCGCTCGGCCAGGTCGCCGGCCAGGCCGCGGAGTTCCTTCAGCTTCATCGTGCTGGTGCGCACGAACATCTCGGGCTTGCTGGAGAAGATCTCGACGTCGAGGCCGCTGGCCGTGATGGTTCCGCCCATCTGCTCGGCGCCGGTCGCCTCCGTGGTGTCGCCCGGTGTGCCCGGCTCCGCGAGGGAGAACTCCAGGTCGATGTCCAGGCGGGTGGTGGGGCTCATGACTACTTGGTGAGCGGTTCGGTGCCTGAACCCTCGCTCGTGGTGACCCGCAGTGTGCCGTTCAGCTTCCAAGTGGCACGGGGGGCGTCGGGGCCGATGTCGCGCGGCACCTCCACCGTCATGTCGATGAAGCTGTAGTTGATGGCGGCGCTCTTGCCGGTCAGGTAGGACCACATCTCCTTGCCGAGGTCGGTCCAGTCCTTGATGTTGTGGGCGTCGGGGCCGGTGGCGTTGGCAGTGGGTACGGGGTTCTGGCTGTCAGTCACGGTGTGTTCCTTCTCGCTTGGTTGCAGGGATACGGCACTCGGTCGTCGCACATCGGGCCCGCAATCGGCCAGAATCGGATCAACAGTGAACCGCCGCGCGGACAGCCATCAAAAACCTCGTCTGCCGCGTGTAGGCCAACCCTAGTTGAGCACGGCTGCAGGGGGAAGGGCGCGGCACCCCCTGTTCTGGTCGGTGGTGTCGGCTAGCCTCGAAACCACCGTGACCAGCGCTTCCGGTGTGGTTGTGCGTGCGCAAAGAGGAGATCGACGTGTTCCTGCCAGACCCTGCCACCGTTGTCTACTCGGCGAGCGACCTCAGCGCCGCGGCCGCGTGCGAGTGGGCACTGTTGCGCCGACTCGACGCGAAACTGGGACGCATCGACGCCGCCCCGGCAGCCGCTGACGCCATGCTCCAGCGCACCGCCGCGCTGGGCGACGCCCACGAACTGCGGATGCTCGAACAGCTGCGCGCGGCCCGCACCGTCGTCGAGATCGAACGTGGCGACCTCGCCGACATCGGTTCCGCCGTTGAAATGAGCGAGGCGGCCCTGCGCGCAGGGGCCGAGGTGGTGTTCCAGGCTGCGTTCTTCGACGGGCGATTCCTGGGCTACGCGGACTTCATCATCCGCACCGGGAGCGGCGACCCGAGCGACCCCGCCGACCATTCCGACCCCGCCGACCCCGCCGACCATTCCGACCCCGCCGACCCCGCCGACCCCGCAGACCATGCCGCGACCTACGAGGTCTACGACACGAAGCTGGCACGCTCGGCGAAGATCACGGCGCTGCTGCAGTTGGCGGCGTATAGCGACCAGTTGCAGCGGATGGGCATCCCGACGGGGGAGAACGTGCACCTTCTGCTCGGCGACGGCCGCACGAGCTCGCACCGGTTGCAGGACATCCTGCCGGTCTACCGCGCCCGGCGCGCCCGCCTCGAGCGGCTGGTCGACGAACGCCTCGCCGACCCTGCACCCACCCCGTGGGGTGACCCTCGCTACGCCGCCTGCGGCCGCTGTGACCTGTGCGAGGAGCAGGTGCAGCAGCACCGGGACGTGCTCCTGGTCGCGAACCTGCGGCTCAGCCAGCGCGCCCGGCTGCGCTCCGCGGGCGTCCGCTCCATCGACGACCTCGCCGCGCGGCGCGAGCCCGTCCCCGGTTTGTCAGACGCCACGCTAGCGACCCTGCAGGGGCAGGCCCGGCTGCAGATCGCCCCCCGAGCTCCCGGCCGGCCACTGAACTGGGAGATCATCAACCCGGCCGCCCTCGCGGCGCTGCCCGCACCCGACGCGGGGGACATCTTCTTCGACTTCGAGGGTGACCCGCTCTACCAGGAGGCCGGCAACGGACAGTGGGGGCTGGACTATCTGTTCGGTCTGGCCCTGCCGGACGATACCTTCCGCACCTTCTGGGCGCACGACCACGCCGAGGAACGTCAGGCCCTGATCGACTTCCTGGAGTATGTGCGGGAGCGCCGTTCGCGGCATCCGGGGCTCCACATCTACCACTACGCCCCCTACGAGCGCACCCACCTGCTCGGCCTTGCCGCCCGGCACGGGGTCGGCGAAGAAGCGGTCGACGACCTATTGCGCCGGAATGTGCTCGTTGACCTCTACCCGATCGTGCGGCAGGGCTTACGCATCGGCAGCCGCAGCTACTCGCTCAAGAAGCTCGAACCGCTCTACATGGGGCTCGAGGAACGCGAGGGCGTGGCCAACGCCGCCGACTCGATCACCGAATACGTGCGCTCGCGCACCCTGTTGGCCACCGGACAGACGGATGCCGCAGAGCAGATTCTCACGGACATCGCCCGCTACAACGCGTACGACTGCCGCTCCACCCTGCGCCTGCGCGACTGGCTGCTGGCCCGCGCCGCCGAGCAGCCGGGCGCCACCGCAGCGTCGCCGGCGACCCTGGCGGGCGTGCCCCTGCCGGTGCGGGAACCGGACCCGGTCTACCGGGAACTCTCCGTGCTGCTTGCCGACGTTCCGCCGGCCGAGCGCACCGCCGACCAGACCGCGCTCGCCCTCGCCTCGGCGGCGATCGACTACCACCGGCGGGAGCAGAAATCGTTCTGGTGGGACCACTACAGTCGCCTGGGCGCGCCCGTGGACGACTGGGCGGACACCAGGGACGTGCTCATCGTCGAAACAGCAGCCCTGCACCTGGGCTGGCACCGGGAAGGCCGCCAGTCGCTCGACCGCCGGGTACTGCGCCTGACCGGGGCACTCGCGCCGGGCAGTTCGCTCACGGTCGGGCAGCAGCCGTTCCTGCTCTACGACCTGCCCTACCCGCCGATCAGCCGCAGCGACGCCCCCGGAGCGCGCACCGCGCACAACAGGGCGACCATCATCGACGTGATCGACGAGTCGGTCTATTTGGTCGAGGAGGTGCTCGAACGCGATGCACCCGCCCACCGGGAAATGCCGATCGCCCTCACCCCCGGCACCCCGCCGCCAGCCGGTAGCCAGGTGACCGCGATCTCGGAGTGGGGCCGCGCCGTGCTCTCCCGGTGGCCGGAACCGCTGCCGGACGCGGCCTTCGACCTGCTGCGCCGACGCCCGCCCCGGTTGCTCGGGGCAAGTGGGCCGGCGCAGCCCCTGGTGCAGCCACCGGCGCGCCCCGGCGATGGTGCCGGTGCCGGGGACGGCGAGGGCGATGGTGCCGGCGACGGCGACGGTGAGGGGGATGTGCGCACCGCCATCCGGGACACCCTGCTCGTGCTCGACCGGTCCTACCTCGCGGTGCAGGGCCCGCCCGGAACCGGCAAGACCTTCGTCGGCTCGAGGGTGATCGCCGACCTCGTCGTGCGGCACGGCTGGCGCGTGGGCGTCGTCGCGCAGTCCCACGCCGCGGTCGAGAACATGCTCCGGGCCGTACTCGCCGCCGGAATCGAGGCGGGGCTGGAGCCCGGCCAGGTCGGGAAGAAAGCGAAAAAGGGCGACGAGAAAAAGCCGGTGCCGTGGACCCTCCTGGATACCAAGACCTTCGCCCGGTTCACCGGGCAGTCCGGCGGCTGGGTACTCGGCGGCACCGCCTGGGACTTCAGCAACGCCGACCGGGTGCCGCGGGGCTCCCTCGACCTGCTCGTGATCGACGAGGCCGGCCAGTTTTCCCTCGCCAGCACCATCGCAGCAGCCGTCGCGGCCGAACGCCTGCTGCTGCTCGGCGACCCGCAACAGCTGCCGCAGGTCAGCCAAGGCACGCACCCCGAACCGGTCGACGGCTCGGCTCTGGGCTGGCTCAGCGACGGACACCAGGTGCTCCCGCCGGAATTCGGCTACTTTCTGAAGACCAGCTGGCGCATGCATCCGAGGATCTGCGCTCCGGTGTCGGCGCTGTCCTACGAGGGGCGGCTGCGCTCGCACCCCTCCGATCGCCGACTCGAGGCTGTGGAGCCGGGCCTGCACCCGGTGCCCGTGCCGCACCGGTTCAATTCCACCTCGTCGGTGGAGGAGGCCGAAGCCGTGGTCTCACTGGTGACCGGTCTGCTCGGCCGACCCTGGACATCCGGTGGCCGGAGCGCACCGCTGGCGCAGGGCGACGTGATCGTCGTGGCGCCCTACAACGCGCAGGTCGAGCTGCTGCGCCGCCACCTCGTGCAGGCCGGCCTGGGTGACGTGCCGGTGGGCACCGTCGACAAGTTCCAGGGCCGGGAGGCGGCGGTCGCCGTGGTCTCGCTTGCCGCCTCCGCGGCAGAGGACGTACCGCGCGGCCTCGAGTTCCTGCTCCTGGCAAACCGGCTCAACGTGGCCATCTCCCGTGCCCAGTGGGCGGCCTGGCTGGTCTACTCGCCGGCCCTGACCGAGACCCTGCCCTCAAGTGTGGAGAGCCTGGCCCAGCTGAGCGCGTTCATCACCCTGGTCACGCCCGACCGGGCCTGACCTCCGGTGTCGGAGCCTGACCCACGAAAAGGCACCCTCGCTCCGGCATGATTCGCGCAGACTGAGGGTGCCTTCGGACGGGGGTGCTACTCGGCGTCGAGGTCCGTTTCGAGGAGCTTGACGAGGGATTCGAGAGCCTCATCGGCTCCGTCGCCCTCGGCGCGCAGCACGACGATGTCGCCGTTGGCGGCACCCAGGCTCATCAGCGACAGGATGCTCGAGGCATCCATCGCGTCCTCGGCCGGGTCGGCCTCGAGGGCGATGGTGACCTCGAGGGTCAGATCGCCGACGGCCGCCGCGAAGATGGATGCGGGGCGCGCGTGCAGGCCGACACGGCTCGCGATGGTGGCTTTACGTTCGGACATGGTTCCTCCTAATTGGTGCCCGGCGAAGGGGTGGCTCGCCGGCGATGATGCGATGCGACGTAAATCCGAAGCGGCTAGAGACCCAGCTCTTCAAGTATGGGCAATCCGGCGCGCACGCGGGTACGCGCTTCGTCCGAATTACGGGCCGAAACGGCGATCTGGGCAAGTTCCTGCGCCCGTTCGAGCGTCACGGACTTCAGCACGGCGCCCACGGCGGACATCGACCGGGCCGTCATGGACAGGGTGTTGACACCCAGCCCGACGAGTACGACGGCGAGAACCGGGTCGGCGGCGGCTTCGCCGCAGACGCCGACGGGCTTGTTGTGGCCCTCGTATATCGCCCCCGCGACGGTGAGCTGGATCAGCTGGAGCACGGCGGGCTGCCACGGCGAGTTCAGCGCGGCGAGGGTTCCGAGCTGACGGTCGGCGGCCATCGTGTACTGGGTGAGGTCGTTCGTGCCGAGGCTGACGAATTCGGCTTCGGTCAGGATGCTCGCGGAGCGGAGCGCCGCGGAGGGAACCTCCACCATGACGCCGGGGGTCTTCAGCCCGGCGACGCGGCACATGGCGGCGAAGTCGGCGGCCTCGTCGACTGTGGCGATCATCGGAGCCATCACCCAGACCACGGCGGAGGAGGCCTGCGCGGCGGTGGCGATGGCTGTGAGCTGGCGCTTGAGCACGCCGGGGCTGGTCAGGTCGGTGCGGTAGCCGCGCACGCCGAGCGACGGGTTGGGCTCCGTGCTGTCGGTGAGGAACGGCAGAGGCTTGTCGGCGCCGGCGTCGAGCGTGCGCACGACGACCTTCTTGCCGGGGAACGCGTCGAACACGCCGCGGTAGGCCACGACCTGCTCATCGATGGTGGGCTCGATGTCGCGCTCGAGGAAGCAGAACTCGGTGCGGAGCAGTCCGACGCCCTCTGCGCCGGCGGCCGCGGCCTTGACCGCGTCAGCGGCCCCGCCCACGTTGGCCAGCAGCGGAACGAGGTGGCCGTCGGCGGTGGTGCCGGTGCCGTCGAACACGGACAGGCTGGCCGCGACGTGCTCCCACGCCGTGACGGCGGTGCGCTCGTCGTCGCCGGGGTCAACCTGGAGGGTTCCGGCGGCGCCGTCCACGTAGACCTCGGTGCCATCGGTGAGGGCGTCGACGCCGGCGGCGGCGACGACGGCCGGCAGGCCGAGGGCGCGGGCGATGATCGCGGTGTGCGACTGCGGTCCGCCGCCGCTGGTGACCAGGGCGAGGATCTTGTTCGGGTCGAGGGTGGCGGTGTCGGCCGGGGCGAGGTCCTCGGCTACGAGCACGAAGGGCTCGTCAGACTGGGGGATGCCGGGGGCGGTGACGCCGCGCAGCTCGGCGACGATCCGGGCCCGCACGTCGAGGACATCCGTGGCCCGCTCGGCCATGTAGCCACCGAGGTTGTGCAGCATCTCGGCGACGGATGCGCCGGACTCCCAGATCGCGCGTTCGGCGGATGTTCCGGTAACGATTAATTTCACTGCAGCTTTTATCAGCATCGGGTCGGTGGCCATCAGCGCGGTGGCTTCGAGAACCGACTTGCTGGCGCCCGTGGCGGCTTCGGCGCGACGCTGAAGCTCGGTTTGCACCACCTTGGAGGCTGTCCGCAGCTCTGCCGTTGCGACTTCGGGCGTAGTCGCCGCATCCAGGCGTTCACCTGCCGGGGGTTCGCTGATCGGTTTGGGCATCTGGCGAACGGATCCGATGATCCGGCCGGGGCTTACGCCTACACCAGTGAAATTCTGCACGGGACAACCTCTATTCTTGCGCAGCAGAAATACTGCGCTATTGATGCTACGCGTCGGCCGCCCCGAATTTCTCGGAGCGGCCGACGTGCGGTTAAGCGTTGACCAGGGCGGGCGCTGCTGCGTCCGCGGTGACCAACGGTGTCTTTCGAGCGTATCGCTTCAGCGCGATCACCAGGATGGCCGTTACGACGGTTCCGATCGCGATCGCCAGGGCGAAGAGCGCGAAGCTGTCGATGGCGAAGAAGACGAACATTCCGCCGTGCGGGGCCTTCGAGGTGACGCCCCAGGCCATCGAGAGAGCACCGGTCACGCCGGCGCCCACCATGGAGGCCGGGATCACGCGGAGCACGTCTGCGGCAGCGAACGGGATGGCGCCTTCGGAGATGAACGACGCACCCAGCAGCCAGGCGGCTTTGCCGTTTTCGCGCTCGGCGACAGTGAACAGTCGGCGGTCGAGCACCGTGGCCAGGGCCATGGCGAGCGGCGGAACCATGCCGGCGGCCATGACCGCAGCCATGATCTGCCACGGAGCCTGGTTGGCCATGGTTGCGGTGCCGAGACCGGCGACGGCGAAGGCGTAGGCAACCTTGTTGACCGGTCCGCCGAGGTCGAACCCCATCATGAGGCCCAGGATCAGGCCGAGCAGGATGGCGGAGGCGCCGGTCATGCCGGACAGCCACTCGTTCAGAGCGGTGGTCAGCAGCGCGATGGGGCCACCGAGCACCAGGAACATCAGGCCCGAGGCGACGATCGACGCGACCAGCGGGATGATGACGACGGGCATCAGGCTGCGAAGCCAGCGCGGCACGTCGAGCTTGGCGAAGCTGGCGGCTGCGACACCGGCCAGCAGACCACCGGCGATGCCGCCGAGGAAACCGGCACCCATGAACCCGGCGACGGCACCGGCGACGAAACCGGGGGCGATTCCGGGACGGTCGGCGATCGCGTAGGCGATGTAGCCGGCCAGGGCCGGAACCAGGAAGCCCATCGACAGCGCGCCGATCTTGAAGAAGACCGCTCCCAGATAGGTCAGCATGCCGCCTTCCGGCAGGTTGAACAGGTTGTTCTCCAGGGTGACCGTGTCGGCGACCTCGGTGATCTCGTAGCCTCCGAGGAGGAATCCGAGGGCGATCAGCAGACCTCCACCGGCGACGAACGGGATCATGTAGCTGACACCGGTGAGCAGGGCGCGCTTGACCTTCTGGCCGAAGTGCTCGCTGGTCTCCTCGGCCTCGGCCGCACCGACGGTGCCGCCGACGCGGCGGGCGTTGGGGTTCTGGGCCGCGGCCAGGGCATCGTGGATGAGCTTGGCCGGTTCGTCGATGCCGCGTTTGACGGGCACCTGGATGACGGGCTTACCGGCGAAGCGCTCGCGACCGCGAACGTCGACGTCGACGGCGAAGATGACCGCGTCGGCCGCGGCGATGACGGCCGGGTCGAGCATCGTGAGGCCGGCCGAGCCCTGGGTTTCGACCCGCAGGTCGACGCCGGCGGCCTTCGCCGCGGCAACGAGCGATTCGGCAGCCATGTAGGTGTGCGCGATGCCGGTTGGGCAGGCGGTCACAGCGACGATGCGCTTGACACCGGCGGATGCCGCGGGCGTGCTTCCGACGTTGGCGCCGGCGCCGACGACGCCGCCGGCGGCCACGGGAGCCGGGGAGACGACGCTGGTGACCAGTTCGACGATTTCGGCCTGGGTCTTCGCGGCGCGCAGCGCGGCGGTGAAGGGGGCCTTCATCAGCGAGCGGGCGAGCTTGGCCAGGATCTTGAGGTGTTCCTGGTCCGCGCCCTCGGGAGCGGCGATCAGGAAGACGAGGTCCGCGGGGCCATCGGCGGCGCCGAAGTCGACCGGCGAAGTCAGTCGGGCCAACGCCAGCGTCGGCTCGGTAACGGCTGCCGAACGGCAATGCGGGATGGCCAGGCCGCCGGGGATGCCGGTTGCCGTCTTCGCTTCGCGAGCGAGGGCATCCGCGTAGAGGCTCTCGATCTCGGTGGCGCGGCCGGCGCCTACGACGAGCTCGGCAAGATGCCGGATTACGCTCGAGGGTGCGGCTCCGAGGTTCTTATCCAGAGCGACAAGCTCCGGGGTGATCAGTGCACTCACTGGACATCCTCCTTTGGATGGGTGTTGAGCGACGTCAGGGTGACGTCGCCCGGTCTGGTTTGGTGCAGTGCCGGAACGGTTGATCCGGGCAGGGACGCGGCTGCGGCCCCGTGGGCTGCGGCCTGGCGGAGAGAGTCGGGGGCGGAGCCGCCGGCGATGCTGCTGAGCAGGTAGCCGGCCAGGGATGAATCGCCGGCTCCGACGGTGCTGCGCGCGTTGATCGGCGGCGTTTTCGCGAGCCAGGCGCCGTCTTCGGTCACCAGCACGGCACCCTGGGAACCGAGGGTGGCCAACACGGCGCCAACTCCGGTGGCGACGAGACGCTCGGCGGCGCGGGCCACGAGCACCGGATTGCCCTCGAGGCTCTCCGGGTCGGGGATGCCGGTGAGCTCGGCCAGTTCTTCCGCGTTGGGCTTGATCAGGTCCGGTCCGGCCGTGACGGCGGCGGCGAGGGGCGCGCCGGACGAGTCGACGGCCACCCGAGGGGCGCTCGCGCCGAACCGGCTGCGGAGCTCCCTGGTGATGTCGGCGTAGAAGTCGACGGGCACTCCAGGCGGCAGCGATCCGGCCAGCACGAGCCAGCTGGCACCCTCCGCCTTCTCCAGCACGAGTTCGATCAGGTCGCTCTGCTGCGCGGCGGTCAGCACCGGTCCGGGCACGTTCACCTTGGTGGTGGTGCCGTCGATCTCGGTCAGCGCGACGTTGCTCCGGAGCGTGGCGCCGATCGGCATGCCGAGGTGGGGCACCCTCGCGGCCCGGAGGGCCACCAGAACGGGGTCCAACTCGTCGCCGGGGAGAATGGCGAGGCTCAGGATGTCCGAGGCCTCGAGGGCGCGAACGATGTTCACGCCCTTGCCGCCCGGTTCTTCGCGGGATGAAGCGGCGCGCTGAACTTCGCCGCGGGCCAGCGGGGCGCGGAGTTCGATGGTGCGATCCAGGCTCGGATTCGGAGTAAGCGTGATGATCACGCGATCACAACCTCAACGTCGGCCGCGGCCAGGGCTGCGGCAAGTTCATCTGATGGGAGAGCGTCCGCGATCAGCACGTCGATGTCGCCCAGGGCCGCGAAGCGGATCAGGGTTTCCTTGTCGAGCTTGGACGAATCGGCCAGTGCGACAACACGACGGGCCGAACGGACGATGGCTGTCTTCACGGCGGATTCAACGGCATCCGGAGTGCTGAAACCGAATTCGGCGTGCACGCCGTTGGCGCCGACGAACGCGATGTCGGGCCGCAACGAATCGAGCTGGGCGATGGTGCTGGGACCGACGACGGCGCGGGTGAGGCCGCGCACGCGGCCGCCGAGGATATACAACGAGATGGCGTCGTTGCCGGCGAGTTTCGTGGCGATCGGCACCGCGTTGGTGATGACCAGGAGTTCGTCACCGGGGGCTGCCGGTGTCCAGTCGAGCAGGAGGTCGGCGAGCAGTTCGGTCGTGGTGCCGGCATCCAGCAGGACGGAGCCGGTCTGGCTCGAGGGAATCATGGTGAGGGCGGCGGCGGCGATGCGCTGCTTCTCGTCCTGCCGCTGCGTCTGGCGTTCTTCGAGGCTGAGCTCGGACATGCTCTGCCGGTCGAACGCGACCGCGCCGCCGTGCACCCGGCGCAGCTGGCGGGCGCCCTCGAGGCTGTCGAGGTCGCGGCGCACCGTTTCGGGGGTGACATCGAAGCGGGAGGCGAGATCGCTGACCGTGACCCGGTTCGAACTGGTGACCAGATCGACGATCAGGGCCTGACGTTCTTCGGCGAACATGGCGACCTCCTCGACGCTGAGTGGCCGAAACCACGAATTTGTAGAATACAAAAACTTTACCTGTGTTTGTTTTTGTTTGTCAAGAAAAACAAAGACAAACAAAGAACCCGCTGCGCGGTGCTGCCCGGTGCTGCCCGGCGCTGCCCGGCGCCGCCGGGTGCCGCCGGGTGTCGGCCGTCGGCGATAGCGTGAGCATCATGAAGATCCTGCACACTTCCGACTGGCACATCGGGCGAACCTTCCACACCCATTCGACCCTGGATGCCCTGCATCAGGTGCTGGATGCGCTGGTGGAGGTGGTGCGGCAGCGCCGGATCGACGTGGTGGCGGTGGCCGGCGACATCTTCGACTCGGCCATGCCGTCGGCCGAGAGCTACACGCTGCTCGCGGCGGTGCTGCGGGAAATCAAGCAGGCAGGGGCCACGGTGGTGATGACCAGCGGCAACCACGACTCCGCCACCCGCCTCGGCTTCCAGGCGGAGTGGGCCGCACTCGCGGGCGTCCATGTGCTGACCCGGCCGGAGCAGTTCCTCGAACCGGTCACCGTGCCGGACGAGCACGGGCCCGTGCACTTCTATGGCATCCCCTACCTGGAGCCGGCGCTGGTCCGGCACCTCAGCGTTTTTCACGGGCCGGCAGACGAACCGCTCAAGACCCACGAGCAGGTGCTCACCGTCGTGATGCAGCGCATCCGCGATGACCTGGCCGTGCGCGGCGGGCGATCGGTGGTGCTCAGCCACTGCTTCGCGGCGGGAGTGCCCGCGGCCGCGGCGACCGATACCGTGCGGGACATCACCGCGGGCGGCCTCGATCTGGTGCCCGTGTCGGTCTTCACAGGACCGGACTACGTCGCCCTCGGCCACATCCACGGGCGGGCCCACCTCACCGACCGCGTGCGCTACTCGGGAGCACCACTGCACTACTCCTTCTCGGAGGCCGGCAAACCGCGGGGCTGCTGGCTGGTCGAGCTCCAGGCCGGCCCTGCCGCCGACATCGAATGGATCGAGCTTCCGGTCCCGCGGCGACTCAGCGTGCTCACCGGCGAGATCGAACAGCTCCTGACCGATGACGCCTTGGCCGAGTTCGAGCCCGACTGGGTGTCGGCAATCCTGACCGACCAGGTGCGTCCCCTCGACGGCATCCGGCGCCTGCAGAAACGATTCCCGCACTGCGTCACGCTCGAGCACCGGCCCGCTGTCGTCGTCGACTCGGATGCCGTCAGCTACGGTGAGCGCATCGACCGCCAGAGTGACCGCGAGATTGTCGCCGGGTTCCTCGAGTTCGTGCGCAACGGGGTCGGCCAATCCGATTTCGAACGAGACCTGGTGGCGGAACTCCTCACCGAAGGTGACCTGAGGGAGCTGAGCCGATGAAGATCAAACGCCTGCGGATCGCCGGATTCGGCCCCTACAAGAACGAACAGGTGATCGACTTCGAGCGCTTCGATGCCGATGGAATCTTCCTGATCACCGGCAAGACCGGGGCCGGCAAGTCCAGCATCCTCGACGCCGTCTGCTTCGCCCTCTACGGCAGCGTGCCGCGCTATGAGGGAACGGAGTCCCAGCTGCGCAGTGACCACTGCGAACCGGATGACCCTACTTTCGTGGAGCTGGAATTCGCACTGCACGAGAACGACTACCGCATCTACCGCACACCCAGGTACGAGAAGAACAAGAAGCGTGGCCCGGGTACGACCATGTCACCGCCCGACGCGCGCCTCGACATCCGTGACCTGCACGACGACCGGGACACCCCTGAGGGCTGGCGCAGCGTGGCGACCCGTCCGGTCGACGTCGGGCACGAGCTCAGCCGCATCCTGCCGCTCAAGCAGGACCAGTTTCTGCAGGTGATCCTGCTGGCCCAGAACCGGTTCCAGCGGTTCCTGCTGGCCAAGACCGATGACCGGCGAGGGGTGCTGCGCACCCTCTTCGGCACCGCCCGGTTCGAGCAGCTCGAACTCGGGCTGATCAGCCGGCGCAAGTCGCTCGATGATGGGCTGGAATCCGTGCGCCAGCGCCTGGCCGGCCTGGCGGCCACCGCGTCCCGGCACTTGCAGCGCGAAGACCTGCCCGGCGACGACTCCGATGACGCGCCCGGCAGTCGCGACCGGGCCTGGTTCGACGCCGCCCTGGCGGAGCTGGACGAGCTGCTGGCCGAGGCGTCGGCGGGGGCCGAACGGGCCACGTCGGCGCTGGAGTTGGCCGCCGCCGACGTGCAGGCCCAGGAAGACCTGCGCAGCCGGCAGGACCGCCGCAACGAAGCCCACTCGGCCCTGGCCGTTCTCGAGGCCCGGCAGGTGGCGATCGCCCTCGACCGGGCGGCCGTGCTGGCCGCGAACCGGGCGTCCCGCGTGTGGCCGGCGCTCCGCACGCGTCGAGAGGCGGAGGAAGCGCTCGAACGTGCCCTGGGCGGCGAATCGTACGCGCACGGCGCCTGGCGTGAGTACCAGGACGACCCAGGTCTGGTGGAAACGACTGAGAGCCTCAAGGCCGTCATCGAGAATCTCCTGGGCCGGCTCGGATCGTTGAAGGACGTTCTCGACGTCGAACGGCTGCTGCCCGGCATCGAGGCCAAGATTGTGACGCTGCAGGAGGAGCTCGCCCTGCACGTGGCATCCGTCGAGCAGACCCAGGCGCTCCTGGACGAGCTACCGGACCGGATGGATGACGTCGACGAGGCCCTGGCGGCGGCCGCGCTGGCGGCGGCAAGCGAGCCCGAGGCGCGCGCCCAGGCGGAGCGGCTGCGGGCGGCCGAGGGCGCGGCCGGCCAGGTGCGGCGTCTCGACG
>NZ_SOGE01000032.1:0-32393 GCF_004402575.1 Cryobacterium sp. TMT2-4 | reverse complement strand
TGGCGGGTGTTGCACCTCGGTGACGGCACGCTTGAGTGGACGTCGCCGACCGGGCGCACGTTCGTGAGTGAGCCGGCCACGGTCATCCGCTCGGCGTCGACCACACCGTCGCCCGCCCCACCCGGTCGGGATGCCCAGTCAGGGGAGCCCACGCCGTTCTGAGGACGCGCGCGGCAGATACGCGAAACCGACCAGGAGTGCACCCGCGAACCATCCGCCGAGCGGAGCGCCCACCGGTAGTTACAGGAGAAGCACTGTTCCGACCAGGATCAGTATCCGGCGAGCACGGCGAAGAGACGCATCCCGTAAAGGAAAACGAACGGCAGATAATGCGCACCGACGATGATCATGCTTGCAGGGAAGAACAGGTTCGGTTCGGTCAGTCCCAGGGCAACGGCCACGAGCATGCCCGAAGGGACGGTGAATGCGATCTGCGTCGCGAGCGCCGCCATCGGATGGCCCTTGGGCAATGCCGCTGGCCCGCCGGCGGTTCGAAGCGTGAGCGTCGTCAGGGGAAAAATCAGCATCCCACCCAGGAACAGCGTTGCGATCGATGCGCCTGGCGACAATCAAGTCGCCACGGCCGCCGCGATCAGCCACAGTGTGCCTGAAACCAATTGACCGACGAAGCCGCCGCGGTAGACACGTCGAACGTCCGCCTGAGCCTCATCAATCCGCACAACGGCATCGTCCCACGAGTCGGCCGCTGGCCTGTCCACACGCTTGCTGGTCGGGCGTGACAGACCGGGTCATCCCGTCGTCTTGTCAGGTCCGAACGACGAGCAGAGCACGTCGCGCCCCAGCTGTGCAGTGGAGATATCTCTCGTTTCGTGATGCCGGACTCGCGGGCGGACTCGGTGCGAACGACGGCGGCCTCACGGCGAGCGGCAGGCACTATGAGCACGGTGTAGACGACGCCGACGAGTAGCAGGATTCCACCGTCGAGCCGCGTGAGTAGCCCATCCCCGGCGAAGATCAACATCAGAGCGGATGCGCCGACGATCGTCGGCAGAAATGGTGCCGACCGCGACCACCGTGACGCCGATCAGGGCGAGCAAGCCGATGACGAGCTCACCCAGCACAATCATGCGTTGAGACTACTCACGGACTTGCCCGGGCACCCAAAAACCGGTGAGGTTGACGCGTGGTCCGCATTAGGACTCATGATGAGAAAATCGCTCACCCGGACCCATCCCTCCGGTGCCTGATCGCCGAACGCTTACGCGTCAGGGTTGGGTGAGGCCAGTACCTCAGAGCAAGTCCGCCGTTCCGGCAGCACCGACTGTCGTGATCAGGTCGACGGAGAGTGCCGAGCCGAGCCGAACAGACAGCATGGCCGTGACACCAAGCGCCGAGGCGGGAATCGGGATGCTGCGTTGGCTCATGTCAGGCATTTCCGGACAGTGCGTTTGCTCCGAGCCGGCGCTGCGCGACCTGGACGTTCGAGCCGAGACGAGTGAGCTCCCGCTCGAGCTCCCGAGCTGCTGCCAATAGTGCGTCGTCGTCGAGCGGTTCGAGTGCGTCGAGGATGAACAGGGCGCTGGTGGTGGTGTCGGTGAGCTGGGTGCGACGTGCTTGACGCCAGTTCCAGCGTCGACACGTCACACCGCCCGCGTCGGTCCACACGACCTCCCCGGCGTCGGGATGCTCAGTCACGGATGCGCCCTCGGACATGATCTCGAAAGGTTCCGATCCGGTTGCGCGGATCAGGCGTGGTGCTCCGACGTAGTGCGCCAGGTCCTCCCCGCCGAGCGGTACCACGTGCAGAATCGAGATTGCGTTGTACAGGTCCGTGAGTCGATTCACGCGGGGCAGCCCGGATGCCGCGCGGCGCATAAGCGCCTCCAGACTGTTGCGGGTGCGCTGCGGCTTCGCACCGAACGCCCGGTACGCCTGGCGCCACGCGGCAATGTGCGGAACCTCCTCGACAGCCTGTTGCTGGAGAGTGGAGCGGGCTGCCTCTTCCGCCGCGAGGAGCAGCGCCTCGCTTGCCTCATCACTCGGGCCGGGCTCGAGTCCATCGACAGCGACCAACACCGCCCGGTAATCGGGCCGTAACGCAAAGACGTCATCGTCGACTCGGGCGGCGTCGAGGAACGTGTTCAAGGCCGTCTGCTCAGGCATCAACGCGTTCCGTTCGGGTAGCCGAGCCGACGCCCGGGTCAAACACTGTCAGTGAGAATCGTGCTGCGTGCGGGCCGGCGTTGACGTAGGAATGGGCTACGTCGCCGGGGAAGGAGAGCGCGTCGCGATCGTTGAGCGTGATCGTCTCTTCTCCCGACGAAATCGAGATCGTTCCCAGGTGTACCTGCACGAGTTTTCTCGTACCGGCCGTATGCGGTTCACTCACATGTCGATCGCCTGCTTCGAGGGTCCAGTCCCACAGTTCGACGACGTTCGGCGGTATAGTCCCCGCGACGAGCACTCCGCGCCCGCCGTGCGCGCCGGTCCACAGCACCGTGCCCTCGTCCCTTCGGGTGACTTTCATCCGCTTCGATCGGGGCGGTTCGACCAGATCGGGGAGGCCCACGCCGAGGGCGCCACTGATCCGGAGCAGTGTCCCTACGCTCGGGTTCGCGGCACCCTGCTCGATGTTGACCAGCATTCGGCGACTCACCCCGGTGCCTTCCGCCAGCTGGTCAAGAGTCCACCGACGTTGTTGGCGTTCGTGTTTGACGCGTACACCGATGGCGGTTGCAAGTTCCGCAGCACTTTTCTCCATAAGTGCACGATAGTGCACTATTGGTACATCAATCAGAGTTTTCCCTCGGGTACCAACAGTTGGTCTCAGTGGGGGAGGATGACGATCTTGCCGATGTGTCGTCGCTCGGAGAACTCCGTTTGGGCTTCGGCGATCTCGGTCAGGGCAAACGTGCTGCTGACCTGAGGACTGACCTGCCCGCCGCGTGCAAGCTCGACGAGCCGACGAAAATGAACCCGGGTGTGCATCGAGGATCCGATCAGCTGCGCATTGTGAAGATAGAGGCGGCGGAGGTCGAAGTCGATCACCGGCCCCGCCACAGCACCCGCGATCACCCGGCGCCCGTTGTCCCGAAGCATCGGCATCATGGTGGAGACCCCCGGTCCACCGGCGATGTCAGCAACCACGTCCAACCCCGCCGGATGCTCCCGTCACGAGCACGGTTTCGCCGCCTCGCACGTTGGCACGTTCGAGAATTCCGATTGCGGTGCCGAATGCCCACAGGCAGGCACGCCAGCTGCTCATCCGATAGCGGGGAATCCTGTACGTCATGAGCATGGATGGCATCGACGGAGACGTACTGCGCGAACCCGCCATCGGCCTCGCTACCCAGGTACCCCACCGGAGACGCATTTTCGCTTTCGCATCCGTAGATAGCCGGGTCCACGAGCACCCGGCGACTCAACAGTTCTTCGGTCACACCATGACCCACCTCGACGATAATGCCGGTGATATCCCCACCCTGAATGCGCGGAAAATCAAACGAACCCAGTCAGCCGGCCTGCGCCGTGGGATTTTCCGGCAACCCACATGCTCCCTGGCGCGTCCAAATGTCTGTGTTGTTGACGGCAGCCGCTGTTACTTTCAGCAGCACCTGGTGGTCCTGCGGCCGCGGCCGGAGCCAATCGTGGTGCAATTCCAATGCTTCGGGGCCACCGAATCTCATCCATATTTCGGGTTGCCAACGAGGGCATCGCCTTCACCGAACGAGTTCCTGCCCACCGTGCACGGGTTCGACGCGTTCTTCGGCAACCTCTACCACTTTAATACCGAGGAGGAGACGGAAACCGACCGCCGCCGTCGTGCAAAGTCAGATCGGGCATACCCCAGTGTCTCGCGCAACCGTTCCTGCCGTTTCAGTCCTCCAGAGCCTCGCCCCGTTTCTCGGGGAGTCCAAGAGCGCCGAGTGCAGCGACCACGAAGAACATTGCGAAGACCGTGAAAAGAATTGCGGTCCCGCCCATCTCGCGCAGCATCGGCACGGCCAGCGGAGCCAGGATCGCGGCGATCCGTCCAACGCCGGCTGCCCAGCCGGCCCCGGTGGCACGGATGCGGGTCGGGTACAGCTCCGGGGTCACTGCGTAGAGCGCTCCCCACGCACCCAGGTTAAAAAAGGAAAGCAGCATGCCGGCACCGATCACCTGGGTGGCATCGCCGGCTACCGCGAATAACGCCGCCGCAAGTGCCGAGCCGGCAAGGAATACGGCCAGTGTCCTGCGCCGTCCCCAACGCTCGATGAGGTACGCCGAAGCGGCATAACCCGGCAGTTGGGCCACGGTGATGATCAGCGTGTACGCGAAGGAGCGAACGAGCGAGTATCCCGACGCGACCAGGATGGTCGGAAGCCAGATGAAGGCGCCATAGTAGGAGAAGTTCACGCAGAACCAGACCAGCCACAGCGCACCGGTTCGGCGACGCAGGCCGCGCGACCACAGCGCGGTGACGCGTGTCCGGGAACCGGTTTTGTTCGGCCCCTCACCTGTCTTTGCGGGGCGCGCAGAATCATAGGGTCCGGCGGTGATTCCGGCGGACTTTTCGAAACGTCGGACGGTCGACTCCGCCTCAGAGAGGCGGCCACGCGACTCGAGGAAGCGAACCGATTCCGGCAGCCGAAGGCGCACGACCACCGCGTACACGGCCGGAACCGCTCCGACAGCCAGTGCCCAGCGCCAGCCGTCGGCCGATGACGGTACGACCAGGTACCCGATGACCGCGGAAACGGTCCAGCCAATGGCCCAGAAGGATTCGAGGATGACGATGATGCGGCCGCGAATTCGTGGAGGCGCGAACTCGCTCACGAGCGTCGAAGCGACCGGGAGCTCACCGCCAAGACCGAGCCCCACGATAAATCGCCATGCAATGAGTACGGCCACAGTCTCGGACAGTGCCGACGCTCCCGTCGCGAGACCGTAAACGAGAAGGGTGAGAGCGAAAACCTGGCGTCGGCCGATACGGTCGGCCAGCAAACCACCGAGAACTGCACCAATGGCCATACCGACGAACCCGGCGGATGCGATCCAGGACAGCTCCACGTCGGAGACTTGCCATTGCACCGCCAATTGTGCCAGAACGAAAGAAATGAGTCCAACGTCCATCGCATCAAGAGCCCAGCCCAGGCCGGAACCCACAAGCACACGGCGGTGCTCCCGGGTGAACGGCAGCGCATCCAATCGCTCGGATCGACTGGGGCGTGCGCGAACTTCAGGCATCAGGTTCCCAATTCAGCGTTTGTGACCAGGCGGCGAACTGAGGGTGAAGCGTCTGCCGGATAATTGAACCCTATTGCACGAGACCTGCCCGACGTGAGTGTGTCATGGAGCGGCGGCGCCGGGGTGCGAGACTGGCCAGACACAGTCGGCCGAGCGGGCGTACCCGCACTAGCCCAAGGAGTTCAACGATGAACACACCCACCACAGCATCCGTCCCAGCGCCTACTGCTGGCCTCTCCGCCCGCGTCGAACGAGCAGATCTCGATGTCGCCTCCTCATTCGCCGCGTTCGTCGAGAACGAGGCGCTGCAGGGAACCGGCATCACCGCGGACGCCTTTTGGCTTGGGCTGAGCACGCTGATCAGCGACCTCACTCCCCGGAACACTGAGTTGCTCGGCATCAGGGATGACCTGCAGGCCCAGATCGATGCCTTCCACCGGGCTAACCCCGGCCAGCCTGACCCCGGTGAGTACCGTGCTTTCCTCACCAGGATCGGGTACCTCGCGCCCGAACCCGGGGACTTCACCATCACCACCTCGAACGTCGATGTGGAGATCGCGTCGCAGGCGGGACCCCAGCTTGTCGTTCCGCTGCTCAACGCGCGGTTCGCTGTCAACGCGGCGAACGCCCGCTGGGGTTCGCTTTACGACGCGCTGTACGGCACTGACGCGATATCCGATGACGGCGGTGCGTCCCGGGCGGATTCCTACAACGCCGTCCGCGGCGGACGGGTGATCGCGCGCGGACGGGCTCTGCTTGACCAGGCCATCCCACTCGAACGGGGCTCGCACGCTGATGCCGTCGCTTACCGAGTCGAGAACGGTGCGCTGATCGTGGCTTTGAAAGACGGATCATCCGCTGTCCTGGCGTCGCCCTCGGCGCTGGTCGGCTACAGGGGAGAGGCTTTGGAACCGTCGTCCGTGCTCTTCCGACATCACGGACTGCACCTCGACGTGACCATTGATCGCAGCGCACCTATCGGGGCCACGGACAGCGCGGGCATCCAGGACATCGTGCTCGAGTCCGCTGTCACCACGATCATGGACCTCGAAGACTCGGTTGCCGCAGTCGACGCCGACGACAAGGTACTCGGCTACCGCAACTGGCGCGAACTCATGCGCGGCAGACTGAATGAGACCGTCAGGAAGGGCGCCGGCGTCTTCACGCGCACCATGAACGGCGACCGCGTCTACACCGTTCCTACCGGCGGCGAGTTGACGCTGCACGGCCGAAGCCTGCTGCTGGTGCGCAACGTCGGGCACCTGATGCAGACCGACACCGTGCGGGATGCGTCCGGCGCCGAGGTGTTCGAAGGAATCCTCGACGCGGTGCTGACCGTTCTCGGTTCGTTCCCCGACCTCGTCGGCGAGGCCCGCGGCGGCAACTCACGCACCGGCTCGGTGTACATCGTCAAGCCGAAAATGCACGGCCCCCACGAGGTCGCGTTCACCGTCGACCTGTTCGCCCGGGTGGAGCAGCTCCTCGGCCTGCCCCCACTCACCGTGAAGATCGGGATCATGGACGAAGAACGGCGAACGACGCTCAACTTGCGGGCCTGTATCGCCGTTGCCGCCGAGCGAATCGTCTTCATCAACACGGGATTCCTCGATCGCACGGGCGACGAGATCCACACCTCCATGCACGCCGGGCCAGTGGCCACCAAGGGCTTGATACGTTCCATGCCCTTCATGGCTGCCTACGAGAACGCGAATGTCGACGCCGGTCTCGCGGCGGGCTTTCCCGGCCGTGCCCAGATCGGCAAGGGCATGTGGGCCATGCCCGATCTCATGCACGACATGCTCGAGCAGAAGATTGCGCACCCCCGTTCCGGTGCAACCACAGCCTGGGTCCCGTCTCCCACAGCGGCGACGCTGCATGCGATCCACTATCACGAGGTCAACGTGGCCGCCCGTCAACACGAACTGGCCGGACGGACACGCCAGGCCCTGGACCCGATTCTCGTCCTCCCTCTCTCCGAGCGAGACCTCAGCGATGAGGAGCGCCTGACCGAGCTGAACAACAACGTTCAGTCGATCCTCGGCTATGTCGTTCGATGGGTCGATCAAGGGGTCGGGTGTTCCAAGGTTCCGGACATTCACGGCGTGGGGCTCATGGAGGACCGTGCGACGCTGCGCATTTCTAGTCAACTCCTCGCGAACTGGCTCACCCACGGCGTCATCAGCAAGACGGATGTTGACGCCAGCCTCGGGCGACTGGCGGCGGTCGTCGATGCACAGAATTCCGATGACCCGACCTATGAAGCGCTGATCGGCAGAACCGGGCCTGGGCTCGCGTTTCTGGCCGCCCGCCAACTCATCATCGACGGTGCATCCTCACCTAACGGATACACCGAGCCGATCCTCCACCAGGTCCGGAGGGCAAAGAAGCGTCAGGCTCCCGCGCGTCATTTGCTCTAACGGAACCTCATGCGGGCGGGTTGCAGTGCGGCAGCCGCCGGTGGCATACCTTCCCGGCGGGACCTACTTGATGCCGCCGGTTGGGCGTCCATCGAGCAGGTTGCTGATGAACCTCGCGACGTCGTCCCGAAATTCGGCATAGGCGCTTGGGGCGGGCCCCTCCGAACGGACGAACACGTCCACTGCCTCGAGCGCTGAGGTGACGATGGAACGAGGTGAGCGCACTTCCCCTGATGAGTTTTCAGTTCGCCCGTCGCGCGCGCGCGCCCTCGTGCACAGGGAGAATCAACCGGTCGGCGTCTCGCGAATCATCTCCGAGCGCAGGTCACGAATTACACGCCAGTCAGAATGATCTGTTGATCGGATCGAGAACCCCTATGTGCTCACCCGTTCATTCACGCCATTGAGCGATGCGAATTCACCGCCAGCTAGCGCTGCACTTCACTGACTTTTCTTTGGCTTTGGAAAGTGCGTTTCGCAGGGTTTCGGAGCAGTCGAGTGGAATCAGTCAGGATAGAGTGAATCCGTAACTATGGATATGCTAATAAGCATTGGTATAATTGATACATGTCCATGTTTGAGAAGGAGTCGGTCTGGCCGTTGATCGGCTGTGAAGAACGGCCGTGGCGAAGCGTCCAGGATGAGTATGGCTCACGAGCCCAGAAGCGTCTGGCGTCAGGTCCATACTTGGCGTCGGTGCCCGCGTTGATCTCTGATCTCGACATACCGTTCGACAGCGAGTTGCATGCGCTGACTGAAGAGGCCGCCAGCGAGCTTGCCCGCTTCGATGCAGAAGTGGGGCAAATCGCTGCACCATTTGCGTCCATTCTCCTTCGAGCCGAGAGTGCCTCCAGCTCCGAAATTGAGAACCTCACGAGCGGCGCTCGGCAGATCGCCTTGGCGGAGCTCGGTGAGCACGCCTCGAAGAATGCGCAGCTCATCGTCGGCAACGTCCGAGCGATGCAAGCGGCACTTGCCCTGTCTGAGTCGATCGACGGCAACGCCATCCTGGAGATGCATCGCGCCCTCCTAGAGCAAAGCAATCCTGACATCGTCGGTCACTGGCGTGACCAGCAGGTCTGGATCGGTGGCGGGAGTTTTGGGCCGCACACCGCACAGCTTGTCCCGCCCCATCAGGACCGCGTCCCCGCGCTCATGGAGGACCTTGTTGCCTTCGCCAATCGAGCTGATCTTCCCGTGCTTGCCCAGACCGCGATCGCTCATGCGCAATTTGAAACAATCCACCCGTTCCCCGACGGAAATGGAAGGGTCGGTCGCGCACTCATCCAAGCGATGCTGCGTTCTGGAGGGCTCACTCGAAACGTTACTGTTCCGGTCTCCGCGGGGCTGCTTCACGACACCGGTCGATATTTCGATGCCCTGAGCGCATACCGGTCCGGGGATGTCGCCCCGATCATCCGTTCCATCGCGGAGGCGTCGTTCGCGGCGGCGCACAATGGTCGAATCCTCGTGGCTGACTTGGAAAGCGTGCAGGTGGAGTGGCGCGGGCGCATCAGCGCGAGACGAGATTCAGCGGTACACCGGCTCGTGGGTATTCTGCTTCGGCAACCCGTGATCGGCGCAGCCGCAGCCGCAGCTCAGCTCGGTATTTCGAGCGTCAATGCCCAGGTCGCTATCGACCGCCTTGTTGACGCCAACATTTTGACCCAAATCACAGACGGACGACGAAATCGAATTTGGCTAGCCAAGGACGCCGTTCAGGTCCTTGACGAGTTCGCCGCCCGAGCAAAGAGACACCGATAGCAGAACGGTCTCCGCATCAACCTGCCAGCAGCCCGCTGGGAGATTGCGATATTGAATCCCACTTTCAGTGCGACGATGCAGGACGCCGGGTTGTTGACCCTGTGGCCGAGCTCGAGCCGGAGCAAGTCGCGCCTTTCAAATGCCCAGCGGGTAGCCGAGGCGAGAGAGCATGAGGCAAGGCCTTGGCCTTGGGCCTCGGCGGACACCCAGTAGTAGACCCTACCGGTGGCGTGTCGATGCTCCATGTTTTCGATGCCCACATTGCCGACAGCCTTGCCGTCGACGCTGATTGCGAAGTTGCGCACGGACGGGCTGGACGGGGCGAGCTGAAGTGCGATGAATTCCTGGCAGCGCTCGAGCGTTGACAGGTCGGTGTCGCCGACCTGGGTTGCGAGGTCATCGTTGGCACGAAGGCGCGAAGCAGGTGCCCGGTGTCAGATTCGTCCCATGGGCGAAACTTCTGCACGCGATCGTCAGATCAAAGCGTCGGGCAACGCCGAGGCTTCTTCCCCGAATTGGGCGGTGCGGACAGCGATTCTGAACAGTAGGGTCGGGCCTTGGGGCCGCGGTTGACGCGTCCAGTTGGGCGGGAACCTGACGAGGTGACACTCGACGACCGGCGGCTTTCGAAAAGGCGGATTTCAGGTTCCGCACATGACTGCAATAGAGATGAGTGCAGCGATGACAGCCAGCTGGGTCCGCCTCTCACTCTGGGTTGCCGCCCTGGTCGCATGGTCCGCGCTCATCCTCGTCGGGCTGGTCCTGTTGGGGACAGGTCTCGATAGAACGTTCTTTTTTGAGCCAACCGGTGGGGCTCTCGAACGCGATCGTGTGGGGAAGAATCTCATTCTTGTTGGTTCGGTCGCCCTCTTCGCTGCCGCGGTCTGGGCTCGGTCGATGCACGCTCCCATCTGGTCCTGCGCCCTCGTCGCAGCCCCGGCTGTCCTTGTCGGCGGCCTCACCTTGTTTTTCGGAGGTTCTCTGTTCCCACACCTCAGCGCTTTGGTGGCTTTCCCTGTTGCCCTCGCTGGCCTGGTTTGCGGGCTTGTCCTCGCCAGGCCACTGCTTCGCGCTGGCTCCGCGGGCCCTAGCGCGTCGGTTGACCGTCAGGGATCAGACTGAGCTTTCGCCCGCCGTCGTCGAGTGCTAAAAACTATCCATCTGAAGACGGCAGCGTTAATGGCAGCCAAGAGAAAGAATCCCAAGTAGTACAACGCCGCGCTCATGGTCAATGCTCCGACGGCGAATTCTTCTGGCCCCGACACTTGCGATGAACCCAGTGAACCGACGACATAGTATGCAGTAGATAACGGCAACGTCAGTACCACGATGAGCAGAACCATCGCTTCGGGTGCGGCCGTCCCGCCGCCCAGTTCGAAGGCGCGCATCACGGACACTGCCGCAATGAGCCCGGCGACTGACACTAGGTAGGCGCCCATCGACCCCGCGGCCCAGGATTGTAGGCGGTCGTTCCCTGTCGGCCTTACACGGTCGGTCGTCATTTCCGAAAGCTACAGGCCTTGCCCAACTTCGGCCAACAAGGACCGTTTCGACGTCTCGGGGAAAGGGCCTTTGGAAACGGTCTCCGCACGAATCTCCCAGCAGCCCGTTGAGAGATTTTGCCGTGGAGGCCAGTGCCGTTAACCGCGGAATTCGTTCGCGAACTGGGGACACCGATCGATTTCTACTGTGTTCACAGTACTTCTTTCAGGTCCAGGCGAGTGGATGGCGATTTCCGCTAGCTCCGGCTCCCCAGGAACTTCTCCAGCGCGGCGAGGTCATCGGTATTTATGTGGTCAACGCCGGCCTCGTGCAGCTCAGTCCAGATCGCTTCGCGGGCTTCGCTCGGAACATCGAGGGTCCCCCAGAAACGGACGTGGTAGCCCTGAGAGTGCGCCGACTGCACGTATTCGCGCAGCTTGACCTTTTCGCTTTCCGGCATCGGACCGACGCCCTGCCACACGAATAGCTTGTTCCAATTCTCACTGACCAGCGGCATGAGATCGGCTGGTATTCCAGATGTCAAGTCGCCGGAGCGGCCGTCATAGAAAGCCAATCGTGAGTCAAGATTTTGCATGGATTTTAGAGGGCGGTTGCCGCTGACCACGGCGACAACCGGTCCGGATTTGGTTTTGCCGTTCGTGTACTTGGTCATGATCGAGCGATGCTCAGCCAGGTCTTCCTCGATCGCAGCGTAGGTACTCTCGCCGTCACTCTTTATGTCGATCAGAAGTTGGAAGCTGCCATCCCAGCCAGAGTAGACACTGCCAGCAAGGCCGTCCACGAGGCGGTCGAGCGGATCCAGGTAGAGGCTTTCGAGAGTAACCCCCGCCTGGACATCCTCGAGATCGTGAGCGACGAGAAGCTCGCCATCTACGAGCCAAACATCGGCTTCCACACTGGTGAATCCGTGCTCGAGGGCATCAAATAACGGACGCTCATGCTCATAGTCATTGTGCGCGTGGGCGGCATCCTGCGGTTCGCCGGGCACGATGTCGGCCTGTGATGGTGCGGCCGCGCCGGTGACGGTAGCGAGGCCGACGAGGGTAACGAGAACCAAAGCGGAATTTTTGACGATCATGGAAGTCCATTTCTACGAAGTGTGTTCCGCCGAGAAAGTCCCGTCGAAATGAGATTGACCGCGTTATCGGCTCCACGCGTGTTCCAGTGCACAAGCTGGTTCGGTTTCGAATGCGCAACGGCTACAGTTCTATCGCCGTCGGGTTAAGTGCTGGCGCCGGTCGAACCAACGCACCATGAACGGTCTGGGCCTGCGTGACCTTCTGCTCGCGCAAGAATCACGCTCCTAGCTCCACCAGTCCGTCCTCGCGTCGCGCCGGCAGATTCGGTATTCACTGGAGGGCCACCGGGTTGGTTCTAACAGTCGAATAGTCGCAGCGCTGGCATACCTTGTCATGCCTGCCGCGCTGACTTCAGGTGTTGTCAGCGCTGACTGTGCGGGCTCTGCCATCGAGCCGGATCGTATTGCCGTGCGGGACGATCCACTGGGTCTGCTGTGTCCGAATGGCACTCCGATACAGATCACAGCCTTGGAGTTATATCGAGAGACTCGCTCGATAGTCGTGTCGCGCCGAACTGCGCGCAGTCGAGCGCGCTCGCCTGCGAACGGCACGGCCCGCCAGGCTGCCCGCAAGCCGGACCTTAAGCGCACTCGGGCCCGGAATTCGGGGCCAGAAGCAAACGCATCCGGGCGGAGCGCCCGGATAGTCCGCCCGGATAGTCCGCCCGGATAGTCCGCCCGGTGAGGATTCGCACTTGAGGGCGTCGACCGCAACAAACCCCAGCGGCAGGAAACCCCTGCCACGAGATGTCCTGGCGTGTCGTAGACGACCTGGCGCACGCTCGACCCCAGGCGGCACCACAGCAGGGTCGAGGCCGTTTGCGGCTCGGTCAAAGGTCGGCGAGCATGCTCACAGGGTTCTCGATGCAGCGTGCGATGTAGGTGAGGAAACCGGCGGCGGTGCCTCCATCACAGACCCGGTGGTCGAAGACCAGCGACAGCTCGACCACAGTGCGCACCGCGAGGGTGTGATCGACCACCCAGGGGCGCTCGATCATCCGTCCGATGCCCAGAATGGCGGCCTCGGGGTGGTTGATGATCGCGGCTGACCCGTCGACACCCAGAGCACCGAAGTTGTTCAGGGTGAAGGTGCCGCCGCTGAGTCGAGATGGGGGAAACGAGCCATCCGTTGCCTGGGTCACGATACCGGCGATCGCATCCCGGAGTTCGCGGGTGGTCAGTGAGTGGGCGTCGTGCACGACCGGCACCATCAGCCCCCGCGGGGTCTGGGCGGCAAGCCCGAGGTTGATGGCACCGCGCTGGAGGATCTCCTGGCTGGCCGTGTCGACTGAGGAGTTCAACAGCGGAAACCGGCGCAGTCCGGCGACCGTGAACCGGGCGATCAGCGCGGTCACGCTGAAGCGTTCGCCTGTGGCGTCGAAGAGACGGTCCCGCGCGGCGAAGAGCTCGGTGGCGTCCACATCGAGCCAGACGGTTGCCTCGGGGATTTCCCGGCGCGAGGTGGTCATCCGCTCCGACACCACCCTGCGTAGGCCGGTGATCGGGATCCGGATGTCGTCGGTGGGCGCGGCCCGGGTTCCGACCGGCTCCGCCACGGGTGCAGGTTGGGCCAGTGCCGCGGGCTCGACCACCGGTGTGGACTCAACCGCTGCGGCCCGTTCCCGGATTGCCGATTCCACGTCCCGGCGCAGCACCAGCGCGTTGCTCCCACTGCCGATTAGCAGGGTCGCGTCGAGGCCGTTTTCGCGGGCCAGACGCCGCACCAGCGGTGAGACCACGGGGGAGCGGCCGGCCGGGTAAGACGGAGAGGCCGGAGCCGTTACCGGGGTGGCCGGAGTCACCTCGGAGACCGGTTCGACGATTGCCGCGACGACCGGAGCCGCTGAGCCGGGTCGCACGCCGAAGCGCGCAGTGGCAGGGCGCCGCACGGGACCCGTGTTCTCCCTCGTGCCGTAGCCGATGAGCACAGCACCGGATGCCGACCCGTCGACCTCCGCGACCGGAACCCCGGCTGCCATCGCTGCGGGCTTAACAGCAGTCCGAGCGGTCGGCCGTGCGGCGTCGGCCTCGGCGGCATCCGTCACTGTCAGCAGCACCTGCCCGGCGTGAATGATCTGGCCGGCGACCCCGTTCAGGGCCTCGACCACACCGCCGAACGGCGACGGCAACTCCACGATGGACTTGGCCGATTCGACCTCCACCACGGGCTGGTCGATGGTGATGGTGTCGCCCACGGCGACCAGCCAGGAGACGATTTCGGCTTCGGTGAGTCCTTCGCCGAGGTCGGGCAGGATGAAATTCTGATCCATCAGTTCCACTCCCAGGTTCCGAGGGCGGTCAGGATGCGGTCGGGAGTGGGCAGAAAGTATTGCTCGAGCTTGGGGGAGGGATAGGGGATATCGAAACCCGTGATCCGCAGGATCGGCGCTGCCAGGTGGTAGAAGTTGCGCTCGGTCAGCCGGGCGGCGACCTCGGCCCCGTAGCCGCCGAACTGCGCCGCCTCGTGCAGCACAGCGGCGCGGGAGGTCTTCCGCAGGGAGGCGCCCACCGTCTCGTCGTCGAACGGGGAGAGGCTGCGCAGGTCGATCACCTCGATCGAGAGCCCCTCGGCGACGGCCAGCTCGGCCGTCGCGAGGGCCGTTTTCACGGTCGGACCGTAGGCGATCAGCGTGACATCGGTGCCCTCCCGCAGCACGACCGCAGTGGTCATCGGCGCGGTGCGCACAGGCAGGCTGAGCTCGGCTTTGGCCCAGTACCGGCTCTTGGGTTCGAGGAAAATGACCGGGTCGTCATAAGCAATGGCCTCGCGGAGCATTGAATAGGCATCCGCCGGATTCGATGGCGAGACCACCGTGAGGCCGGGCGTGGCCGTCCAGTAGGCCTCGGAGGAATCGGAGTGGTGTTCCACACCCCCGATGTCGCCGGCGTAGGGGATCCGGATCACAAGGGGCAGCTGGATGCGCCCACGGGTGCGGTTGCGCATCTTGGCCACGTGCGAAACGATCTGCTCGAACGCCGGGTAGCTGAACGCGTCGAACTGCATCTCGACCACCGGGCGCAGGCCGTACATGGCCATGCCGATCGCGGTGCCCACAATCCCCGATTCGGCCAGCGGCGAGTCGCTCACGCGGCTCTCCCCGAATTCGGCGTACAGCCCGTCGGTCACACGGAAGACGCCGCCGAGCGGGCCGACATCCTCACCGAACAGGACGACCGTCGGATCGTCGCGCATCGCGTCCTGGATCGCGGCGTTCAACGCCGCTGCCATGGTGAGAGTGACCGGTGCGCGCAGGGGCGTCGGTGCGGTGTCGGGGAGCGTCATGAGTTGACTCCTGAGTGAGCGGCGACGGATGCTGCGACGGCGTGTTCGGCGTGTTCGGCGTGCTCGGCGTGCTCGTCAAGCTCAGCTGCGAGGAAGGCTCGTTGTTCCGCCAGGGCGGCGCGCGGGGTCGAGTAGACGTGGTCGAACAGCTCCAGCGGATCCACTGGGGCGGACCGGGTCATGCATTCGCGGGTGTCCGCCGCCAGATCCTCGGCCTCGGCACGGATGTCCGCACGCTCCGCGTCGCTCAGCGCACCGATCTCGCACAGGTAGGTGTCCAGGCGGGTGATCGGGTCGCGGCGTCGCCAGATCTCCAGATCCCCGGGATCGCGGTAGCGGCTCGGGTCGTCGGAGTTCGTGTGTGCCTCCATCCGATAGGTCAGACCCTCGATCAGGGTCGGGCCGTGGCCGGCGCGGGCGTTCTCCACTGCCGACGAGGTGACCGCGTACATTGCGGCGACGTCGTTGCCGTCAACGAAGTAGCCGGGCATCCCGTAGCCGATGGCCTTGTCGGCGATGGTGCGGCAGCGCATCTGCTTGTCCAGCGGCACGCTGATCGCGTACTGGTTGTTCTGCACCACGAAGACGACCGGGGCCTGCCAGACGGCAGCAAAGTTGAACGCCTCGTGGGCGTCGCCCTCGCTGGTGGCGCCGTCGCCGAGCAGAGTCAGTGCGACGGTGCGCTCCCGTTTGAGCTTGGACGCGGTCGCGAGCCCCACGGCGTGCAGCGCCTGGGTAGCCAGAGGGGTGGCCTGCGGGGCGATCCGGTGGGCGTTCTGGTCGTAGCCGCTGTGCCAGTCCCCGCGGAACGAGGCCAGGATGTGCTCGGGCGGCACGCCGCGGGTCAGTAGGGCGATGCTGTCCCGGTAGGTGGGGAAGAGCCAGTCCTCGGCGCCGAGGGCGGCGACCGCGGCGATCTCGCAGGCCTCCTGGCCGAGAGCTGACGGGTACGTCGCCAGGCGTCCCTGCCGGGTCAGCGCGGTGACCTGCACGTCGAACCGGCGGGCGACGACCATGCGCCGGTAGAGATTGAGCAGTGTGGCCGGGTCCGGCAGGTCAAACCCGCCGGCCTCATCGAATGGCGCGGCGCGACCGGTGTCATCGATCAGGCGGAGGGGACGCGGCGCGGCGAGGGGGCTCTCAACCAGGCTCTCGACATTGAGGCTCATGTCGCAATGGTGGGGCATCTCCGCGCCGTCGACGGTGCCCCGGCGACGGATACGAACGATTGGTCCGAAGCGGCGTCGTGCCGGGCCATTCGTCCGCGGAAAACGACCGTTCAGCGCCAGCTGTCCGCAGCGCGAGCCGGGGGCAGGCCGGTGATTTCCTCGAGGATGAGGTGGGACCGGGTGGAGATCACGCCGGGCATGCTGTGGATATCGCGCAGGATGGCTTGGCTCAGCTGCTCGTGGTCCGGAGCGCTGACGGTGAGGATGATGTCGATGTCGCCGCTCACGGCCTGAGCTTTTTCGACGAAGGGCAGTTCACTCAGGCGCCGGGCCATCTCGGCCCAGGAGACATCGCCGATCTTGACGATCACGAGGGCGGAGACCCTGAGCCCGAGCGCCCGGCGGTCGATCTGTGCGCCGAATCCAGTGACCACACCGTGACGCACGAGATTCTGCATCCGGGTGTGCGCGGTGGTGCGGGAAATGTGCACGAGCACGGCCAGCTGGCGCATCGACAGGCGGCCGTCGCGACTGAGTTCGGCCACGATCTGCCGGTCGATCGCGTCGAGACCGTCGGGCGTGCCCGGGGCGGCGGGGGCCGAGTGCTGCGTCATTGGAATCCTCAGGCTGGGGAAACCCTCAGACTACCGCGAGCCCAGGCGACTACCGCATCGCGCGCAGGTAGTGGTTCTTGGGCCAGTGGCGCAGCCGGCGCGGAAGCCGGGGATAGACACGTATGGTCAGCCGGATCAGCCGGTCGAAGCGGCGCTGCGCCCCCACGGTCCAGGGCAGGTCGAACAGTTCCCGCACCGAGCAGGGGAGCAGTCCGACGGTCACGAACCGGCCCAGTGGCATCATCAGCCGCAGCCAGAGCGGCCCGGTGCGGGGATGCAGCAGCTGGCGTGCCACGGCGCGCGTGGCGGCATCCGTCTGCAACTCGCCGACGCGTCGGTCCCAGTAGGCGGCGAAGGCGGCCCGGTTGGGCGGCCACAGCTCCGCGGGCATCTGCAACGCCGTGCCCAGCACGGCGTACTCCCGGTAGAGCGCGTCCGCCGTGGCTCCGTCGAGCGGGCCGTAGACCAGCTCCCGCATGGTCATGGCGGAGTCATACAGGGTCGCCGCCACCCAGAGCTGCAGTTCTGGGGTGAAGGCGGTGTAAGCCGGACGAGCCTCGGTGGCCAAGCCCGACACCGGGGCGTGGGCGTGATCGACCCGGCGTCGTGCCCGGGCAGCCTCCTCCGGCGTTCCGAACACGACCGCGTACACGTAGGTTAGGGTGCCGCGCAGCCGATCGAGCGGTCGGGAGGCGAAGTCGCTGTGGTGCGCAATTCCGTGGCCGATCGCCGGGTCGGCGATCTGCAGGAGGATGGACCGCCCGCCGGCGGCGATCAGCACGGCCTCGCCGGCCATGTCCCTCATCTGCATGCGCGCCTCCCCGCTCGAAGACCGATTGTAACGCCGCCAGCGGTGAAGTGGATGGGCGCTTCGCCGCGGTAGCTGCCGGCAGGTTAGCCTGGATCGGTGATCTCCGGCCGACGACACCCGGCCCCAGCCCGCCGCCTGGCGGCGCTCGCCGCCATGGCCCTGCTGGCCCTCACCCCCTCCGGCTGCACCGCGGCGCGCGGAACAGACGCGAAAAGCGGCACTGCCGCCCCGCTCGGGCCCGGCTGGTCGGCCGGCCCCGTTGCCGAAGACGCCACTCGCCGCCTGGCCGCCATGTCCCTGACCGAGAAGGTCGCCAGCCTACTGATGCTGCACCAGCCGGGAACAGATGCGGCCGAGCTGCGCACCTTCGCCGGGGCGAACGGCCTCGGTGGACTCATCCTGATGGATGACAACGTGCCGGTCTCCCCGGAAGAAATGCGGGCAATGACGGATGCCCTCAGTCCCGACCCGGAACTCCCGCTGCTCATCGGCATCGATCAGGAGGGCGGCGAGGTCTCCCGGCTGCCCGCCGACCTGGCGCCCGGGGCTGCCCAGCTGCAGACGCTCCCCGCACCGGCCACAGAGGATGCCTTCCGCAGTCGGTCGACCCTGCTCCAGTCCGTCGGCGTGAGTGTCAACTTCGGCATCGTCGCCGACGTCACGGCCGACCCGAGCTCGTTCCTGGCCGGCCGGGTGCTCGGCACCGACCCGGCGTCGGCATCCGCCCGGGTGGCTGCGGCGGTCACCGGTGAGCGTGCGCGGGTTCTGAGCACGCTCAAGCACTTCCCCGGTCACGGGGCGGCGCCGGGGGACTCGCACCGAAGCATCCCGTCGACTCCGCTTGGCTATCAGGACTGGCTGACCCGTGAGGCGCCTTCGTTTCAGTCCGGAATCGAGGCTGGCGCGGCGCTGATCATGTTCGGCCACCTGGCCTACCCGAGCGTCGATCCGCGTCCGGCGAGCCTGTCGCCGGCCTGGCACGAGATCCTCCGCACCGAACTCGGTTTCGACGGCGTCACGATTACCGACGATCTGCTGATGCTCCAGGACTTCGGCCTGCCGGAGTACGCCGACCCGGCCGAGAACGGGATCGCCGCCCTGGCAGCGGGCAACACCATGCTGCTCTCCGTTCTGCCGGCGAATCCCGCGCGGTACGGCACCGATGTCACAGTTCTGATCGGCAGAATCGTCGAAGCGGTCGATACCGGGCGGCTCACGCTGGAGCAGATCGATGATGCTGCCTACAAGCTCCTGGTGCTGCGCGGCCGGGCCGCCCTCAGCGCATCCCAGGAGTGAACCCCAAATCCAGATTGTGCAGCGAACCGCACCGAGTAGGACCTCATGGATGCCGGCACACTCTAATCACGCATTCTCGTCTTCGTCGGAGGCACCGGAGTGTCCTCAGCTGGGTGTCACCAAAGTCATGACCCAGTCCGTCGGGCGCCCGGTCAGCTCTCAGTCCGCTAGCCCTCTGCCGTGCCGACGAAGTACGCCGTGACGACTTCGCGGGTGGTGAGCGGATCTCCCCCCGAAATGGGCGCGACGCGCACCGTCCATCGGGGGCCTGACCGATCGATGCCGTCTGCGCTCTCCGCCCAGACCGCCCCATCTTCCGTGCACGAGTAGGTGCCGTACCAGGCGGGGTGCTCGGTCAGGTCGTTCCAAACGCCACCGCTGCGAATCAGGCAGCGGTCCCCGTCGCTGAGCAACAGCCCGAGCGGTCGCGCCTGCTCGGGCGCGGTGGCCGCCGGCAGGCTCCCGGTGCTCGGCAGGCGCACCACCGCCGTGGTCCACGGGTCGCGGTAGCAGGCCACAAAGCCGGGCGCCGCATCCTGCCAGCACGCTACGGCGAACGCGCTCGACGGTGTGCAGGCGTGGATGTTGTCGTCGACGGCGACTGCGGACGGCCGATCATCGAACGACGCGCTGCCACAGTCGAGCGTGACGGTCGTCTCCTCGGTGACGGTGAAGCCCGCGGCAGGCAGACCGCCCTCGGTGGTGGGGCGCATTACCACGCTCTCGGTTGCCGTTGCCGAAGCAGAGGAGGGCGACGAAGGGGCCGGGGACGCGCATCCGGCGAGCAGGGCGATCAGCAGACCCAGGGGGAGCAAAAACCGTGAGCGCATTTCAGCCCTCCGTTCCACCCATGCACCAGCCCCTGAGCGACTGACGGTACCCTCGGCCCCGGAGGCAGTCAAGGGATTCCGGCAGGAGTGGCCGGACCACTGTCGAAAAGAACTCTCCCCGATTCGGAATATTTCACTTTCCTATGCGCTTGCATGAATGTGAGGACGAGAATCCACCGTTCCGCGAATTGAGGAGAACCCATGACTCAGACCACCGCAGCGAGCATACCCGGCTACAAGGCCGGAACCTGGACCATCGACCCGACCCACAGTGAGGTCGGTTTCAGCATCCGCCACCTCATGATCAGCAAGGTCAAGGGCACGTTCGAGAAGTTCGACGCGACCTTCGTTACCGGCGAGAACCCGCTCGACTCCTCCGTCACGGCCACGGCCCAGGTCGTGACGATCGACACCAACCAGGCGGACCGCGACGGCCACCTGCGCACCGGCGATTTCTTCGACGCCGAGACCTATCCGACCATCAGCTTCGTCTCTACCGGCGTGCGTCAGGTCGAGGACGACTTCCTCGTCGACGGCAACCTCACCATCAAGGGCGTCACCAAGCCCGTAACCTTCGACTTCGAGTTCGGCGGCTTCGGCACCGACCCGTACGGCAACTACAAGGCCGGCGCCACGGCGAAGACCGAGGTCACCCGCGCCGACTTCGGCCTCACCTATAACGCGGCCCTTGAGACCGGCGGAATGCTGCTCGGCGAAAAGGTCATCATCACCATCGAACTTCAGGCCGCGCTCAACCAGGCGTAGTCGTCCCCGCGCAGAGGTCTGCGCAGGGTGGACAACAAACACGAGAGGGACCCCACGAGAGTGAGGTCCCTCTCGTGTCGACCTTTGGTCAGGGTACCGACGCGGCCGCTCCGATCCTCTACACCCCGGGGTATTGGTCGTGAATGAGAGACCACGCTGCTCGGGCCGAGCGCAGGCGTTCGGGGCCAGATACGCGGGCGCTCCCTTTCGATCCGACGGGCATATTGTGCACCTCGGACATCATCGGCTATTCGCCCTTGATCTCCTCACGCACCCGTCGTAGGTCCTCCATCAGGGATCCGATCAGGATCCAGTGCTGCGGATGAGGCGTCGCAATGATCAGGGGGGCGGTCAGGGTGGGTGGTTCCTGCGGCAGGCTGACCTGCTGGACGCCGGGGTGGTCCACCTGTTCGGCGAGGAGCCTCAGGTCATGGGCGGCACGGCTCAGCTCGACAGTGATCGCGAGCACCGTGGGCTCGAGGTGCAGGGAATGGTCGTAGTGGTCGCGCAGGGACCGGGTCATGCCGATCGCGCGTGCGACGAGCGAGGTCAGCCGGGCGAAGAGCTCCTCGTCGATGTCGAGGAGACGCCGGTTCACCGCGTGCCGCGGGTTGAGCGTGAGGCTCTCCTCGGCCTGCTTGAGCGCCTGATCCGCCTTGGCGAGCATGGGGCGCAGCAGACGCACCTTAATCATCATCTCTTCGATCTGGCTGGCCTTCTGCGGAAACCGCAGGGCGTCGACGATCCGGTCGAGGGTGTCCGCGATCTCGTACGCAAGTCGGATCACAGCCGCGTGCGCCGGACGAAGAAGCACTGGCGGCACGATCAGGGCGTTGACGAGGAGTGCGGCCGCCGCCCCGATGATGGTTTCGACGATGCGGTCCCGCGCGTACTCAGCCGTCGCCGTGCCGATTGTGAGTAGGAGCATGGCGCTGATCGGAATTTGGCTCGCCGAGCTGGGGGCCAGCCGAAGCGCCCACGCCAGCATGATGCAGAACACGATGGCCAGGAGAACGACCCAGCTGGACTGGCCGAATGCGACACCGACGCCATAGGCGATGATGACCCCGCCGATAACACCCAGGCTGCGTTCGACCGCGCGACCGAGGGTCTGGTTGATGTTCGGCTGCACCACCAGCAGGGCGGCGATCGCGGCGAAGACGGGCAGCTGCTCCGTGTCCAGTAGCAGTTGCGACAGGATCCAGCCGAGGGCGACGGCCACGGATGTCTTCACTGCCTGGAGCAGAGGAATCCGGCTTGTGGATCGCAGCCGGGTGTTGATTCTCACTTGCCTAGGGTAGTCGAATGCGTGGGCGAGTCGTATGCACAGGCTCGTCGGACCGGTGCCGGTGCCGGCGCCATTGAAACCCTGCGTGCTAGGGCAGGTCGTCGTCGGTGCGGGCACCGAACACGATTTCGTCCCAGCTGGGCATCGAGGCCCGCCCGCGCTTGCCATGACCCGACGCTCGCGGAGTCGCGGCCGGTGATTGACCCCCGGCGGCCTGGGCAGACCAGGCGTTGCGGGGGGCCTCGGTCGGCGGGGCGGCGAGAGCCGAGGGAGCGGCGTGGGGTTCCGCGGCGGCCTCGACCGGCTGGTTCACCAGACGGATGCCCGGGGCCGGGCTGGTGCTGGCGGGGTTGCTGTGGCTGGAGTGGCTCTCGACCTGGTTGCTTTCGAAAGCGGCGGCTTCGCGCTCCCCGCGGCGGCGGCGCAGTGACGCCAGCAGGTCGGCCGTCTCGCTCAGGCTCTGCGGCGGTTCGTCGGCGCGCTTGATGGCTGCACGGGACACGGCATCCGTCGTGCCGGCCGACCGGGAATACGGCACCGGGTCCAGAATCGGCGCCGTATCGTGCAACGTCTCCTCGGACAGTGATTCCTTGAAGGTGAAGGCGCCGCTGTCGAAGCGGGACACATCGGCGAGGCTGGTCTCGGCGCCGACGGCCCGCAGCCGCGGGATCAGGGCACCCTTCAGTTCACCCTGCTGCGACAAGGCGATGGCTTCACTGCCGACCGGAGAGAGCGAGTTCTTCTTGGGTTCGAAGCCCCACCGGGCGTCGTGGTCGATGTCATCGGCGGTGAAGGCCAGTTTGACGATCCAGCCGGCGCCGGGTTCCTTCCAGCTGGCCCAGCGCTCGTTCGTGGCGCCGAGCGAGGCCAGACGCTCACGGATGACGGTGCCGAAGGTGGCGCCGCCCTCGATCGGGTCGAGGTCGATGGCGGTGTGCACCGGCACGCTCAGCGCGCAGGAGACCATGTAGTCGCGTTCGGCGACGACCGGGCCCTCGAAGCGGCGCACAAAATCGAGGGACGCACCCGTGACCGCGACGACGTCCTCGGCGGACATGCCGGCACGGATGTGCGCCTGCACTTCCCGGGGACTCAGCTTCGGCCCCGACGCTGGTTCCACCTGGGCCTGGCGAAGCCGGGACTGGAGAACTTCGTCGATGGGGATCCTGAATCGGTCTCCCTCTTCAGACGCTGCGAGCAACGCACCGCTCTCGACTCCAATAACTTTCAATTCCTGCATGTTGAAAGCCCTTTCGCCATCACTAGTGCGCCTAAGACTGCCATGTAAAGAGTGAATCTTCGGGGAATACGCCGGGCGTGCCGCAAGTTGATGACTGTGCCGAGCAAATGACGCGGCGTGTAGTTTGCTATTCCGCCCGGATTGTTGGAAACTATGGCCGCCGAAATCCTTTCTCGGCGTAACTGAATGGATGGGTATGGCAACCGATTACGACGCACCACGGAAGACCGAAGACGACTCAGAGTCGATTGAGGCCCTCAAGGAGCGCGTACCCGACAAGATGTCCGGTGTCGTAGATGTCGACGACTCGGACAACCCCGGTGGTTTCGACCTTCCCGGCGCTGATCTGTCCGACCTCGACCTCGATGTCGTCGTTCTGCCTCCGCAGGCGGACGAGTTCACCTGCGTGGAGTGCTTCCTGGTGAAGCACCGTTCGCAGATGTCGCACGAGACCAAGCTCGGCCTGGTATGCCTGGAGTGCGACTCCTAAACGCGCTCAATCATGTGATGCTGGCCGTCGCGATCCATTGATCGCGGCGGCCAATTTCTGTGGGCGCCGCGTCGACACCAGCCAATACGGCGCCGGATCCGTCGCATCCACGATCGGGATTCGCACGACGGGCCGAATCCACCCGCGGATGAGCAGCCAGGCCCGGGCGTCGAGCCGTTGGCCACGTTCCAGGGCGGCCTCATCTCCGTCGAAGGGCAAAACCTCGCCGACCAGATCGATCGATATGCTCGCGCGCCCGGCGGTGAGCTCACCGCCCCGCACCTGCACCACCGGTGCCGACAAGAGCAGCGCCAGAACGCAAGCGGCGTACAGACCGGCGGCCAGCAGCACCCCGGCCAGCATCGAAATCGGTGCGAACACGAGGATGCTGGCAGGAATGATGAGCGCAGTCGCCACATAAGGTGCGGGAGAGGCCCAGAGTTTTTCGCGATATTCAGGCATGGGTCTATTCGATCAGACTTCTGCACTAGCCTCGACACGTGGCAGAAAGCGTCGAAGTCCTGATTACCGCGTCCATCTTCCCGAGCTACGCGCACCCGGGTGACGCGGGAGCGGACCTTCATTCCTCCCAGGCTCTAGTCTTGGCCCCCGGCGAACGAGCACTGGTCGGCACGGGCGTGGCGATCGCCCTGCCCGACGGTTTCGCGGCATTCGTCGTGCCCCGCAGCGGTCTCGCGTCCAAGCACGGCATCACGATCGTGAACGCGCCGGGCACCGTCGACGCCGGGTATCGTGGCGAGATCAAGGTGACGCTGCTTAACACCGACCAGACCACGCCCCATGCGATCGCGATCGGCGACCGCATCGCCCAGATCATCATCATGCCCGTCAGTCGGGCCACGTTTATTCCCGTGGATCGGCTGCCCGGCAGCCAGCGCGGGGTTGGCGGATTCGGGTCCACCGGCCTGAGCCGGAACATCAGCACGGGCACCTCAACGTCAGGAGACAACCAGTGAGCGACACCGCGAACCCGGAGGAGAACCCGGACGAGACGGCCAAGTCGGCGCCGGGCGATCGTGCGACCGAGGGTCCCCTCGACGAAGCCGAAGCCAACCCGGTGCGGCCCTACGTGGACCTCGGCGGGGTCAAGATCCTCCCGCGTGAGGGGCTTCACCTACGGTTGGAGATCGAAGAGGGCAGCAAGCGGGTCGTGGCGATCGGGCTCGACTACGCCGGCTCCACCCTCCAGGTACAGCCGTTCGCCGCGCCCCGCTCAAGTGGCCTGTGGAACGAAATCCGCGCCCAGATCGCCGATCAGATCGGCAAGCAGGGCGGAACGACGACTCTGCGCGAAGGCCCGTTCGGCCCCGAATTGGTGGCCGAGATCCCCGTGGCCGCGGGTCAGGGATCCGACGGAACGAGCAGGCTGGCCCGCTTCATCGGAGTCGACGGCCCGCGCTGGTTCCTGCGCGGCGTGATTGCCGGCGAGGGTGCCATCAACACCGACGCCGCGACCGAGATCGAAAACCTGTTCCGCAGCATCGTCGTGGTGCGCGGATCCGCCCCGATGCCGCCGCGTGACCTCATTCCGCTGCGGATGCCGGCCACTCCCGCCACTGCGGCCGAGCCGGGCCAGTCCTGAAGAACGCCGGAATGACGGACGCACCACTCCCCGATGAGGCCCGCGAGCCCGACGCATCAGAGAACGCGCCTGACTCGCCCGTGCCGGCCGCGTTCGCCGACGGCATGGCGGCGGCGGCCCGGCGGGCCGGCTTCACGCCGGCGGCCGAGGGTGATCCGATCAGCGGGCGCGCCCTGCTGGCCGCGATGGGCGGCATCCGTGGACTGGTCGAGGCCCTGCTGCCCGGACTCGTCTTCCTGATCACCTACACCTTCACCCGGCAGTTTTTTCCCGAGCAGTCGCTGGTGCTGTCCCTTGTTGTGCCGGTGCTGATCGGCGTCGTTTTCATCGTTCTGCGCCGGATTAGCCGCCAAACGGTGACGCCTGCCGTCGGCGGCCTGGTGGCACTGATCGTCAGCGCCGTGCTCGCTCTGTTCACTGGCCGCGCCGAAGACTTCTTTTTGCCCGGATTCTGGACCAATGGACTGTACGGCGGAGCCCTCTTCATCTCGGCGGTCGTCGGCTGGCCGCTGATCGGGCTGGCTGTCGGATTCCTGATGGGCGAGGGAATCGCCTGGCGGTCGAACCGGTCCAGGCGTCGGGTGCTGACCATTCTCACGCTCTGCTGGGCGGGCTTGTTCGCCCTGCGCCTGGCTGTTCAGCTTCCCCTCTACTACTCCGGAAACGTGGAGTGGCTCGGCGCCGTCAAGCTCCTGATGGGGATTCCGCTCTACGCGCCACTCCTGGTGATCTCGTGGCTGGTGGTCCGGGCGGTCTACCGCGCCGACGAGCGGGAGACCGACGACGCAGCGGGTCGCCGGCCCGAATAAATTCACCGCGATTCCGCGACACCCGCCGGAAATAGGCGCGGGAAACGCGGTGGCACCGCTAGAGTTATCTCTACGTCAAGATAGTTCGGCGTTGGACATCGTCCGCACGTGGCATCCGCCGGTTAGGTTACCCTTGCTGGCAGGGGCAGGCGTCTGGTCGTCAGGATTGAGGATTGCGGACGGTTTCGCCGTCGGTTTCCACGAAGGAGAGGGCATCGTGTCGGCGCTTAATAATGCGGTCGTAAACAGTTTTGGAGCCAAGGACACCCTGCGGGTCGGGTCGACGGACTACGAGGTCTTTCGTCTCGACGCGGTAACGGGCTACGAGAGGCTTCCGTTCAGCCTGAAAGTGCTGCTGGAGAACCTCCTTCGCACCGAGGACGGCGCCAACATCACCGAGGCCCACATTCGCGCCCTGGGTGAGTGGGTCCCAACGGCGGAACCCGACACCGAGATCCAGTTCACCCCTGGCCGCGTCGTTATGCAGGACTTCACCGGCGTGCCGTGCATCGTCGACCTCGCCACCATGCGCGAGGCCGTCGCCGAACTCGGCGGCGACCCGAAGAAGATCAACCCGCTGGCTCCGGCCGAGCTGGTCATCGACCACTCCGTCATCGCCGACCTGTTCGGAACCGCGGATGCCCTCGAGCGCAACGTGGAGATCGAGTACGAGCGCAATGGTGAGCGGTACCAGTTCCTGCGCTGGGGCCAGACCGCGTTCAACGATTTCAAGGTCGTGCCGCCCGGAACCGGCATTGTGCACCAGGTCAACCTGGAGTATCTGGCCCGCGTCACGATGACCCGCACCGTGCCGGACGCGGAGGGCAACGACGTGCTTCAGGCCTACCCCGACACCTGCGTGGGAACCGACTCGCACACGACCATGGTCAACGGCCTCGGCGTGCTCGCCTGGGGTGTGGGCGGCATCGAAGCCGAGGCAGCCATGCTCGGCCAGTCCATCTCGATGCTCATTCCCAAGGTGGTCGGCTTCAAGCTCAACGGCTCCATCCCGACCGGCGTCACCGCGACGGATGTCGTGCTCACCATCACCCAGATTCTGCGCAAGCACGGCGTGGTCGGTAAGTTCGTCGAGTTCTACGGCGCGGGTGTCTCGCAGGTTCCGCTGGCCAACCGGGCCACGATCGGCAACATGAGCCCGGAGTTCGGATCCACGGCCGCGATGTTCCCGATCGACGACGTCACCCTCGACTACCTGCGCCTGACGGGTCGCAGCGACGAGCAGGTTGCACTCGTCGAGGCCTACTCGAAGCTGCAGGGCCTGTGGCACGATGCCGACAAGGAGCCCGTCTTCAGCGAGTACCTCGAGCTCGACCTGGGCACCGTCGTGCCGTCGATTGCCGGCCCGAAGCGCCCGCAAGACCGCGTCATCCTCACCGAGGCGAAGTCGCAGTTCGAACTTGACCTGCAGAGCTACGCGACGCAGGACTGGACTGTTGTGGACGCGGCCGTCGAGGCCTCTTTCCCTGCTTCAGACCCGATCGGCTTCACCGCCGAGGACGAGAACCTTGACCACAAGGCCTCACACAACCACGTGAGCCACGCTCCGATCAGCGTGTCCAGGCCCGTCGCGATCACCACGCAAGACGGCGCGAACTACACGCTCGACCACGGAGCGGTCGCTGTCGCGGCCATCACCTCGTGCACGAACACGTCCAATCCGAGTGTCATGCTCGCCGCGGGCCTGCTCGCCCGAAACGCCGTCAGGAAGGGCCTCACGAGCAAGCCGTGGGTCAAGACCACCCTGGCTCCGGGCTCGAAGGTCGTCACCGACTACTACGAGAAGGCCGGCCTCACCGGCGACCTCGAGGCCCTCGGCTTCTACACCGTCGGCTACGGCTGCACGGTCTGCATCGGCAACACCGGCCCGCTCATCGACGAGGTCACGACCGCGATCAACGACAACGACCTGGCCGTCACCGCGGTGCTCTCAGGCAACCGCAACTTCGAGGGTCGGATCAGCCCCGACGTCAAGATGAACTACTTGGCCAGCCCGCCGCTGGTCATCGCTTACGCCCTCGCAGGCTCGATGAACTTCGACTTCGAGACGGATGCGCTCGGCATCGGCAGCGACGGCAACGAGGTGTTCCTCAAGGACATCTGGCCCGACTCCGCCGAGGTGCAGTCCACGATCGACGGCTCGATCGACACCGGCATGTTCACGAAGCAGTACGGCCATGTCTTCGAGGGCGACGAGCGCTGGCGCGGCCTGCCGACACCGGACAGCGAGGTCTTCGAGTGGGACCCTGAGTCCACGTATGTGCGGAAGCCCCCATACTTCGACGGCATGACCATGGAGACCACCCCGGTGGTCGACATTGTCGGTGCCCGTGTGCTGGCCAAACTGGGCGACTCGGTCACGACCGACCACATCAGCCCTGCTGGTTCGATCAAGGCCGATAGCCCGGCCGGCGCCTACCTGCTGGAGCACGGCGTCGAACGGGGCGACTTCAACTCCTACGGCTCGCGCCGCGGCAACCACGAGATCATGATCCGCGGCACATTCGCGAACATCCGTCTCCGCAACCAGCTGCTGGACGGAGTCGAGGGTGGCTACACCCGCGACTTCACCGTTGACGGGGCTCCGCAGGCGTTCATCTATGACGCTTCGCAGAACTACCAGGCCGCCGGCACGCCGCTGGTCATCTTCGGTGGCAAGGAATACGGTTCGGGTTCGTCCCGCGACTGGGCCGCGAAGGGCACCAGCCTCCTCGGGGTGAAGGCCGTCATCACGGAGAGCTTCGAACGCATCCACCGTTCGAACCTGATCGGGATGGGCGTCGTGCCTCTGCAGTTCCCGGCCGGCCAGAGCTGGGCGTCACTTGGACTGGACGGCACGGAGGTCGTCACAATCGAGGGTCTCGTCGAGCTGAACAGCGGGGTCACCCCGAAGACGGTGCGCGTCACGGCGGCGCCGAGTGCGCAGTCTGCCGCCGGCAAGGCCACAGTCGAGTTCGACGCGGTCGTCCGCATCGACACCCCGGGTGAGGCCGATTACTACCGCAACGGCGGCATCCTGCAGTACGTCCTGCGTTCGCTGGTCGCCTAGCACGCAGGAGCCTTTAGGCCAGCTACCGAAACCGGCGCGTAGACTCGGCTTGACCGAATCTATGCGCCGGTTTTCTGGTGGCGGATAGCGCAACGTGAAAGGTGTTATCGATGGCGCTACTGGACACGATCTTCGGGCCGAGAGATCTGGATCGCCTCTCGATGGAACAGCTCGTCCAGCTCGCGGCCGAGGTGCGGGCGTTCCTCGTTCGGGAAGTCTCCAAGACCGGCGGGCACCTTGGTCCCAACCTCGGCGTGGTCGAGCTGACCATCGCTTTGCACCGGGTCTTCGAATCCCCGCGTGACGCCATTGTCTTCGATACCGGACATCAGGCCTACGTGCACAAGCTGCTCACCGGGCGCCAGGACTTCAGCCTCCTCCGCCAGGCCGGCGGCCTGGCCGGCTACCCGCAGCGGCGCGAGTCCGAGCACGACATCGTGGAGAGTTCCCACGCCTCCAGCTCGTTGTCCTGGGCTGACGGCATCTCCCGAGCCTTCGAGATGACCGGGCAGAGCGACCGCCATGTGATCGCGGTCGTCGGCGACGGCTCCCTGACCGGGGGCATGACCTGGGAAGCCCTCAACAACATCAGCGACGACAACACCCGTCGCCTGATCATCATCGTGAATGACAACGGCCGCTCCTACGCGCCCACCATCGGCGGCATGGCCCGCTTCCTGAACACCGTGCGCACCCGACAGGCGTACCACAGTGCCTATCTGACCAGCCGTCAGGCCTTCGAACGGATGGGCGCGCCCGCCCGGGCGTTCTTCCGCGGCGTGCGCGGCGGCATGCACGGCTTCCTCGCCCGGTTCTCCAACAACGAGGCGCTCTACTCCAACCTCGACATCAAGTACATCGGTCCGATCGACGGCCACGACATGGCGGCGATGGTCGAGGCGCTCCATCAGGCCAAGGGCTACGGCGCGCCGGTGATCGTGCACGCGATCACCCAGAAGGGTAAGGGATACGACCCGGCCGTTCAGGACACCGCCGACCAGTTCCATGCGGTCGGCCAGATCGACCCGGAAACAGGGGAGTCCACCGAATCCGCCGGCGCACCCTCCTGGACGTCGGTGTTCGCCGACGAGCTGCTGCGCCTTGCCACACTCGATCCGAAGATCGTGGGCATCACCGCGGCCATGCTCCGTCCCACCGGCCTGCACAAGATGGCCGAGAGATTCCCCGCCCGGGTGCACGACGTGGGCATCGCCGAGCAGCACGCCGTCACCAGTGCCGCCGGCCTCGCCTTCGGCGGTCTGCACCCGGTCGTCGCGCTCTACGCCACCTTCATCAACCGAGCGTTCGACCAAGTCCTGATGGATGTCGCCCTGCACAAGGCCGGCGTCACATTCGTGCTCGACCGGGCCGGGGTGACCGGGCCCGACGGTCCCAGCCATCACGGCATCTGGGACCTGGCGATCCTCCAGGTCGTCCCCGGGATCCGCCTCGCGGCACCTCGGGACTCGGTGCGCCTGGCAGAGGAGCTCGAAGAGGCCGTGGCCGTCGACGACGCGCCCACTGTGCTGCGCTTTCCCAAGGGCAGCGTGAGCGCCCCAATCGACGCCGTGCGCCGCCTGGGCGACGGCGTAGACGTACTCTTGGAATCAGCCCAGAAAGACGTGCTGATCGTCACCGTCGGGCCGATGGCCACGATCGGTCTCGATGTGGCGGACCGGCTCGCAGCCCAGGGCATCGGAGCCACCGTCGTCGACCCGCGCTGGGTCGTCCCGGTACCGCGGAGCATCGTGGCCCTGGCCGCGGAGTACCGCATCGTCGTGACCATCGAGGACGGCGTCCGGGTCGGCGGCGTCGGCACCCGTGTCCGTCAAGATCTGCGTGAAGCCGGCGTGGACACGGCGGTCACCGAACTGGGGCTGCCCGACGAATTCCTCGACCACGGCACCCGCGCCGAGATCCTCGACCGTGTTGGGCTGACCCCGCAGCGCATCGCCCGCGATGTCGTCGCAATGGTGCTCGGCAGCAAGATCCCGCATGCGCGGCCCCTGCCGGCGGACCGCGCCGACACCGCCAGCATCCCGGCAAACCTTCAGCACGACTAGGTGATTCCCGATCGAATGGTTGTGTCGTTTCCGGAAGGCTGGGGCTGAGACCACCGCGTGATCGCTGTTCATCACAGGCGGGGTGCCGTGCCCGGCGTCGAGCCAATTCGACGGAGATTCTGGGGGAAAACCGCTTTCTCGGGGGTTTGTGGGCCAAATCCGGCAGAATCTCGGCTCCCCTGCTGTATCCGTGGGTGTTTCGGAGCGCCTTAACGGCCGCACGCCGCTTCCTGTCTAGGTTTCTGACTGTCAAAGGAAAGAAACTTTATAGGCGGGAAAACGGCGTGCGGTCTCTAACTTTATGGCGGACTTTGCTCGGTGTCGACAAGACAGTGGTCGAGGACGTTGATCTCGACCTCGTAGCGGGCGTTTTTGTTGCGTCGGTTCGGCTGACCAGGTCGATGCGGCNATCTCGACCTCGTAGCGGGCGTTTTTGTTGCGTCGGTGCGACTGACCAGGTCGATGCGGAACCGGTGCGGGAGCTGCCAGAAACGCTGCCCGCGCTACGACGAGGGGGCGGGGCGCCGCCGGTGGCGGGGATTGGATTTCGGCTCGACCCGGGTCTTTCTGGAGGCGGATGCCCCGCGGGTGTCGTGCCGGGAGCACGGTGTGATCGTGGCTGCGGTGCCATGGGCCAGGCACCAGGCCGGCCACACGCATCACTTTGACTCTCAGGTCGCGTGGCTGGCCACGCAGACGTCTAAGGCCGCGGTCACCGTGTTGATGCGGATCGCGTGGCGGACGGTCGGGGCGATCATCACCCGGGTGTGGGCTGACACGGAAGAGCTCCATGATCCCTTCGCCGGGCTCACCCGGATCGGGATCGATGAGGTCTCCTTCAAGCGCGGCCGGAAGTTCTTGACTGTGGTCGTGGACCACGATTCGGGGCGCCTGGTCTGGGCTGCACCCGGCCAGGATAAGGCCACCCTGGGCACGTTCTTCGATGCGCTCGGCGCGGAACGATCCGCTCTGATCACGCATGTTTCCGCGGATGGGGCTGCGTGGATCGCGTCTGTCGTCGCAGCACGCTGCCCGAACGCAGTCCGCTGCGCGGACCCGTTCCACGTCGTGAAGTGGGCCACGGAAGCCCTCGACGAAGTCCGCAAGGCCGCC
>NZ_SOGE01000035.1:0-104758 GCF_004402575.1 Cryobacterium sp. TMT2-4 | reverse complement strand
AGGGCGGCGGCCACGCCGGCCGTCGCGGGCCGCCCGAGCCGTGCCGGGGCCGATCGGGCCGGCGGCCCGGGCGCGGGAGGCGTCGGCGGCGTCGGAAATGAGGACGAGGAAACGTCGCGGCTGGCCATGTCGCCAGCTTAGATTTGCGGCCTGTGAGTCCTCCGCAACGGCCCGTGACGGCCGCGGTGATCGGGCATATCGTCCCCGTGTTCACGCTCAGCCGGAGGAGAGACCATGCTCGGTTCCGACCCGGCCGCCGGGCGCGGAGCGGATGCCCAGTGGAATAGGGCAGGATCGAAGGATCATGGCAACTCTCACCGCCCTCCCGCATGTCACCGATCCGGATGTGCTGTTCGAGGCCTTCGAAACGTGGGCGGGGGAGCAGGGTCTGTCCCTGTATCCCGCGCAGGAAGAGGCCCTGATCGAGATCGTCTCCGGGGCGAACCTGATCCTCAGCACCCCGACCGGCACCGGTAAGTCCCTGGTCGCCGTCGGTGCGCACTTCGCCGCGCTCTCGGCCGGCAAGCGCACCTTCTACACGGCGCCGATCAAGGCCCTCGTCAGCGAAAAGTTCTTCGCGCTGGTGGAGATCTTCGGCGCCGAGAACGTGGGCATGATGACGGGGGATTCCTCGGTCAACTCCGACGCCCCGATCATCTGCTGCACGGCGGAGATCCTGGCCAACCTCGCCCTGAGAAACGGTGAGGACACTCCTGTGGACCAGGTCGTGATGGACGAGTTCCACTTCTACGGCGACCCCGACCGCGGCTGGGCCTGGCAGGTGCCGCTGCTGCTCCTGCCCGGGGTGCAGTTCATCCTCATGTCGGCGACCCTCGGCGACGTCACGTTCATCGCCGACGACCTCTCGCGCCGCACCCGTCGGACCACCGCGGTCGTCACGGGCGTGGAGCGCCCGGTGCCGCTGCACTACTACTACGAGACCACGCCCGTGCATGAAACGGTGGAGGAGCTACTGAAGACCGGGCAGGCTCCGATCTACATCGTGCACTTCGCCCAGGCGGCCGCGCTCGAACGGGCTCAGGCCCTCAGCAGCGTCAAGGTCGCCACCAAGGAACAGAAGGAGGCGATCGCGGAGCTGATCGGCGAGTTCCGCTTCACCACGAGCTTCGGCAAGACCCTGTCCCGGCTGATCCGGATGGGCATTGGCGTGCACCACGCCGGCATGCTGCCCAAGTACCGCCGCCTGGTGGAGCAGCTTGCTCAGCGCGGCCTGCTCCGCGTCATCTGCGGCACCGATACCCTCGGCGTGGGCATCAACGTGCCGATCCGCACCGTGCTCTTCACCGCACTCACCAAGTACGACGGCGTCAAGATGCGCCAGCTCAACGCCCGCGAATTCCACCAGATCGCTGGCCGCGCGGGCCGGGCCGGCTACGACACGGCCGGCACCGTCGTCATCCAGGCGCCCGACCACGAAACCGATAACCTCAAGGCCATCGAGAAGGCCGGCGACGACCCCAAGAAGAAGCGCAAGATCATCCGCAAGAAGGCGCCCGAGGGTTTCGTGTCCTGGGGTGAGCCCTCGTTCCAGCGGCTCGTGGCGGCCGAGCCGGAAACGATGCACTCGAGCATGCAGATGACCGCGGCGATGCTGATCAATGTCATCGGGCGCGGCGGTGACGCGTTCACCCACGTCCACGACCTGATCTTCGACAACCACGAACCCTGGAATCGCCAGCTCGCGCACGCCCGGCGTGCCCTCGGGATCTACAAGACCCTGCGCGCGGCAGGGATCGTGGAGCAAAGCGCGGCCGGGGACATCCGTCTCACCGTCGACCTGCAGCCCAACTTCGCCCTCAACCAGCCACTGTCGCCGTTCGCGCTCGCCGCGTTCGACCTGCTCGACGCCGACCCCGATGTGGCCGGCCCCGGCAGCGGCCACTACGCCCTCGACATGATCTCCATCGTCGAGGCCACCCTCGACAACCCGCGCCCGGTGCTGATGGGCCAGCAGTTCGCGGCCCGCGGCGAGGCCGTGAACGCCATGAAACGCGAGGGCATCGAATACGACGAGCGGATGGCGCTGCTCGAGGAGATCACCTGGCCGAAGCCGCTCGAGGAGTTGCTGCACGTCACCTTCACCACCTACAAGGAATCCCAGCCGTGGATCGCCGACTTCGAGCTCAGCCCGAAGACGGTCGTGCGGGACATGTACGAGCGGGCCATGTCCTTCGGTGAGTTCGTGGCCTTCTACAAGCTCGCCCGCAGCGAGGGCGTCGTTCTCCGCTATCTCTCGGATGCGTACCGGGCCGCCCGGCAAACCATCCCCGACGACGCCAAGACGGAAGACCTGCTCGACCTGATCGAGTGGCTGGGCGAGCTGGTGCGCCAGGTCGACTCGAGCCTGCTCGACGAGTGGGAGGAACTCATCCACCCGGACCTTGCCGTGCACTCGGATGCTGCGCAGTCGGTGCTGCCGCCCGCGCCCCGCCGCCTGACCACCAATGCGCGCGCGTTCCGCATCCTGGTGCGCAACGAGCTCTTCCGCCGGGTGCAGCTGGCCGCGCTCGAGAACTATGACGCCCTGGGCGAGCTTGACCGGGAACACGGTTTCCACACGGATGCCTGGGTCGATGCCATGGACGGCTATTTCGCCGAGCACGACGAGCTGCTGACCGGGGCGAATGCGCGCAGCGCAGACCTGATCATCTTCGACGAGGGCGCATCCGTCTGGACCGTGCGGCAGATATTCGACGACCCGGCGGGGGACCACGACTGGGGCATCAGTGCCACGGTCGACCTGGCCGACTCCGACGAGCTGGGCGCCGCCGTCGTGCGCGTCACCGGCGTCGACCGGCTGTAGCGGGCCGGGCGGAAGCCGCACCGGGAGTACCGTGGGAGCATGACGCAGTCGCCAGCATCCGTCGCCCCAATCCGCACCGGACTGATCGGGTTCGGCACGTCCGGACGCGTGTTCCACAGCCCGCTCCTCGGCGCGAACCCCGAGTTCTCGCTCGACCTGATCGTCACCCGCGACCCCGTGCGGCGCGAGCAGGCCGGTGAGCGTCATCCGGGGGTGCGCCTGATGTCGACCGCCGAGGACCTGTTCGCCGCCGCGGACGACCTGGACCTGGTCGTGATCGGCTCACCGTCGGGCACGCACGTCGAACTCGCCCACGCCGCCCTCGACGCCGGGCTCGCCGTGGTCGTCGACAAGCCCTTCGCGGTGACGGCCCGGGAAGGCCGCGGCCTGATCGAGAAGGCCGTGAGCCTCGGCCTGCCGCTCACCGTGTTCCAGAACCGGCGCTGGGACGGCGACTTCCTCACCCTGCGCGGCGTAATCGCAGCGGGGGCGCTGGGCGATGTGCGCCGGTTCGAGTCCCGGTTCGAATGGTGGAAGCCGGAGCAGACCAAATCGTGGAAGGTCGGCGCGACCATCCAACAGGGCGGCGGGGTGCTCTTCGACCTCGGCGCCCACCTGATCGACCAGGCCCTGCAACTCTTCGGCCCGGTCGACGACGTCTACGCGGAGACCCTCATTCGACGCCCGGGTGGGGTCGCCGACGATGACACCTTCGTGGCGCTGCACCACGGGTCGGGGGTGCGCTCGCACCTGTGGATGAACGGGATCGCCGCCCAGGTCGGCCCGCGCTTCCACGTCCTCGGCTCCGAGGCGGGCTACACCAAGTGGGGCCTCGACGGCCAGGAGACCGCCCTCGCGGCGGGTGCCCGACCGACCGACCCGGGTTTCGGCGTCGACCCGGAGTCCGCCTGGGGCGTACTCGGACGGGACGGCGCGCTGACCCGGGTGCCGACCGAGCGCGGCAACTATGCGGCGTTCTACACCGGTCTGGCCGACGCGATTCTGCGTGGGGCTCCGATCCCGGTCGACCCGCGGGAGTCGCTGCGCACGATCACCCTGATCGAGCGCATCAACCTGCTGACGCACTAAGGCACGTGCGTCCCGGCCCCGCCGTTGCGGCGCACCCGGACGGACGGGGCCGACTCCACCGCGTGGACGCTGTCCATCGCTAAGGGAGGGCCGTGCCCCGTGTCGAACCAATTCGACGGAGATCCTGCTGTAAAAGTGCGTTTTCGGCGTGACTGGGTGCGATTCGGCCACAATCTCCGTCGAATTCGTTCGCAACGGAGTTGTTGAAGGGACGACCCGACCGTCCCGCGAGAATGCTCTCCCGCGTGGATGGCGGTGCCATCCGGAGCGTCCGTTTCCGCGTCGGTCTCGGCCCGGAGAATTGTGGGAACCCCACTGCCGTGCCGCCCCGACGTTCGAGGCGTGTCACCACCTTGACGAGCGGGCTACCGGAGCCCTAGAGAGAAGCTGGGAATGTACCCCTGAGCGCGCTACCCAGTGGTGGTCCAGTCGAGGTTGATCACGTCCCGGATGTAGATATTCTCACCCAGACCCGACACCGACGGATTCATGCGCAACAGCTGCTGCACCGGTAGGTCGAAGCGCTGCGCGATGGCGAAGAAGTCGTCGCCCTCCAGCACGGAGTAGCTGGTCGGGGCGCCCGCACCATCGGTGACCGGGGCGCCGGTGGCCCCCGTACTGGCGCCAAGGTCGACGGCCGGGCCCTCGGGCAGCGGCTCCACGGGCACGGCCTCGGCGTTGGGCGTGATAGTCGGATTCGGCACAACCGGGGCCTCGGGCTCAGGGGTCGGCGTGGGGGTGGGAGTCGCAGTGGGCGTCGGCGTGAGGGTAACCGTCGCGGTGACCACCGGAGCGGGGGCGCCGGCGCACCCGGTGAGGCCGAGCGGGAGCAGCAGCATGGCGGCCAGAGCGACCCGCGCCCAGACAGGAGTGGTTGTCGGTCGCGCAGAATTCATCGGATGTCCCCCTCGCAGAAAGTTCCGTTCGTGCCCCCGAGCGGATGCGTCCAGCTTAGGGCGCGAGTGGCGATGTCAGCACTCGATCACGTTGACGGCGAGGCCACCCTCACTGGTCTCCTTGTACTTGGTCGACATGTCCAGGCCGGTCTGGCGCATGGTTTCGATCACGGCGTCGAGGGAGACGAGGTGCGTGCCGTCGCCGTGCAGGGCCAGCCGGGCCGCCGACACGGCGGTCGACGCGGCGATGGCGTTGCGCTCGATGCACGGCACCTGCACGAGCCCGCCGACGGGGTCGCAGGTGAGGCCCAGGTGGTGCTCCATCGCGATCTCGGCCGCGTTCTCCACCTGCCGCGGCGTGCCGCCGAGAACGGCGCAGAGTGCGCCGGACGCCATGGCGCAAGCGGAGCCGACCTCGGCCTGGCAGCCGCCCTCCGCCCCGGAGATGGAGGCGTTGGCCTTTACGAGCGAACCGATGGCGACGGCGGTGAGCAGATAGCGACGGATTCCCGCGGCATCCGCCCCGGGCACGAAGCGCAGGTAGTAGTGGCCGACCGCGGGGATGATGCCGGCCGCGCCGTTGGTGGGGGCGGTGACCACGCGGCCGCCGGAGGCGTTCTCCTCGTTGACGGCGAGGGCGAATGCATGCAGCCATTCGGTCGAGGTGTCGCGTTCACGCGACGGCAGCCGGTCATATTCCTCTAGCTGCATGCGCACGGCCGCCGCGCGGCGCTTGACCTGAAGGCCGCCGGGGAGGGTGCCAGTGGCCTCGAGTCCTGACTCCACGCAGTCGCTCATGGCGTTCCAAATCGCGTCGAGGCCGACGTCGAGCGCCTCGGCCCCGTGGATCGTCTCCTCGTTGGCGCGTGCGATGTCGCAGATTGCGACGGCGTAAAGGTCGCAGAGGGCGAGGAGTTCGGCGCTGGAGGAGTACTGCCGCGGCTGTGGCACGGCCCTGCATGGGCCGATCGGGTCGCCGTCGCGCCGAATGAAGCCGCCGCCGATCGAGTACCAGGTCTCCTCGAGCAGGGGGACGGCGTCGTGCCCCCAGGCCGTGAGGGTCAGCGCGTTGGGGTGGCCGGGCAGCCGGGTGCGCGCCTCGAAGGACACGTCGTCCTTTCGCACGGGGATGGCATGGCTGCCGCCGAGCATCAGCACGGCGTCGTCGGCCAGGCCGGACCAGGCGGAGCGCACGTCATCCGGGTCGCAGGTCTCGGGGCGGAGCCCGGAGAGGCCGGCCAGGACTGCGTCGGGCGTGCCGTGGCCGAGTCCGGTCGAGCCGAGCGAGCCGTAGAGCGAGCAGCCGATTCGGGCCACGTCGGCGAGCAGACCGGCCTCGCGCAGGTGGTCGGCGAAGGTGAGCGCCGCCCGCATCGGGCCCACCGTGTGGGAGCTGGAGGGGCCGATGCCGATGGAGAAGAGGTCGAGTGCCGACACATACGCAGTCATCCGACCATCGTAACCGTGCCGGGGTTGTGCCCCGGGGACGGATCAGCGGATGGTTTTGCGCGCCGTGATCTGGCCGGTGTCGAACCCGAGGAGGTGCAGCCCGCCGTGGAACCGGGCGTGCTCGATCTTGATGCAGCGGTCCATCACCACGGTGAGCCCCTTCGATTCGCCGTATTCGGCGGCCTCTTGGTTCCAGATGCCCAGCTGCACCCAGACGGTGGGCGCCCCGATTGCGAGCACCTCGTCGATCACGGCCGGGATGTCGCCGGCGCGACGGAACACGTCGACGATGTCGGGCACCTCGGGCAGCGACGCGAGGTCCGGGTAGGCCGTCTCGCCGAGGATCGTCTTCGCGTTCGGGTTGACGAAGTAGACCCGGTAGTCGCTCGACTGCTGCAGGTAGGTACCCACGAAATAACTGGAGCGGGCCGGATTCGGCGACGCGCCGACGATGGCGATGGACTTCGCCGCCCGCAGGATCTTCAGCCGGGCCTTGGCGTCGGGACCCACCCAGGTGCGCTGGGATTTCAGCAGCTTCGCGAGGGGGGAACCGGTGGGCACTGAGCAGCTGAGCCCATTGGCGAGGTGCACGGTGTCGTGCGCGGCGGCATCCGTGACCGTTGCGGCGGCGCTGTCGGGGGTGGCGTCGATGTTCACGTGGTGCTCGCTCATTTGGTCCCCGCAATCCGGCCAAGGGCCTGGTCGAGGTCGTAGATGATGTCCTCGACGTCTTCGATGCCCACGCTGATGCGGACCAGGCCGGGCAACACGCCGGCGTCGACGAGCTGGGTCTCGTTCAGCTGCGCATGGGTGGTGGAGGCCGGGTGGATGACCAGGGTCTTGGCGTCGCCGATGTTGGCGAGGTGGCTGGCCAGGTCGACCGATTCGATGAAGGTGCGCCCGGCGTCGCGGCCGCCCTTCACTCCGAAGCTGAAGACCGATCCGGGGCCCTGCGGCAGGTATTTGAGGCCGCGGTCGTAGTGCGGGTGGGCCGGCAGCCCGGCCCAGTTGACGTACTCGATCCGGGGATCGGCGTCGAGCCACTCGGCCACCGCGCGCGCGTTGTCCACGTGCGCCTGCATGCGGAACGGCAGCGTCTCGACGCCCTGGGCGAGGAGAAACGCGGAGTGCGGGGAGAGGGCCGGGCCGATGTCGCGCAGCTGCTCGGCGCGCAGGCGGGTGAGGAACGCGTACTCGCCGAAGTTGCCGGCCCACTCGAGACCGCCGTAGCTGGGCACCGGCTCGCCGAAGAGCGGGAACTTGTCGCTGTGCCAGTCGAAGCGTCCGCTCTCGACGACGACGCCGCCGAGGGTGGTGCCGTGCCCGCCGAGGAACTTGGTGGCGGAGTGGATCACGATGTCGGCGCCCCACTCGATCGGCCGGGTCAGGTAGGGCGTGGCGATAGTCGAGTCGATCACCAGGGGGATCCCGGCCGCGTGGGCGACGGCGGCGAGTCCCTCGATGTCGGCGACCTCGCCGGACGGGTTGGCCACCGTCTCGGCGAAGATCAGCTTGGTTTTCTCGGTGATCGCGGCGGCGTAGTCGGCCGCGTCGGCGCTGCGCACGAACGTCGTCTCGACCCCGAACCGGCGCAGCGTCACGTCGAGCTGGGTGATCGAGCCGCCGTAGAGGTTGGCACTGGAGACGATGTGGTCTCCCGAGCCGGCGAGGCTGGCGAAGGTGATGTACTGCGCGGACAGGCCGCTGGCGGTGGCGACGGCACCCAGCCCGCCCTCGAGGCTGGCCACGCGCTCCTCGAAGGCCGCCACGGTCGGGTTCGAGAGGCGGGAGTAGACGTTGCCGTACTTCTGCAGGGCGAAGCGGGCGGCGGCATCCAACGCGTCATCGAAGACGAACGCGCTGGTCTGGTAGATCGGCAGGGCCCGCGCGCCGGTCACGGCGTCGGGGATGTTGCCTGCGTGGATTGCCCGGGTCTTGAAACCGTACTCGCGATCTGCCATGGCCTTACGTTAGCGATGATCGGCGGGGGGTTCGGGACAAGGGCGTAACAGTGCGAAACGGATGCCGACTTGCGGCCGCCCCGGTGCCCGCGCCTGCCGCCCGGTCGGGCAGGATAAGGGCATGGAAGAGCGCGTGGAGACGGTCGTCATCGGCGGCGGGGCAATGGGGTCGGCGACGGCCTGGCAGCTGGCGCGGCGGGGCCGGCCGGTCACCGTGCTGGAGCGGTTCACGCCCGGGCACCTCAACGGCGCCTCGCACGGCGCCTCCCGCAATTTCAACACCGCCTACGCCGAACCGACCTACGTGGCGATGCTTGCCGAGGCGCTGTCGCTCTGGCGCGAGCTGGAAGCAGAGACGCAGAGCACACTCCTGCGTCAGGTCGGCGTCGTCAATCACGGGGCGAATCCGTCGTTCGACCGAGTGGCGGCAATGCTGGCCCGGGTGGGCCTGTGCGCCGAGTTCCTCGCCCCGGAGGCCGCAGCCGAACGCTGGCCGGGCATCCGCTTCGACGGCCGGGTGCTGTTCGCCCCCGACGCCGGCCGGGTGAACGCGGACGCCGCGGTCACCGCCCTGCAGACCGCCGCGGCCACCGCCGGGGCCGACGTGCGGCACAGCATCCGCGTGCAGCGCCTGGAAGTGCAGGGCGATGACCGGGTGCGGGTGACCCACGAGGCCGGCACGATCATCGCCCGCCGCGCCGTCGTCACGGTCGGCGCGTGGACCAGCGCACTGCTGGCCGGGGTGATCCCGATGCCGCGCCTCACGGTGACGCAGGAGCAGCCGGCGCACTTCGCCTTGCGCGACGCCTCCCCGGCCGCCGCCGCACACGCCGAGACCGAGTGGCCCGGCTTCAACCATGCGCCCGCCTGGTCCGACCCGCGCTACGGATACTGGTACTCGCCGGTCTACGGCATGTACACGCCCGGCCAGGGGATCAAAGCCGGCTGGCACGGCGTGGGTCCCGGCACCGACCCGGATGCGCGCAGCTTCCAACCCGAGCCCGTTCAGCTGGCTGCCCTGGCGCGCTATGTGCGCGAATGGCTGCCCGGCGCCGACCCCGACACGCTCGAACCGGTCAGTTGCACCTACACGACCACGGCCGACGAGGACTTCGTGCTCGACCGGGTGGGCCCCGTGATCGTGGGGGCTGGCTTTAGCGGCCACGGCTTCAAGTTCACGCCGACGGTCGGGCGAATCCTCGCCGACCTGACCACGGGCACCGCAGCCGCTCCGCCGCGGTTCGCCCTGAACCGGGCGCCGAACGCCGCGGCCGGGGGCTGGCTCTCCCGCCGTTGAGCGCCACCTCGCTGTTCGGCGTCGAACCAATTCGACGGAGATTCTGCTCTGAAAGTGCGTTTTCGGCCTGATTGGGTGCGATTCGGGCCAAATCTCCGTCGAATTCGTTCGGGACGGAGCTGCTGACACCGGCTCAGGGCAGCTGCGCGGCGGCGAGGGCGAGGGTGGCGATCAACGTCCAGGAGGTCAGACCCACGAGGAGGGCCCTGCCTCCGGTGCGCAGGATGGAACCGAGGTTCACGGCGGCGCCGAGCCCGAAGAGCGCGGCCGCGAGCAGGTAGGTCTGCACGGTGTCCGCGCCGGCCAACACGGCGTCCGGCAGCGGGGCGAACGTGCGCACGAGAACGGCGGCCAGGAAACCGGCCACGAACAGGGGCACGAGCGGCGGGCGGGACACGGGGGTATCCGTCACCGTGGCGACGCGCGTCTCGCGGCTGCGCTCGCCGACGGCGATGACGGCGACGATCGGCGCGAGTAGCAGCACCCGGGTGAGCTTCACGACGACGGCCACGGCCAGCGCGGCGGGCCCGGCGATCTGCGCGGTCGCGACGACCTGGCCGACGTCGTGCACGCCGGCGCCGACCCAGTGCCCGAACTGCAGATCGGTCAGACCGAGCGGATGCCACAGCACCGGCAGCACCGCAATGGCCAGCGTGCCGCAGAGGGTGACCAGGGCGATCGGGGTGGCGGTGTCGACATCCTTCGCCTTGACCACCCCGCTCATCGCGCCGATCGCGGACGCCCCGCAGATGGAGAAGCCGGTGGCGATCAGGATCGGCTGGCGGCCGGGCAGGCGAACCGCGCGCCCGAGCCAGTAGGTGCCGACGAAGGTGAGCAGCACGATCAGGACGGTGGTCATGATGGTCACCCAGCCCAAGCCCAGGATGTCCACCAGGCTCAGCTTCAGGCCGAGCAGCACGATGCCGATGCGCATGAACCGGGTGGCCGCGAGCTTCAGGCCCTTGGAAAGGACTCCCGTCAACGCACGGTGGGCGACCGGGAGATTACCGGCGACGATTCCGAAGGCGACAGCGAGCGTGAGCAGCGGCAGGGCAGGGATGACCGCGTGGACGATTCCGGCGAGCAGCGCGGCCGCGGCCGCGACCAGCACACCGGGCAGCCACATTGCACCGAGTTTACGGCCATCTTTGCCCGCGGCGGGCCTGGTACCCGTCGCCGATCCGTGAGAAAAGCCCCTCTCCCGCACGGGGACAGGGGCTTTGCTCACGGCTCGTCGGAGTGCTGCAGCCGATCTACCGGTGGTGGAACCGGGCGACCATCGGGCAGTCGAACGGGTCGCGGGCGCCGAGCCCGACCTTGTTCAGGTAAGCGATGACGATGCCGTAGGACTCGATGAGCGACGTCTCCGTGTAAAGGATGTTGTGCGTCTTGCAGTATTCCTTGGTGATCTCCTGGGCCTTGCGCAGGTGCGGACGAGCCATGTTCGGGAACAGGTGGTGCTCGACCTGATAGTTGAGTCCGCCCATGAACGTGTCCATGAACGTGCCGCCGCGGATGTTGCGGGAGGTGAGCACCTGGCGGCGGAGAAAGTCCACTTTGCTCTCGTGGGGGAGCTGCGGCATGCCCTTGTGGTTCGGCGCGAAGGACGCCCCCATGTAGACACCGAAGACGGCCAGCTGCACGCCGATGAACGCGAACGCCATGCCGACGGGGAGGAAGTAGAAAATCGCGGCGACATAGAGCACGATGCGGGTGGTCAGCATACTGATCTCGAGCCAGCGCTTGTCGACCTTCTTCTTGCCGAAGACGGTTTTGAAACCCTGCACGTGCAGGTTGAACCCCTCGGCCATCAGGAGCGGGAAGAAGAGATAGCCCTGCTTGCGCGTGACGAACGAGCCGAGCCAGCTGACCTTCGCTGCGTCCTCTTCCCGAAAGACGATGAAGTCGGGGGCGATGTCCGGGTCCTTGCCGATGACGTTCGGATTGGCGTGGTGACGACTGTGCTTGTTCATCCACCAGGCGTAGCTGATGCCGACGAACAGGTTGGCGAGGATGCGCCCGGCGCGGTCGTTCGCGCGACCGCCCTCGAACACTTGGCGGTGCGACGCCTCGTGGGCGAGGAACGCGTACTGGGTGAGGATGATGCCGAGCACGCCCGCGACGATGAGCTGGTACCAGCTGTCGCCGAGCAGCACGAACGCGGTCCCGGTTCCCAGGGTGGCGAGCACGAGCATGGAGAAGACGAACCAGTAGAAACCGGTGGCGCGCTTCAGAAGTCCAAGGTTGCGCACGGTGTGCAGCAGCGATGAATACTCGGTGGTGGGGTTTTTCGAATCGCCACCCGGGCGGGTCTTGACAATGCGCACCGTGGATGCGGCAACAGCTTCCGACATGAGGCCTTTGGTTTGTATCCGGACTTCTCAGTCGGTGATGGAGCAGACACTCGTAAAACAGATATCCATATTCTATGGGCCGGACCCCTTGGAAACGGGTGCTTTCACACCGCTTTCCCAGTCGGTATATGCCCACAGAGGCATATAAGTGGCTTCCGGTTTCCCGGAAAAGCACGTGAAAGTCAGCGCCAGCTGGGAAGCCAGATGTGCAGTTGCCAGAACGTAAACGGGGTCTGGATGCCCGTCCAGAGCGGGTAGAAATACGCGCTGAGGAGCGCGGCCGCCACCAGGAAGCCCAGCACGACCCAGCCTGCCCGGGGGAGCAGAACGCCGATCACGAAAGTGAGGCCGAGGAGCAGGTAGGGCTCGAACGCGATCGTGTAGAACTGGAAGACCGTGCGGTTCAGGTACATCAGCCAGGGCAGGTAGCCGGCGACCAGCCCCATCAGGATCAGGCCGACCTGCCACTCGCGGTAGCGCGCCAGGCGATACACCAGGTAGAAGGCCGCCGCCGTGGCCGCCCACCAGATCATCGGATTCGCAATGCCGGTGATCGCCTCGGAGCAGGTGGCGACGTCGCATCCGTTCTCGCCCAGAGCGGAGCCGCGGTAGTACATGCTTGTCGGGCGGCTCATGAACAGCCAGGTCAACGGGTTCGCCTGATACGGATGCGGCGTGGAGAGCCCGACGTGATAGGTGTAAGCCGCCACCTGGTAGTGCCAGAAGCTTTGCATCGAGTCGGGAATCCAGGCGAGGGCGCCGGTCCACGCGGCATCCGGCGTAGTGGCCCAGTCGCGGTAGTAGCCTCCCCGGGTGACGAACCAGCCGGTCCAGGAGGCCAGGTAGGTGGCGACGGCCACCGGCACGATCAGCAGGAAGGTCGCCGGTGCCTGCTTGAGCACGGCGGCGCTGAACCAGAACGGGAGCCCGGCGCGGCGCCGGGCGAGGGCGTCGACGAGAACAAGGTAGACGCCGAAGGCGGCGAGGAAGTAGATGCCCGACCACTTGACGCTGCAGGCGAGCCCGAAGGCAAGGCCGGCCGCGAGCAGCCAGGGCCGCCGCCACAGGGTCGGCCCCCAGCCCGGCTCCCGCCCGGCCTCACGCGCCTGGACCAGGCGGGCAGACAGCCTGGTGGCGTGCCGGTCCCGGTCGAGCAGCACAGCGCCAAACCCGAGAAGTGCGAAGAACATCACGGAGTTGTCCAGCAGGGCCACGCGCGACATCACGATGGCGTTGCCGTCGATGGCGAAAAGGAACCCGGCGATCACGGCCAGCACGGTAGACCCGAACAGCTTCTTCGCGATCAACATCAGCAGCACGACCGCCAGCACACCGATCAGGGCGGTGGCGATCCGCCAGCCCCAGCTGTGTTCGGGGCCGACGACAGCCATACCCAGTGCGATCAGCCACTTGCCGAGCGGCGGATGCACCACGAACGACGGGTCGGACAGGAAGACATCGGTCTGCCCGGCGGCGAAGAGGGCGTCCGCCCCCTCGGGCCAGGTCGACTCGTAGCCGAGGTTGTTGAGAGTCCAGGCGTCTTTCACATAGAAGGTTTCGTCGAACACCAGCCCGTGCGGCACGCCGAGATTCCAGAGTCGCAGCACCGCCGCGAGCAGGGTCACCGCCAGCGGCCCGGCCCAGAAGAAAACGCGGCTTGTCACGAACACGTGACCATCGTAGTGATCCGTGGCTGCGAGACTGGGACCATGATCCTCCTGGCTGCCACCCCGATCGGAAACCTGGGCGACGCGTCAAAGCGTCTGATCGAGGCGCTCGGCACGATGACGATTATCGCCGCCGAGGACACCCGGGTCACCGTGCACCTGCTCAAGGCCCTGGGCATCGAGAACCGCCCGCGGCTGATCAGCCTGCACGACCACAACGAGCGCGGCAAGGCGGCCGAACTCGTCGAACTCGCCCGCGACACCGACATCCTGGTGCTCAGCGACGCAGGGATGCCGACGGTATCCGACCCGGGTTTCCACCTGGTGGATGCCGCGGTGGCGGCCGGCGTCGTCGTGTCGGTGTTGCCCGGGCCGTCGGCCGTGCTCGCCGCGCTCGCCGTGTCCGGGCTGCCGACGGACCGGTTCACCTTCGAGGGGTTCCTGCCCCGCAAGCACGGCGACCGGGTTTCGGCCCTCCGGGAGGTGGCCGCGGAGCGGCGCACAATGGTTTTTTTCGAATCGCCCAACCGGCTGGCGGCCTCCCTCACCGATCTGGCTGCGGTGCTCGGGGCCGGGCGCCGCGTCGTGGTCTGCCGTGAGCTGACCAAATTTTACGAGGAAGTGAAGCGCGGTACCGCGACCGAGCTGGCTGAGTGGGCCGCCGGCGGGGTCAAGGGCGAGATCGCCATTGTGGTCGCCGGGGCGGAGGCACGCGTGCTGGATCTGGAGACCGGGGTGGTCGAGGTGCTCGCGCTGGTGGAGTCGGGCATCCGTCTCAAGGATGCGGCCGCCGACGTGTCCGCCGCCACCGGGCTCGGCAAGCGCGCCCTCTACGAGGCGGCGCTGGAGCGCAAGACGGGCAAGCCCGCCGCGGCCCGCGCGGACTTCCAGGCTCTGCCTCTGCCCTGACAGGAGTTCGCGGCCGGGGGGCACGACGGCGCGATCGTGCTCAGCAGATCCCGTGGACTACCCGCACCAAAAGGTGCACGGCCTGGACGTGCGGGAGTCCCTCGCCCTCCGGGACGCCCCGAACCGGACCCGGGCCCGGCCGCGCGGCAGGTGCTGCCGCCGGACTTCGGCCCACGCACCACGACGAACGCGGCACAAGGTAACACGGCCAGCGTCATCCGCTGCTCCTAATAGGATGAGAGCATGTCCGACGGCTCATCTTTTTACATCACCACGCCCATTTTCTACGTGAATGATGTCCCCCACATCGGGCACGCCTATACCGAGGTGGCTGCCGACGTGCTCGCACGCTGGCACCGGCAGTCCGGCGAGGATGCCTGGCTGCTCACCGGAACGGACGAGCACGGGCAGAAGATCCTGCGCACCGCGACCGCCAACGGCGTCACGCCGAAGGAGTGGGCCGACCGTCTGGTCGAAACCGCCTGGAAGCCGCTGCTGAAGACGGTCGACATCCGAAACGACGACTTCATCCGCACCACCGATGTGCGCCACGAAGTGAACGCGCAGAAGTTCCTGCAGCACCTCTACGACTCCGGCCACATCTACACCGGCGAGTACGAGGGCTTCTACTGCGTCGGCTGCGAGGAGTACAAGCAGCCGAGCGACCTCATCGATGGGGTCGGCGAGTACGCCGGGCAGCAGGTCTGCGCCATCCACTCCATCCCCTGCGAGCTGTTGCACGAGAAGAACTACTTCTTTCGGATGAGCACGTTCGCCGACCAGCTCCTCGCCCTGTACGAGGAGAACCCGAACTTCGTACAGCCCGCGTCGGCGCGCAACGAGGTAATATCCTTCGTCAAGCAGGGCCTCAGCGACCTGTCGATCTCCCGCTCCAGTTTCGACTGGGGCATCAAGGTGCCCTGGGACGACAGCCACGTCGTCTACGTCTGGTTCGACGCCCTGCTCAACTACATCACCGCCGCCGGCTACGGCCACGACGACGAGAAGTTCAGCCGCCTCTGGCCGGCGACGCACGTCGTGGGCAAAGATATTTTGCGTTTCCACGCCGTCATCTGGCCTGCAATGCTCCTCGCCGCGGGCATCGAGGTGCCTCGGCAGGTCTTCGGGCACGGCTGGTTGCTCGTGGGCGGCGAGAAGATGAGCAAGTCCAAGCTCACCGGCATCGCCCCAAACCAGATCACGGATACGTTCGGCTCCGACGCCTTCCGCTATTACTTCATGCGCGCGATCAGCTTCGGCCAGGACGGCTCCTTCTCCTGGGAAGACCTGTCCGCCCGGTACCAGTCCGAGCTGGCCAACGGCTTCGGCAACCTCGCCTCCCGCGTGATCGCCATGGTCGTGCGCTATTGCGACGGCGAGATCCCCGTCGCTGGCGACTTCAGCGAGGCCGACGAGCTCATTCGCGGCACCGAGAAGCGGGTGACGGATGCCGCCACACTGGCCATCGGACACCTCGCCATCCACGACGCCATCGCCGCGATTTGGGAACTGGTCGACGAGCTCAACGGCTACATCACCGCCCAGGAGCCGTGGTCGCTCGCGAAGGACCCGGCCGACCGGGACCGACTCGAAGCCGTGCTGGTCACCGCCGTGCGCGGACTGGGCACGCTCGCCGTGCTGCTCTCGCCGGTCGTACCGCAGGCCACGGCGAAGCTCTGGACCGCCCTCGGCGGCATCGGCCTGGTCACCGACCAGCGCATCGACCGGGCCTGGGAGTGGACCGGCGGCCCGCGGGTCTCCCCGCTCGAGGCGCTTTTCCCGCGCATCGAGGCCACGGTTGGCTGACGAGCCCGGGCCCGAAGCCGGCCCCGTGCGCCAGCGCGAAAAAGGTGCCGGCCGGGACCTGAGCTACCCGCCGCTGCCCGACCCGCTCGTCGTGCCGGTCTACGACAACCACACCCACTTGGAGATCGCCGACGGTGAGCAGTCGCTCAGCGTGGCCGAGCAGCTCGACCGCGCGTCCAGCGTCGGCGTGCGCGGCGTCATCCAGGTCGGCGGCGACCTGGAGACCTCGCGCTGGTCGGCCGCGATGGCCGCCCGGGAGCCGCGCATGCTCGCGGCCGTCGCCATCCACCCCAACGAGGCCCCGGTCTACGAGGCCGCCGGCACCCTCGACGACGCCCTGGCTGAGATCGCCGAGCTGGCGACGCGCCCGCGCGTGGTCGCCATCGGGGAGACCGGACTGGACTTTTTCCGCACCGGCCCCGAAGGACACGCCAGCCAGCTCCGCTCCTTCGAGGCGCACATCGACATCGCCAAGCAGAACGGCCTCGCGCTGCAGATCCACGACCGCGACGCCCACGCCGCGGTGATCGAGACCCTGCTGCGGGTCGGCGCGCCCGATCGCACCGTCTTCCACTGCTTCTCCGGCGACGTCGAGATGGCCCGCATCCTCGCCGACAACGGCTGGTACCTCTCGTTCGCGGGAACCGTGACCTTCAAGAACGCCCAGAATCTGCGGGAGGCCCTGGCCGCGGTGCCGCGCCGGCTGCTGCTGGTCGAGACGGATGCCCCGTTCCTCACCCCCGCACCCTTCCGCGGCCGCCCGAACGCGCCGTACCTGCTGCCGCACACCCTGCGCGTCATGGCCGACCACCTAGAAACGGAGGCCACCATTCTCGCCACCCAGATTTCGTCCAACACCGAACTCGTCTACGGGCGGTGGGACGCCGAACCGGTGACGGTCACCGAGCCAGAGCCCGACACGAGCTGGGTCGGAGGCCTCGCATGACCCCGCCCCGCCACGGCTACGCTCCCGGAGACGAACCCGAGGCCGGCACCCGACCCGTCAGCGACGAAGTCACCGGCGGCCGGCATGCCGCGCCGGCCGCCGTGCCGGAGCCGGCATCCGCTCTCGAAACGGATGCCGAGCCCGCGGATCCCGCTGCAGCACCCGCTGCTGCTCCAGCCGCCGCTCCCGGCGCACGGTCCCTCCTCGGCCCCGCCGAGATCCGCGACCTGGCCGAGATGCTGGGCGTCAACCCCACCAAGAAGCTCGGCCAGAACTTCGTCATCGACGGCAACACCGTGCGCCGCATCGTCAGGGTCGCAACCGTCTCACCCGGCGACACTGTGCTGGAGGTGGGCCCCGGGCTGGGATCCCTCACGCTGGGGCTGCTCGAGACCGGCGCGACCGTCGTGGCCGTGGAGATCGATGACCGGCTCGCCGAGCAGCTGCCGCTGACGGTCGAGCTGATGCATCCCGGCGCGCCGCTCACCGTCATCCGCAACGACGCGCTCAAGATCATGGAACTGCCCGGCGACCCGAGCCGCCTCGTGGCGAACCTGCCGTATAACGTGTCGGTGCCGGTGCTGCTCTACCTGCTGGAGCACTTTGCCTCCATCCGGGCCGGAGTGGTCATGGTGCAGGCCGAAGTGGGGGAGCGCCTCGCGGCGCCATCCGGTAGCAAGGTCTACGGCAGCCCGAGCGTCAAGGCCGCCTGGTACGGGGCATTCCGCACCGCCGGCAAGGTCAGCCGCCAGGTGTTCTGGCCGGTTCCCGGCGTCGATTCGATCCTGATCGCCTTCGAACGACGCGCCCGGCCGCTCGAATCCGAGGAATTGCGCCGCGCCACCTTCGCCCTCGTCGATGCCGCGTTCCAGCAGCGCCGCAAAATGCTGCGCCAGTCGTTGTCCTCCGTTCTCGGTGACCCATCGAGTGCCACCGAGATCATGACGCACGCCGGAATCGACCCTACCGAGCGCGGCGAGCAGCTCACGGTCGAGGACTTCCTGGCGATCGCCCGCGCCCAGCTCGCCGCACACTGACGCGTGCCGCCGCGGGGCAGTCGCGAGTGTGCGGCTGGGCTAGGTTAGTCACATGACCAACCCGGCCCCTTCCCCCGTGGTGCATGCGCGGGCGCCCGGCAAGATCAACGTTTGCCTCAAGGTCGGTGCGGTCCTCGAAGACGGATACCACGAGGTGGCCACCGCCTACCAGGCCGTGTCACTGTTCGAAGACGTGCGCGCTTGGCCGGCCGACGACTTCTCGGTCGTGTTCACCGGCCCCATAGATGCCTCGGGTCTCGCCGTCGACGGCAGCAACCTCGCCATCAAGGCCGCGCGCGACCTGGCCCGCAAGGCCGGCTATCGCGGGGGAGTGCGCCTCTCGATCGAGAAGAACGTGCCCATCGCCGGCGGCATGGGTGGCGGGTCGGCGGATGCCGCGGCCACCCTCCTCGCTTGCGACACCCTGTGGGGAACCGACGCCACCCGCGACGACCTCATCGAGATCGCCGCGACCCTCGGCGCTGACGTCCCGTTCGCCTTCACCGGCGGTACCGCCATCGGCACCGGGCGCGGCGACCAGCTCAGCCCAGCCCTGGCCAAGGGGCAGTTCCACTGGGTGCTCGCCCTCGCCGACTTCGGCCTCTCGACCCCCGGCGTCTACAACGAGCTCGACCGCCACCGCGAACGCCACGCCCAGGACATCTTTCCAGCCCAGATCCAGCCCTCCGTCGACACCAACGTGCTGCAGGCGCTTCGGGCCGGCGACCCGCGGATGCTGGCCGAGGCGCTGCACAACGACCTGCAGGCTCCCGCGCTGCACCTGGCCCCCGGCCTGGGCAAGGTGCTCGAGTTGGGCGAGGCGAACGGCGCCCTGGCCGGCCTGCTCTCCGGCTCCGGCCCGACCGTGGCCTTCCTGGTCGCGGATGCCGACAGCGCCCTCGAACTGCAGGTCGCCCTGAGCGCGTCCCGGCTGCGCGTGGTGCGCGCCACTGGGCCGGTGCACGGGGCCCGGATCATCCACGACTAGCCCCCCGTTTTGCCGCAACTGTGGCCCGGTCGGACATCTGTTGCCGGTGTGCCGGCAACAGATGTCCGATTCGGCAACAGATGTCCGATTCGGCAACAGTCAGGCCACCGGGTGCGAAACCGGGGCGCGCGGGCCTCTCAGCCGCGCCAGCTAAACTCGAAAGCTATGGCACATTTGCTCGGGGCCGAGTCCCTGCACCTTGAATTTCCCACCCGCGTTATTTTTGACAGCGTCACCGCCGGTCTCAACGAAGGCGACCGGATCGGCGTCGTCGGCCGCAACGGCGACGGCAAGTCCACCCTGATGCGCCTGCTCGCCGGCCGGATGGAACCCGACGCGGGCCGCGTCACGCGCCGGCGCGGCGTCACCATCGGCATGCTTGACCAGTCCGACGACCTCGCTTCGGGCCAGACCGTGGGCCACACCATCGTCGGCGGCATCGACGAGCACGTCTGGGCGGGCGACGCCAAGGTGCGCGACGTGATTGCGGGACTCGTGCGGGACATCCCCTGGGACGCCCTTGTCGACGACCTCTCCGGTGGCCAGCGTCGCCGGGTGGCTCTGGCCTCCGTGCTGATCGGTGACCACGACGTCATCTTCCTCGACGAGCCCACCAACCACCTCGACGTGGAGGGCATCTCCTGGCTCGCCGGTCACCTGAAGACCCGCTGGGCCACGAACTCCGGCGGCCTGGTGGTCGTCACCCACGACCGGTGGTTCCTCGACGAGGTCTGCAACATGACCTGGGAGGTGCACGACCGCCTGATCGAACCGTTCGAGGGTGGCTACGCCGCCTACATCCTGCAGCGCGTCGAACGCGACCGGATGAGCGCGGCCTCCGAATCCAAGCGCCAGAACCTGATGAAGAAGGAACTGGCCTGGCTGCGGCGCGGAGCCCCCGCCCGCACCGCGAAGCCCAAGTTCCGCATCGACGCCGCGAACGAGCTGATCGAGAACGAGCCGCCGCCCCGAGACACCGTGTCGATGCAGTCGATGGCCATGCAGCGCCTGGGCAAGGATGTCGTCGACCTGATCGACATCGGCGTGAAGTTCGGCGAGAAGACCGTGCTGAACGACATCACCTGGCGCATCGCACCGGGCGAGCGCACCGGCATCATGGGCGTCAACGGCGCCGGCAAAAGCACGCTCCTGAACCTGGTGGCCGGCACACTTCTGCCCACCACGGGCACCGTCAAGCGCGGCAAGACCATCAAGGTCGCCGTGCTCACCCAGCAGCTGTTCGAACTCGACGACATCCAGAACGACCGCGTCAGCGAGGTCATCGGCCGTCAGAAGACGTCGTACATGGCCGGCGGCAAGGAAATCACGCCGGGCCAGATGCTCGAGCGCATGGGTTTCATGAGCGCCCAGCTGACCACCCAGGTCAAGGATCTGTCCGGTGGCCAGAAGCGCCGCCTGCAGCTGCTGCTGATCGTGCTCGACGAGCCCAATGTGCTGATCCTCGACGAGCCCACCAACGACCTGGACACCGACATGCTCGCGGCCATGGAAGACCTGCTCGACTCCTTTCCCGGCACCCTCCTCGTGGTCTCGCACGACCGGTACCTGATCGAGCGCGTCACCGACAACCAGTACGCGGTCACCGAGGGCGGCTTCCGCCACCTTCCCGGCGGTGTGGACCAGTACCTCGAGATGCGCAAGAAGCAGACGAGCGGCATTGACAAGCCCGCCGAGGCGAACGCGGCGAACACCTCCGGCGGGAAGGCGGCGCGCAAGCTCGCCATCGGTGGCGCCGACCTCCGCAACGCGCAGAAGGAACTCGCCTCCATCGATCGCAAGGTCGCCAAGCAGAACGCGCGGATCGCGGCCCTGCACGAGAGCCTCGCCGTGCACGACCAGTCCGACTTCGACGGCCTCGGCCTGCTCAGCACCGAACTGCAGACGCTCGAGTCCGCCATCGCCGGCTTCGAAACCCGCTGGATCGAACTCTCTGAGTTGATCGAGGGCTGAAGTCGCAGATGCTGTGACCGCGTGTGACGTTGGCGCGCACGCGGCGCAGCATCTCCCGTTAGCCTTGGAACGTGCCTCGCGACGCAGCGGCACAGACTCCCACCCCTCTTTGTCCCGTGGTCCCTCTGTGCCCGAAATCGCGCCGGCACCCACCGCCGTCCAGACGGCACCGAAGCCAACAAGGGGAACCCCATCGTGAATAAGAAACTGCTCGCCGCTCTCGCGGTCGTACCGCTCGTCGCCCTGCTCGCCGGTTGCTCCGGTGCGGCCGCCGACGAGACCGTGAAGATCGGCGTCGTCGGCGCCAGCGACCCATACTGGGCCGTCTACGAGGAAGCCGCGGCGGATGCCGGCATCACCGTCGACATCGTCGACTTCACCGAGTTCGGGCAGCCGAACCCGGCCCTGTCTGCCGGCGAGCTCGACCTGAACCAGTTCCAGCACATCGTCTACCTCGCCGAGTACAACGTGGCCAGCAAAGAAGACCTCGCGCCGGTCGGCGCCACCGCGATCTACCCGCTCGCCCTGTACTCGACCCAGTATGACGACGTCAGCAAAATCAAGAAGGGCGACACCGTCGCTGTGCCGAACGATGCCAGCAACCTGGCTCGCGCGTTGCTCGTACTGCAGTCGGCGAAGCTGATTACGCTCTCCGACGGTGGCAGCATCTACTCGACCCTCGACGATATCGATAAGAAAAAGTCCAAGGTCACCGTGACTGCGCTCGAGGCCTCGCTCACCGCCACGTCGCTTCCCGACGTCGCCGCCGCGATCATCAACAACGACTTCGTCGAGAAGGCCGGTTTGAAGGTTGAGGATGCCCTCGCCCAGGACGACCCCGCCGACCCCAACGCGCTCCCGTACGTGAACGTTTTCGCGGCCCGCGCAAAGGACAAGGACAACGCCACCTACCAGAAGCTGGTCGAAATCTACCAGACCACGAAGGCCGTTCAGGATGGCGTGATCGACGTGTCCGCCGGTTCCGCGGTGATGGTCAAGACCCCGGTCGCCGACCTCGAGGCCTCCCTCGCCACGGTCGAGAAGGACACCATAGCCCAGAGGTAGCGCCGCCCGACCTCAGCCCAGCACAGCCGCACAGTCCGGCGCCACGCCAGTCAGTAAGGACGTCCCATGCCTGCCCCCACCTCCGTTGTCGAACTGCGTGACGTGAGCAAGGTGTACCTGCCCACGACCCGGGGCGGGGCCGAGGTCGTCGCCATCGACAAGGTCAGCCTCACGATCGACGCCGGGGACGTCTACGGCATCATCGGTTATTCGGGGGCAGGCAAGAGCACCCTGGTGCGGCTTGTGAACGCTCTCGAACGGTCGACGTCGGGCGAGATCCTGATCAACGGCACCGACATCGCCCGCCTGCCCGAGCGGGAGCTGCGCCCGGTGCGGCTGGGCATCGGGATGATCTTCCAGCAGTTCAACCTTCTGGGGTCACGCTCCGTCGCGGCGAACGTCGCCTACCCGCTCGAGGTGGCCGGACAATCGAAGGAGACGCGCCGGGCCCGGGTCGCCGAGATGCTCGACTTCGTCGGGCTCGGCGACAAGGCGGGCGCCTATCCCGACCAGCTCTCCGGCGGTCAGAAGCAGCGCGTGGGCATCGCACGGGCCTTAGCCAGCCAGCCGGGCATCCTGCTCGCCGACGAGGCCACCAGCGCCCTCGACCCGGAGACCACCTCCGAGGTTCTGGACCTGCTCGGGCGGGTGAATAAGGAATTCGGGGTCACCATTATCGTGATCACGCACGAGATGGATGTCATCCAGACCCTGGCGACGAAGGTCGCCGTGATGGACCAGGGCCGGGTGATCGAGCGCGGCGACGTGTTCGACGTGTTCTCGAACCCGCAGCAGGCGGCCTCCGCCCGGTTCGTCTCGACTGTCGTCAAGGGTCTCCCTTCTTCGTCGGAACTCGCCGTGCTGCGGCGGCGTCACCCGGGCCGCCTCGTCACGCTGGCGTTCCGCGACAGCAGCGTCGATCAGGCCCGCGTGTTCGGCGAGTTCGTCTCCGCCGGCGTCACCTTCGAGGTCGTCTACGGCGGCATCAACGAGATCCAGGGCCGGTCGTTCGGACACCTGACGCTGGCACTGGCCACGCCGGGGGCGACGGATGCCGCGGCCGACGCCGCCATCGACGCCGCGCTCGACCGGGTGCGAACCCTCACGACCGTGACCGAGGTGCGCTGAGATGGACAGCCTGATCGACCTGTTGCCCGAACTCTGGATCGCCGCGGGGGAGACCCTCTACATCGTCGGCCTCACGCTCTTCTTCGGCGGGATCGGCGGCCTGCTCGTGGGCCTCGGCCTGTATCTGACCCGCGCCGGCAGCATCCTCGAGAACCGTGGGGTCTTCGTGGTGTTGAACCTGTTGGTGAACATCGTGCGGCCGATCCCGTTCATCATCTTCCTGGCCGCCGCCCAGCCGCTGGCCCGGACCGTGGTGGGAACCGGCATCGGCAACGCGGCGATTATCTTCACGATCTCGCTCGCGGCATCCTTCGCCATGGGGCGCATCGTGGAGCAGAACCTCCTCACGGTGACGCCCGGTGTGATCGAGGCGGCCCGCAGCGTGGGGGCCGGGCCGATCCGGATCATCTTCACGGTGCTGCTGCCCGAGGCGCTCGGCCCGCTCATCCTCGGCTACACCTTCATCTTCGTGGCGCTCGTGGACATGTCGGCGGTAGCCGGCTACGTCGGCGGCGGCGGCCTCGGAAACTTCGCGCTGCTCTACGGTTACCGCCAGTTCAATCCCGTGGTGACCTGGGCGGCCGTGCTGCTGATCATTGTGCTTGTGCAGCTGGTGCAGTTCCTCGGAAACTGGCTGGCCCGGAAGGCATTCCGCCGGTAAGACGACCCCCGAGTGCGGGACATCTTTCGCGCGTTCTTTCAGCGCCGGACATCCCTCGTTCACCTCCGGTTCAGGTGATGCTCCCGGACCGGACATTCGTGGGCTGGACAGTACACGCGGGGTCGGCCTATTCGAGCCGCTTACACGTCACAGTGGCCCCTTCGCTGCATCATCCTTGCCCAGGGAGTCATCTTGTCGCCGAGCCCGAGCATCGTCTTCTCGGCGTTTGAATCCGCCGCCGACCCCCGATTGCATGGATGGGTGGCTTTCCGTGAGAGCGTGCAGAATGTCGGCACTCCCGTTAGGGCGGTCGCCGTGCGTGACGGGCACCGCGCCGGTCCCTTGCTCACGGGAGCGCCGCGGCACTCCGGTATCTGGCGACTGCTCGCCTCGAACCGGCGCGAGCTCGGCCGTAGCTCCTCCGTCTACGCAACGTTCTCCAGCGCGCGAGCCCACGTCCTCGAACTCAAGGGCCAGTGCGATTCGATGGTCGCCACGGTTGTCACGGGTCCCAAGGCCGGCACACACGGGTGGGTGATCAGCGTCGGTGATGTAGTCGTGATGACTGCAGGGCGCTGGTATGGCGCGGCGTCGACCAGCCGCGAGGCCTCGGCTGGAACCATTGAGGCTTTCCACAGCGCGCTCGTCGGTGCGGACGCCCGTCATGCCACGGAGGCCGGGCAGCGCGGCAACCGGGTACTCTCCGACGAGGAACGGGCCCTGTCCTGGTGACCGTGCGCAAGCACCGCGGAACCCCCATGATCGCCACGGTTGCCGGCCTCTCCGTGGTCGGCTGGCTGGTCTTCGGCTGGCTGGTACCCGGTTTCCAGGCACCCGAGGGCGTGCGGGCGAGTCTCGCACCGGCCGCGTCGGCGGTCATCACCACCGTGCCGCCAGAGGTTGCCCGATCGCTGCCCGCGGCCGAACCAGCGCCCGCCACGCTTGCCCTGCCGACGGTTACGCCTCCGATTGATGGCAATGCGGCGCTCGCCGACCCTGCCTGGGCCACCCGCGTCGCCCAAGCGGCCGGCATCCCAGTGCGCGCCCTGCTCGGCTGTGCAGGGGCGTCCCTGGCCCTGGCGGCCGAACAACCGGGCTGCCACCTCGGTTGGAGTACCCTGGCCGCCCTCGGCAACGTCGAATCCGGTCACGGCAGCCACGACGGTTCGGCACTCGGAGCGGATGGCGCCGCCCGCCCGGGCATCTTCGGCCCCGCACTCGATGGCAGCGCTTTCGCCGCGATGAGCGACACCGATCGCGGAGTCTGGGACGGCAGCACCGAATGGGACCGCGCGGTCGGGCCCCTGCAATTCATTCCGGCAACCTGGCAGCGATGGGGCGCCGACGGCAACGGGGACGGCGTCGACGACCCGCAACAAATCGACGATGCCGCCCTCGCCGCCGGCCGCTACCTCTGCCACTACGGCGAGCTGTCCCGGCCCGATCGCTGGCGCGCCGCCGTGTTCGCGTACAACCACGTCGAATCCTATGTGAACACCGTTGCCGCGACCGCGAATACCTACGCCGCGGTGGCGGGCGCGCGGTGACGCCGTATATAAACGTAGCGAGCTAAACCGCTCGGTGGCGCACGCCACTTCGCGCTCACCGCGCGGCCGCCGTTCTCCCGTGACTCGGCTGCCGCCGTGATGCGCGCCCACGTGCGGGCGCCCTCTTCGGGGCCCCCGGTCCTGCACCGGGTGCAATCCCGCGCGCTCAACTCTCCACTACGCGTCCACCTCTAGCTGGACAAATCGACGCTCAGTGTTAACCAAGCGCCCCAAACATGTGTCTCGGACGTGCTACCTCCGCGTTCGTTCCGCTCCCCACACCCGAATGTGCAAGGACACCCATGTCGTTTTCGACCCTCTTCGACGCGCCTGCGATCGAGCCGCCAACGGTCGACCCGGCGAACCCGGACTCGTCCCCGCGCCGCTTACTGACAGCGCGTCCCTCGGTCTCGGACTCGGTGTTCCGTTCGGTGGCCTTCTTCGCCGGCTGCATCACCGTGGCGATCATGCTCGCCGTGGGCGTGTTCCTGGCGTTGCGTGCCTCGGAGGCCCTCGGCAACGCCGGGTTCAGCTTTCTGGTCGAGCAGGACTGGTCGCCGGAGTCGCAGAAATTCGGCATCGCATCCGTCTTGTTCGGCACCATCACGATCGCGGTGATCGCGATGTGCGTCGCCGTGCCGCTCGCCCTCGGCACGGCCCTGCTCATCTCCGAGGTCGCCCAGGGCCGGATGCGCTCCACGCTCGTCACGCTCGTCGACCTGATGGCCGCCGTGCCGAGCGTGGTCTTCGGCCTCTGGGGCGTCTTCTTCCTGCAGACCAACGTGATCCCGGTCGCCACCTGGATCTCCAGCTACTTCGGCTGGATCCCGCTGTTCCGGGTGGCGGACGCCAGTGGGCAAGCGCTCACCGAGGCCAGCGCGTTCACCTCCTCGGCGTTCATCGCCGGCATTGTCGTCGGCCTCATGGTGGTCCCGACCCAGACGTCGGTCATGCGCGAGGCCTTCTCCCAGGCGCCGATCGGCGAGCGCGAGGCCGCCTTCGCGCTCGGGTCGACGCGCTGGGGCATGATCCGTGCGGTCGTGCTGCCCTTCGGTCGTGGCGGCATCATCGGCGGCACCATGCTCGGCCTCGGCCGTGCTCTCGGTGAGACCATCGCCGTCTACATGATCATTTCGCCGATCTTCACGATCAACTGGGAGGTGCTGAAGACCGGCACCAACTCCGTCTCCGCGCTCATCGCCCTCCGCTACGGCGAATCCAGCTCATTCGGCCTCTCCGCGCTGATGGCAGCCGGACTCGTACTGTTCCTGATCACCCTCGTGATCAACTTCACGGCCTCGTCGATCGTGGCACGGTCTCGATCCGGGGCGGAGAGCGACTGATGACGATCACGCACGCACCCAACATCACGCACGCCGCGACCAGCACCTGCACGACGAACGACACCCACACCACGACGATCCCGGCCTACGACGGCACCCCGATCGGACCGCGACGCCGGGTGCGCGGCGCCCGGCTCGACGACCGGTTCAACGTTCTCGGTGCCGCCGCAGCCGGAATCGCCGTCGCGGTGCTCCTCTTCGGCTGGATCACTCCGCTTTCCGGCGGCGTGGGCTGGGCGCTCGTGGCGTATCTGGCGTTCCTTGGCTTCTACGCCCTGCTCGTAAGCTTCACGAGCGACGCGCAGGAGGTCAAGGACCGCGTGATGGCGGTGCTGCTATCAAGCGCCGGTGTGGTGCTCTTCGGCGCCCTGGTCTTCGTCGTGGCGTTCACTCTGATACGCGGGCGGGAAGCCCTGCCTCATCTGAACTTCTTCACCCAGAGCATGGAATTGGCCGGACCCCTCGACGGCCTCGACCTGGGCGGTATCGTGCACGCGATCCTGGGCACGCTCATGCAGATTTCGATGGCGCTGGCGGTCACGATTCCGCTCGGCATCACGACCGCCCTGTTCCTGAACGAGGTCGGTGGCCGATTCGCGAGGTTCGTGCGCACCATTTCGGATGCGATGACCGCGCTGCCGTCCATCGTGGCCGGCCTGTTCGTCTACTCGGCGATCATCGTGCTGATCACGCACCAGCGGTCGGGCTTCGCCGCGGCCATGGCGATCACCGTCATGATGCTCCCGATCGTCATCCGGGCCTCGGATATCGTGCTTCGCCTGGTCGCCGGAAACCTGCGGGAGGCCGCCTATGCCCTCGGTTCCACCCGCTGGGCCACCATCTGGTATGTCGTGCTGCCGACCGCCCGGCCCGGACTGGCAACGGCCGTGATCCTGGGCACAGCCCGCGGCATCGGCGAGACCAGCCCAGTGTTGCTCACCTCGGGTGTCACCGCGGTGACCAACCTGAACCCCTTCGCCGGCCCGATGATCTCCCTCCCGCTGCAGGTCTTCGACTTCGTCAAGTCTCCTGAGCCCACCATGATCGCCCGAGGTTTCGGCACGGCCGCCGTCCTGATCCTCCTGGTGCTCACCCTCTTCGCCATTGCTCGACTCATTGGCGGCACCGGTCCCGGCCAGTTGTCCCGTCGGCGGCAACTGCGCGTCGACGCCGCATCGGAGCGGGACCTGCAACGGATGAGCGTACGGGGTGACCTCGGTCCGGGGATCACCGGAACCAATTCAATGCTCCGGCCGACCAGTTCACCTACCGACCTCACCACGAAGGAGACGTCCTCGTGACGCCGCAAACCCGACAGATTCGCACAGTCCGAGCCTTATTCGCGCTCGTCGTTGTGCTGCTGAGCGTTTTCACGGCGCCAGCTGCCCAGGCAGTGAGTTACGACCAAATCACCGGTACCGGCTCGACCTGGTCGCAGAACGCCCTGGACCAGTGGCGCAAGAATGTTGCCAATAACTACGCGATGACGGTGAACTACTCCGGAGTCGGCTCATCGGCCGGGCGCCGTGACTTCGTCGCGGGCAACGTGGACTTCGCCGTCAGCGAGATCCCGTTCCAGACCGCCCCGGAGGACGGTTCGGCCCCCGAGGTGCCTGCCCGCGGTTACGCCTACATGCCCATCGTGGCTGGTGGCACGTCCTTCATGTACAACCTGAAAATCGGCGGCAAGCGAGTCACAAACCTTCGGCTCAGCGGAGAGGTCATCACCAAGATCTTCACCGGCGCCATCACGAAGTGGAACGACCCTGCCATCGCGACCGACAACCCCGGGCTGGCCATGCCCGACAAGGGTATCGTGCCCGTCGTTCGCTCGGACGGCTCCGGCTCCACGGCGCAATTCACACTCTGGATGTCCAAGCAGCACCCGGCCCTCTGGAATTCCTTCTGCACGAAGGTCGGCCGGTCGGCCCCCTGCGGCCTCACCTCGCAGTTCCCCACCTACGGCAACGCCAAGGCGCAAAGCGGATCCTCAGGCGTCGCCGGCTACGTGAGCCAGGACTACGGCGAGGGTGCGATCACCTACGTGGAGTACTCCTACGCCAAGAACTCCGGTTTCCCCGTCGCCAAGGTGCTCAACGCCGCGGGTTACTACACGGAACCCACGGCCAATTCCGTGGCCGTCGCACTGCTGAAGGCATCCATCAACACCACACCCGGGCCTACCTACCTCACCCAGATCCTGGACGGCGTGTACAACAACGCGGACCCCCGCACCTACCCACTCGCGAGCTACTCCTACATGATCGTGCCGACCGAAGTCGGCGGCGTCTTCACCGCCAAAAAGGGCCTGACCCTCGGTACCTTCGCACATTACATGCTCTGCGAGGGGCAGCAGCAGGCCGAAGCCCTGGGCTACTCGCCTCTGCCGATGAACCTTGTGCTGGCCGGCTTCGACCAGATCAAGCGAGTGCCAGGCGCCGATGCCAGCGGCGTCGACATCAACAAATGCAACAACCCGACATTCAAACCAGGTGACTCCCCGTCAAGCAACCTGCTGGCCACCACGGCTCTCCAGCCGGCCGCCTGCGACAAGATGGGGGCAAACCAGTGCACCACCGGCACGGCCGGGGCGCTGGCAGACACGGCCGTGTCCGGTAGCGGATCGGGTGGTGGCGCGGCCGGCTCAGCCGCCGCGACAACTGCCGGGGGAACGGCTTCGCCGGCAGGGTCCGGGGGAACAGGTGCGGTGGCGCAAGGCGGAACGGATGCGGCATCAGGCGCGGTGGCCTCGCCCGTGTACGACGAGAACGGCGCCCTTGTGTCCACGGTCGGCGCCACGGCAACCGGCGTGGTCGGCACGGCCATCGCCGCACCGTTCACGTTGGCGGAAGGCGGGTGGGGCGCCCAGCAATCGATCATGCTCGTCGCCGGGCTTCTCCTGCTGGCCGCCGCCGTGCTGCCGCCGGTGCTCGCCAACCGGTTCAAACCGCGTGTCGCGAAGGCAGAAACCAAGTGAAGCGCGTCACGTTCGCCCCGAAGAACGCGCTCTTGGCCCGCGCCGGCGCCAGCGGAATCGTCGTCGGTTTGGTGGTCGGCGTGGGTGTCGCCGCGCTCGGCTCCCTGGTTCCCTCTGCAGCATCCGCTGACACGTCGACCGCGGTCACGGTCGCGTCGAGGGGCTACGACCCGGACGTCGCCACCGCCCCCTTCCCCGACCTCAAGGTCACCGTGTCCCAGACCGAGGACCTTGTTTCCCAGGGGATCGTCGTCAACTGGAGCGGAGGCACGAAGTCCGAGCGGCCCGATGGCAGCTCGGGAGGTCAGGACTTCCTCCAGATCGCGCAGTGCTGGGGAGACGACCCGACGGATTCCAGCCGCCCGGATCGCACGACCTGCCAGTACGGCGGCTTCCCCGGCAAGGCCGCGTCCACCCGCGACACCGCGGTCAGCCAGGACCAGGTGGCCCCGCAGGACGCGCAGTACACATCTCCCGCCAACGGGTTCACCATTCCGGCGTTCACCGCGATTCCCTACCGCGCATCCACGGGCGGTTCGATCTCGTCGGTGTTCGCCGACTCGGCCAACGTTCTCACGCATTATGTCGTGGATCCCCTGACGGGCCTCGTGCAGAAGGCCACCGGTTCGCCGTCCGACACTGGGGTCACATTGCCCGACGGCATCTCCGGCGTTGACCTGGCCACCAACGAGTATTACACCCAGTACACGACGAATGAGGTGCCCTGGGCCGGATCGAGCGACAGTGGCGACGGCTCCGTCAAATTCGAGGTGCAGACCGCGATGCAGTCCCCGGGACTGGGCTGTGGCACACCCGTGACCGCCGCGGACGGCTCTGTCTCCGGAAAATCCTGCTGGCTCGTGGTCATCCCGCGCGGAAAAAGCGACGCGGGGGAGTCCTACATCACCAAGTCCGGCTTGCTGTGGGGCTCCTGGAAGCACAGCGTGGCCGTCAAGCTGGATTTCAAGCCCATTGGCCAGCGCTGCGCTATCGGCTCGACCGAGAAGCAGCTTTCCGGAAGCGAACTGGTCGCCGCGGCGATCGGGTCATGGCAACCCAAAGTGTGCACCGGTGCGACGGGTTCCTCTTTCGCGCTCAGCATCGGCAACGAGGAGGACGCGCTTGCCGCGGCGAGCCTTACGACACCCAGCCCGCTGGCTCTCACCTCACGTCCCCTGCAAACCGACAGGGTCGATCCCGTCGCATACGCACCGATCGCCCTCAGCGGCGTCGCGGTTTCGTTCTCCATCGACCGCCGGGTGAAACCGGCGGGCGCAGTTCCCCAGGAATACAAGGCCAGGAATACCGAGGCGTTCACGTCACTGAACCTCACGCCTCGCCTGGTCGCCAAGCTCCTCACTAATTCGTATCTCGACTCACTGCCTTCCGGGGCGCCGGCCACGTCGGACTCCCTCAAGTTCTTCGGCTACACCGACTCCGCGAACCCTGGCGCGAACGCGCGCAACCTCACGGTCGACCCCGATTTTCTGGCGGTCAACGACGATGAATGGAAGTACCAGGACCTGACCGGGCCGTCCCTGGGAGACATGCTCCTTCCCTCCGGGAGATCCGACGAGGCCCAGCAACTGTGGCGTTACGTCCTTTCCGACCCCGCCGCCGTCGAATTCCTGAACGGAACGCCCGACACGTGGGGAATGAAAGTCAACCCCTGGTCGTCCACCAATGCCGCTGTCAACCCGTCCGGGACGGCCATGACGATTCCCCGCACGAATTTTCCGAAGGCTGATCCACTGGAGCGGCCCGCGGCCGCTGCCGGCACCGGAACAACGGCGGTGAACCTGGTCACTTGGCGCCCCTACACCAGCGACTTCGAGAGCGGCGCGTATCTCACCCTGCGCGGCGACGGGCAGGAGCTCGGCGACTGGAACCCCACCAGCGTCCCGCCGAAGTTCGGCAAGAGCGTGCGCAGCCTGGTGGGCAACCAGCGCGTGCTTGGCGTCACCACCGCGGCCGCGGCCGCTCGCTACCAAACGGTGACGGCGTCATTGCAGAACTCAGCGGGCTCGTTCGTGGCGCCATCGCCGGAGTCCATGCTCGCGGCCTCCGCCGCCATGGTGCCGACCGGCACAAACCCCAAGGTGCTCGAATACGACCCGGCGAACCCAAGCGCCAAGGCTGCCGCCACAGCGTACCCAATGACGATGCCGGTCTATGCCGCGTTGAATCCGCTGCAAACGGATGCCGCCCAGAGGGCCATCTACGCCAACCTGATCCGGTACGCGGTGGTGGCAGGCCAGGTACCTGGGACGGAGATCGGGCAGCTGCCGCGCGGCTACACCCCGCTCCCGAAGAGCTGGGTGGACCAGGCGCTCGCCGCCGCGACCGCAATCGAACAGGGCGGCAGCCCGGTCGTCGCAATGGCCATGCCCGAGACTGCCCCTGCGGTCGACAGGCCGGCCTATGTGCCGACCCCGTCAACCTACGGTCCGGCAGAGTTCCAGGCTCAAGCCGCGCCGGTGGTGGCCGACGCCGCGGTCGACCCGGCCGCGACGGGCACCGTCGTCGACCCCTTGGTGGCGAGACCGACGCCCGCGGACCCGGTCATGGGACCGGTACGCGCGGCGGTGCCGGCCGGGCTGCTCTCCGGCCTGCTCGCCGCCTGCGGCGTCCCCTTTATTTCGCGCGTTCGGAGACGATCCTGATGCGCGCCCAACGTGACGCTTCGCGCGGGTTCCCCGCTTCGGACCGTAGCGCTGAGACAAGAGGGACCCATCCGGATCCGTCTCCTGCATCACCCACGAAAGGCACCCCAGTGAACACCAAGAAGGCTCTTGCGCTCTGCGCAACTGTCGGCGTGGCCATCTCCGGCCTTGTCATCGTCAGCCCGGCTAACGCCGAGCCCGTCTCGAACAGCTACTCCATCGTCGGCTCCGACACCCTCGAGGACGTCGTCAGCGCCCTGGCCAACGGTTCGGGCCTTTCGGGCGCGTCGGTTCGTTCGACAGCCAACGGAAACAGCATCGGCTCGTTCGACGCGACCGGCACCCCGTTCATCACGACGAAGTCCTCCGGTGTGCGTTTCGGTCGCCCGAATGGCTCAAGCGACGGGCGCACGGCCCTTCTCCGTTCCATTGACGGCGCCCCGTACACGTCCGGAACCGTCGGCGCGCCCGCGGGCGTCGTCATCACGGGGCAGATCGACATCGCCCGTTCGTCCGGATCAGGCACGGTCGACCCGGCAGGTAGCCTGATTCAGGTGCCTTTCGGTCGCGACGCGATCGCTTACGCGTATGACAGCGCTTCGACGGCAGCCGGCATCGGTACCATCGACACCGCGACCATGACGAGTCTTTACACCTGCAGCGTCACCACCCTCGGCGGAGTGAAGGTCACACCGGTCATCCCGCAGGCCGGTTCCGGAACGCGCAAGGACTTCATGTCCAAAATCGGCGTCACGGATTCGACCCTGGGTTCGTGTGTCACCGTGGGTCAGGAGCACGACGCCTCTGACCTGAATATCAACACTGTCGCGCCTATGTCGGTGTCCCGCTGGGTCGCCATGAACACTGGTGCGAGCTTCCCCAAGAAGAAGGACACCACGGTCCTGGGCTCCCTGGTCGCAGGCACCACCCCCGTGACAGGCACCGGCACCTCGATGGCCCCGGTGGCCGCCTACTACGCCGACTCTCGTTGGGGACGCGACACGTACCTCGTTGTGCAGTACGCACGAGTTGACCCGACGAATGCCGCATATGACTCGACTCTGGCCGACCTGCTCGATCCGACAAAAAGCGCCAGCCTGACGAACTCCCAGACGACTTTTGCCGCCAAAGCCGGTTCGTTGAAGAAAAAATTCGGCATTCTCGCACCCTCGACCACCACCGCCGTTCGAATCTCCAAGTGACCTTCGCCCAAGAACAGGACTGTAAATAAATGAAGATCAACAAGAAGTCGCGTCTCGTCGCCGCCGGCGTCGTTTCGCTCGCTCTGGTCGCCGGAGCCACGGCCGCGGCGACTGCCGCGACAGCCGCAACGCAGACGAATGGTTCTGCCGCTCCCGTTTACATGTACGACACGGATGCCGTCCAGAAGTCGGACGGCTACGTCTGGGGCTGGAAGGAGGACCTCTTCGGCTCCTCCACTCAGGGCGACATCAACGGCGAGTTCACCTGCCCGGCGAACTCAACGAATATCTTCGCCTTCCTGGCCACCCCCGGAACCGAAAACACCGTCCTCACCTGGAAGGCGTACGCGCCCCTCGCGTTCAACGGAGCGACACGCAACGTGCTCAACCCGACCCTCGCGCCGATCTCGCTCATCAATAACTCCCAGACTGCGGCCAGGAACGCCGGCGGCAACTACAGCCTGGGCCTCGCGTGCACGATGAACTCTGGTGTCACAGTGACCGCCGCCTTCTACCGTACGATCAGCGTCGTTCCGGTCACCGGCGCCTTCACGTTCCTGCCGCAGGCCGATGTGCCGGTGACGCCGACGCCGACTCCGACTCCGACTCCGACGCCGACTCCGACGCCGACCGCGACTTCGACGCCGACCGCGACTTCGACGCCGACCGCGACGCCGACGCCGACTGTGACGCCAACGCCGACCGCGACGCCGGCTGCGGTTCCTGCTGTGACGCCGGGCCTCAACTCCGGCTCGTCGGGCAACCCGGCGTCTGGCTCGTCAGAGCGCGTTGCCGCAGCGACGAAGGCCGACAAGGAGCTCGCGTCGACCGGAACCGCCAACACCCTTCCGCTGCTGGCTTCGGGCATGCTCGCCCTCGCGGCCGGGGCCGGCGTGATTATCGCGCGTCGCTTCCGCCGCGCTGACAAGTAGGCAGCACACCGTACGTCCGAAGGCCACGGGACGAGTTGTCCCGTGGCCTTCGGACGTTCGTCGGCGTCTATGCGTCTGTTGAGTCGATGCATTGGTGCTCGCGGGCGAGATCGCGTTTCCCCGTCGTTTGCTCTGCGTCCAGCATGCCGAAACCTGGAATGGACTAACTTGATTGTGCTCACATCCACTGCCCCGCCCCGCCTGACGGCCGTGACCCTCATCGCAATGTCCTTGATTTGCGGGCTTGCCGGGCTCACCGCGACCCCCGCGAGCGCCGAGGCTGCCACGAATGGGCCTAGCGGTATGAGCGGGGAGCCGACGAACATCCACGATTTCTTCTATGTCAGCGGGCTCACCGTGCTACCCGCTCCGCAGATCGGGCCGGAAGGCGGGGACCTGACCCTGGAGTTCACGATGAAGAACGTCAGCACCGCCCCGATCACCTCGAGCCTCCGGTTCTGGCTCGACAATGCGATCAACCTGCCCGTCCAGACGCTCGACACGGTCGAGGTTGCCAACCTCGCACCGGGGGAGACACGCACCATGAGGGCAACCTTTGAAGATGTCGGCCAGTGGACCTTCTTCCGAGGCCACGTGACGATGACTCCGCCCGTGGACATCGCTGGCACGGCTCTCTGGTCGCTGACCCGCGACTCGTTCACGCTCATCCTGCCGTGGTTCCTCACGGCGATGCTCGTGCTCCTGGCAGCGCTCGTCCTGGCGGTGCGCCAGTTGCTTCGGCTCCGCCGGTCGCGACGCCCACTGCCCGACCTCGCACTCGGCTACGGGCCGGTCACATCGTGACGGTTGCCACAACGCTCCGGCGACCGAAGCTGCCAACGCCGCCGCGGCGCATGCCCGTGCCCCCGCGCGCATTCGTGGTGCTGAGCGCACGCGAGCAGGCCATCCGCACCACGCTCACGATCGTTGCCGTGCTCATCTTCGGCTTTCTCGCCAACCTCACGATTTTCGGCCAAGTGCAGCACTTCGTCTCGCAGCAGCAGCTGACGAACTCGCTGCGAGCAGAGCTCGCTCAGGGCACGGCCCCGGTCAGCGAGGGCACCGTGGACCAGGTTCTGCTCGAGGCCGGAGCCCCAGTGGCGCTGATCGACATTCCCTCGATCGGGGTGCACGAGGTGGTCGTCGAAGGAACCGACTCCGGTACCCTGCGTGCCGGACCGGGCCACCGCCGCGATACCGTGTTGCCGGGCCAGGCCGGCTACAGCGTCATCATGGGCCGCGCCGCTGCCTACGGCGGCCCTTTCGCCCGACTGCAGGAGTTACGACCGGGGCAGCAGTTCACCGTCATCACCGGGCAGGGCCGTCAGGAATTCTCCGTTCTCGGCGTTCGGTACGCGGGTGACCCCATGCCGGCTCCCCTCGGCGCGGGGAAGAGCCGCCTGATCCTCGTGACGGCTCGCGGCCCCGCGTTTGTGCCGAGCGGGATCGCCCGGGTGGATGCTGAGCTCGTTTCGGAAACGAAACCGGCGGGCGTCCGAGCGACCACATTCGTGACCCTGCCTGCCGTCGACCGGGAGCTCGCCACTGACACCAGAACGGTGTGGGCGCTTGTGTTCGCCTTGCAGTTCCTGCTGCTGGTCGAGCTTGCCGCCGTGTGGGCCTATCGACGCGTCGGCCTCCGCAAAACCTGGACGGTTTTCCTCCCCGTCGTCACCGTGGGCGGCCTGTTCGTGGCCGACCAGGTGGTGCGCCTGCTTCCGAACCTGCTGTAGAAACGATGGAGTCCATGAACGACGAAATGATCAACGCTGACGCGACGCAGGTGCTGCCGCTACGGAAGGCGCCACGGCGGCGAGAGAGCAGGCTGCGCCCGCCGGCTCGATCCGCCGTGCCGACCCTGACGAGTCGCCTGTCCGTGCCGTGGCGCAAACGCCCGGCCGGCCAGGACCTGTCCCCGGAAGCCCCGGGCCACGCGGCTGTGGGGGACCTCGCCCCACTGGCCACCCTCGAAGGCCGCAACGTTTCCGCCTGGTTCGGCGAGCGTCAGGTTCTCGACCGGGTCAACCTCGTGATGCCCGCGGGCGTCATCACCTCGCTGATCGGGCCGTCGGGCTGCGGCAAGTCGACGTTCCTGCGCATCCTGAACCGGATGCATGAGCTCGTTCCCTCCGCAAGCCTGGCCGGAGAGGTGCTCCTCGACGGCGTAGACATCTATGACCCGGAACGCAAGCTCGTCGACGCCCGCAAACACATCGGGATGGTCTTCCAGAAGCCCAACCCCTTCCCGGCGATGTCGATCTACGACAACGTCATCGCAGGCCTCACCCTCACCGGCCAGCGTGCCCCGAACGACGAGAAGGACTACCTCGTGGAGAGCTGCCTGACCAAGGCCGGCCTGTGGAAGGAAGTGCGGGACCGTCTTCGGGAGCCGGGCGGCGGGCTCTCCGGCGGCCAGCAGCAACGCCTGTGCATCGCCCGATCCCTGGCGGTGACTCCGCGCATCCTGCTCATGGACGAACCGTGCTCGGCCCTCGACCCCACGTCGACGCGGGTGATCGAGGAGACCATGCTCGAACTCGCCCGGGAGGTGACCATCGTGATCGTGACCCACAACATGCAGCAGGCGCAGCGCGTCTCGCAGAACTGCGCCTTCTTCCTCGCCGCTCAGGGCACGCCCGGCGGGATCGTGGAACACGGACCCACCGACGCCATGTTCGGCAACCCGATCGACCCGCGCACCGCGGACTACGTCAACGGCCGGTTCGGGTAACGATCGGCGGCCTGGGATCTGAGAACCGGCCGGAAACTGGGGGTCAGCTTTTCCCCTCCGGGCCGCCTGGCCGAATTACACTGAAGCATGACTTCCGCTGGCTATGCCGAGATCGAGCGCACTTTCGACGTCAACCCGGCGACGACGCTGCCGCCCCTGCACGACCTGCCGGGCGTCACCCACGTGGAGCCGCCCGTCGAGCACCACCTCGATGCCCTCTACTACGACAGCATCGACTTGGTCCTCGCCAGCCGGCGGCTGACCCTGCGCCGCCGCACCGGGGGAGTTGACGCCGGCTGGCACCTCAAGCTCCCGGTCGCCGTTGACGAGCGTCGCGAGATTCGGGAGCCGCTGGGCGAGCACCCGGAGCACATCCCGGAGGCCATCCTCAACCTTGTGCGCGCGGTGCTCCGCGGCCGCACACTGGTGCCCGTGGTGCGGCTGCGCACCCGACGCACGGTGCACGAACTCGTCGGCGAGGACGACCAGGTGCTCGCCGAGGTGTGCGACGACGAGGTGCAGGCCGACCGGCTCGCGCCGGAGCCGCTCAGCCAGACCTGGCGGGAATGGGAGGTCGAGCTCGTGCACGGCTCCCGCGACCTGCTCGACGCCGCCCAGGTGCGGCTCGCGTCGGTCGGCGTGGAGCCATCCGGAACCCCGTCCAAACTTGCCCGCGCCCTCGGCGACGCTCTGCCGCCCTTCGTCACGGTCCCAGTACCTCGGCCGACCCGCAAGAGCTCCGCCGGTGCCGTGCTGCTGAAGTACGTGCACGAACAGGTGCGGGCGATCGGCACTCAGGATGCCCGGGTCCGAGAGAACGACGTGGACGGCGTGCACCGGATGCGCGTGGCCACCCGCCGCCTGCGCTCGGTCCTGTCCACTTACCGGGACTGTCTGGACACCGCGGTCACCGGGCCTCTCCGCAACGAGCTGCGCTGGCTGGCCGGCTCGCTCGGCGCCGCCCGGGACGCGGAGGTGATCCGGCAGCGCCTCGCCCACCGGCTCGGGCAGGAACCGGCCGAACTCGTCGTGGGTCCGCTGACGGAGCGCATCGACGAACATTTCGCGGCGGTCATCCGGGGTGCCTGCAGCCAGACCCTCGCCGCCCTCGACTCCGAGCGGTACTTCCGGCTGCTCGACACACTCGACGCCGTGCTGGCCGCCCCGCCGCTGCTCCCTCCGGCGGACAAGCCCGCGAGCATCGTCATCCCCGAACTGATCCGCGCGGACTGGAAGCGGCTGCGCGCATCCGTTTTCCTGGCGCAAGGCACCCCGTCGGGCGCTGTGCGCGACGAGGCGCTGCACGAGGCGCGCAAACGGGCCAAGCAGCTGCGCTATGCGGCCGAGACGGCCACGCCGCTGCGGCGCAGCCGAGCGGTGCGGCTCGTAGCCGCGGCCCGGCAGGTGCAGGACACCCTCGGCGACCATCAGGACAGCGTCGTCGCCCGGGAGAAGCTGCTCCGGCTCGGCATGGCCGCGTACCTGCAGGGTGAGAACGCCTTCAGCTACGGTCGGCTACACGCCGTGGAACAGAACGGGGCCGCCGCCGTGGAGGCGCGTTTCTTCCGCACCTGGCGGGACTTTCCCAAGGCCTCGATCGCGAAATAACTCAGTCGAAGCCGAGGCTGAGCTTGCGCAGCAGGGTCGCGAGACCGGCCTGCTCGCTCGGCGACAGCATGGCGAGCAATTCGGCCTCGGCGTCGACCAGCCGGGTGATGGCGGCATCCACCCGGGTGAGCCCGGCCGGGTTCATCCCCACGAAAATGCCGCGTCCGTCATTGGGGTCCGTGCGCCGGGTGACCAGCCCGCGCTCGACGAGCCGGTCGATCCGGTTGGTCATCGTGCCGCTGGAGACCAGCGTCTGCTGCAGCAGGGCCTTCGGGCTCAGCTCGTAGGGTGCCCCCGCGCGGCGCAGCGCCGAGAGCACGTCGAACTCCCAGGAGTCCAATTCTGAGCGGGAGAACGCGGTGCGGCGGGCGCGGTCCAGGTGCTTGGACAGACGGGCCACGCGCGACAGCACCTGAAGCGGTGCGAAGTCGAGGTCGGGCCGTTCGCGCAGCCAGGCGTCAACGATCCGGTCGACTTCGTCATGTGCGGGCATCCGTCTATTATCCCGCTCGGGCACGCCAACCGGCGCAGGAGCGCGTCCCAGGAGCGCCGGGGCGCGCTATCGGCGCGATATCTGGCAGACTTGTCACCGTTGGTCGGCCCGCGGTCGACGAATTCCGCCGTGGTGTAATGGCAGCACGACAGCCTTTGGAGCTGTTAGGTCTAGGTTCGAGTCCTGGCGGCGGAGCACTGCATGGCGTCACCATCCGGTCTTCCCCGGGCGGCTCCACCGAAGCTAGAGGAAACCCCGTGACTGATTCCCGACTCGCAATCGTCGTGCTGGCCGCCGGCCAGGGCACCCGCATGAAATCAAGCACTCCGAAACTACTGCACGAGTTGGCCGGTCTGCCCATTCTCAGCCATGTGCTGGCGACCTCCCGCGCCCTCGAAGCGGCACATGTCGTCACCGTGGTGCGCCACGAGCGCGACCAGCTGGCCGCCCTCGTCGGCAAGGACCTGCCCGAGAGCCTGATCGTCGACCAGGACGAGCTGCCCGGCACCGGACGGGCCGTGGAGCAGGCCATCACCGCTCTCCCCGATGACTTCGAGGGCGACGTGCTCGTGGTCAGCGGCGACGTGCCGCTGCTCAACGCGGCCACGCTGGCCAGTTTCGTCGCCGCGCACCGCGACCGGGACGTCTCGGCCACCGTGCTCTCTTCCTTTCCGGAAGATGCCACCGGCTATGGCCGCATCGTGCGCTCCGAAGAGGGCGCCTTCGACCGCATTGTCGAGCAGAAGGATGCGACGGCCGAGGAACGTGCCATCTCCGAGACGAACGCCGGGGTCTACGTCTTCCGCGTAGCCGAGTTGCGCGAGCAGCTGGCCAACGTCACCACCGAGAACGCGCAGGGAGAGAAGTACCTCACCGACGTGGTCGGGCTGCTGCGCCAGGCCGGGGCTGAAGTGCGGGCCGTGCCGGTCGCCGACGCCTGGCTGGTGGCCGGCATCAACGACCGGTCCCAGCTCAGCGAGACCGCGCGCCAGCTGAACGGCCTCATCGTCTACGGCTGGCAGCTGGCCGGCGTGACCGTGCAGGATCCTGCCACCACCTGGATCGACCTCAAGGCGAAGCTGGCTCCGGATGTCATCATCCGGCCGGGCACGCAGATCCTCGGTTCGACCGTGATCGAGACCGGTGCCGTGATCGGCCCGGACACCACCCTCCTCGATTGTGAAATCGGCGAGAACGCGGTGGTGAAGCGCACGGATGCGACGCTCGCGGTCATCGGCGCCGGCGCATCCGTCGGTCCGTTCGCCTATCTGCGCCCGGGCACGAATCTGGGCGCTGACGGCAAGATCGGTACCTTTGTCGAGACCAAGAACGCGACCATCGGCGTTGGTAGCAAAGTGCCGCACCTCAGCTACGTCGGCGACGCGACCGTGGGAGTGGGATCGAACATCGGGGCCGGCACGATCTTCGCTAACTACGACGGTGTGACCAAGAACCACAGTGAGATCGGGTCCCACGTGCGCACCGGGTCGCACAACGTGTTCGTCGCGCCGATTAGGATTGGGGACGGGGCGTACACGGGTGCCGGAACAATCGTCCGTAAGGACGTGCCGGCCGGGGCCTTGGGCCTCACCGTGGCCCCACAACGCAATATGGACGGCTGGGTACAGACCAACCGCCCAGGAACCGATGCGGCGGCGGCTGCGGCAAAGAGTGGAGACTAGGTGTCTGGAATCAAGACCAGCGGCGAAAAGCGACTTGTATTGGTTTCGGGGCGAGCACACCCGCAACTGGCACTGGACATCGCCACGGAACTTGGTACCGAACTCGTTCACACCGACGCACGCACCTTCGCGAACGGCGAGATCTACGCGCGATTCGATGAGAGCGTGCGCGGCTCGGACACCTTCGTGATCCAGTCGCACACCGACCCGATCAACGAGTGGCTGATGGAACAGCTGATCATGGTCGACGCGCTCAAGCGGGCCTCCGCCAAGCGCATCACGGTCGTGGCGCCGTTCTACCCTTACGCCCGCCAGGACAAGAAGGGCCGCGGCCGCGAGCCGATCTCGGCCCGGCTGATCGCCGACCTGTTCAAGGTCGCCGGAGCCGACCGGATCATGGCCGTCGACCTGCACGCCGCCCAGATACAGGGCTTCTTCGACGGCCCCGTCGACCACCTCTTCGCCATGCCCGTGCTGCTCGAGCACTTCAAGGAGAAGCTCGACCCGGCCACCCTGACTGTCGTCTCGCCCGACATGGGCCGCGTGCGCGTCGCCGACATCTGGAGCGACAAGCTCGGCGCCCCGCTGGCCATCATCCATAAGCGTCGCGACCCGAAGGTCGCCAACCGGGTCTCCGTGCACGAGATCGTCGGCCAGGTCGAGGGTCGCGTCTGCCTGATCGTCGACGACATGATCGACACCGGCCGCACAATCGTTCTCGCCGCCGAGGCCCTGCGCGCCGCCGGCGCGATCGGCGTCGTCGTCGCCGCCACCCACGCCGTGTTCAGCCACCCGGCGCTGGAGCTGCTGCAGAATCCCGCGATCTCCGAGGTCGTCGTCACCGACACCCTGCCGATCCCCGAGGAGAAGCGCTTCCCCACGCTCACCGTACTGCCGATCGCGCCGCTTCTGGCACGGGCCATCCACGAGGTCTTCGACGAGGGTTCCGTCACCTCGATGTTCGAGGGCGCCGCATAGCCGCGGGCCCTTCGCACAGCGAACCCCGGCCGGTCGTCGACGGATGTCGGTGACCGGCCATCAGTCTGTCGGGGCTCAGTCCTGATCGGGACCGGGTCTACACCGGCATCTCGGTGCTGGGCGCCCGGGGCGCCGAGGGAATGATGCCGAGCGGCACGACATACGTCTCGCGCTCGTTCAGATCGATCGCGTAGCACTGCCAGCCGAAGCCGCCCGGACCGTTCAGCTCGAAGCGGGCGTCGAAGTCGACGGCGCCCGGATAGTACCGAGCCGTGGCCACGCTGCACGCATTGGCGGCCGTGGTCGTTGCCACCTGCACGCTCGTCAGGATGCTGGGCACGATCAGCGCCACGAGCCCGAGCACGACGACGATGCGCATGATCAGGAGGGTGCGCGGACTGCGCAGGGGCCGGCCGGCATCCAGCGGCTCGTAACCGGAGAGTTCGGGGTGGTCGTCGCTCGTCATCAGGCTCCCAGTATCGCAAACAAGGCTGCTTCGTGCTGAACCTCCCCAACAGTCGCCCCAGCGGACGACTGTTGCCGGTGTGCGGGCAACAGTCGTCCGCTGCGGCAACGTTTGTTCCGCCGGGAGCGACGCGGCCACCCCTCCCCAGGCTCCCCGGGCCGCGCGGGCCCCACGGAACACGGGGGAGCGGCACCGTAGCCGCTTCACACCGCGAACCTCGGCAGATGGCTGACGCGCGAATCGACGAGCACACCGGGCTGTACCTCTCGGGCGGGGCCGCCGCCACAGAGTCAGACGACCGGCACTTTCGGCGCGAGGCGCAGTTCGGGAGGAGTGCACTACGGCTACGCCGCGGTGTCTTCACCACGACGGAACACTGGGGGCCGCTCCCACCGCGACAGAGGCACCTCGCCGAGATCCGCGCGGTCGTCGCCACGCGAATGCGCGACCCTCTGATCAGCCATCAATCGGCGGCGGCCGTGTGGGGGATTCCCCTGGCCGAGGCCTGGCCGAGCACGGTGCACGTGCTCGCACCACCGCAGTCCCGGGCGCGGAGCAAGAATGGCGTGACGGTCCACCGCATCGACGTTCCCGACGGTGACATCGTCGACATCGACGGGATGCTCGTGACCAGTCCCGCGCGCACCCTGCTCGACCTGGCGCGCACCAGGAGTTTCGCCACAGCCGTCGTCGCGATCGATCATGCCCTCAATCCGCGAAGTGCATCCCCGGAGGTCTTCCTGACGGACGAGGTGCTGCGCGAGAAACTCCAGGAGTCGGTGTCGCCCCGGGGGTGGGTGAAGGCGGAACGGGCCATCCGCTTCGGACGGCCCAATGCGGACAACCCGGGTGAATCGCTCAGTCGTGTGGCGATCTTCGAGCTGGGCTTCCCCGATCCCCTGCTGCAGACGTGCCATCGCAACCCTCGCGGCGGCTTCTACTTCACCGACTTCGAGTGGCCGGCCTATCGTCTGATCGGGGAGTTCGACGGGCAGGGCAAATACCTGAAGGCGGAGTATCTCCGGGGACTCACGCCCGGGGAGGCGGTCACCCGGGAGAAGGTGCGCGAGGATGACCTCCGCTCGGAAGGCAATCGCATGGCCCGCTGGGGTCCCTCCGATGTGCGCCAGCGCGGGTCGCTCTTGCGCATCCTCACAACCGCAGGCCTCCCGGTCCTCCGATAATCTGCCGGCTGACACACAGGTGTTGCCAGCGCATAAAACTGTTGCCGGAGCGGACAACTGTTGCCGGTGTGCGGGCAACACTCGTCCGCTCCGGCAACAGTTGCGGCACCGGAGGAGCGGCTCTAGAGCGAGGAGCCCTCGGTCTCGATCTCGCTGCGGTCCCCCGACCACAGGGTATGGAAGGTTCCGGGCATGTCGACGCGCTCATAGGTGTGCGCGCCGAAGAAGTCGCGCTGGCCCTGCACGAGTGCGGCGGGGAGCCGTTCACTCGCGAGCGAGTCGAAGTAGCTGAGCGCCGACGCGAAGCCGGGAACCGGGATGCCCGACAGTGCCGCCGTCGAGACCACGCGGCGCCACGCCGACTCGCCGTCGGCGACGGCCTGGGCGAAGTACGGGTCGGCGAGCAGGGAGGCGATCGACGGGTCGTTGGCGTAGGCGTCGACGATGCGGTTCAGGAACTGGGCCCGGATGATGCAGCCGCCGCGCCAGATCGTGGCGATGGCGCCCTTGTCCACGGTCCAGCCGTACTTCTTCGCACCGGCGATGATCGCGTCAAAGCCCTGGGCATAGGCAACGACTTTCGACGCGTAGAGCGCCTGGCGCACGTCGTCTTGGAAGGTGTGGCCGACGACGGCGATTTCCGGGCGCGCGGTGATGGCGGCGCGCACGGGGACGCGCTGCTCCGGGTGGCTGGACACGGCGCGGGCGAAGACGGCCTCGGCGATGCCGCCGACGGGCACGCCCAGGTCGAGCGCGTTCTGCACGGTCCACACGCCGGTGCCCTTCGAGCCGGCCTCGTCGAGCACGACATCGATGAATGGCAGGCCGGTCTTGGCGTCGACCTGGCGCAGCACCTCGGCGGTGATCTCGATCAGGTAGCTCTCGAGGTCACCCTCGTTCCACTCGGTGAACACATCGGCGATGGCGGCGGGGGAGTGCCCGGTCACCTTGCGGAGCAGGTCGTAGGCCTCCGCGATGAGCTGCATGTCGGCGTATTCGATGCCGTTGTGGATCATCTTGACGAAGTGACCGGCGCCATCCGTGCCGATGTGAGTGACGCAGGGGACGCCGTCGACGACGGCTGCGATCGATTCGAGGATCGGGCCGAGGGTCTTGTAGGCCTCCACCGAGCCGCCGGGCATAATGCTGGGGCCCTTGAGGGCACCCTCTTCGCCGCCGGAGATGCCGGCCCCGACGAAGTTCACGCCCGTGGCGCGCACCTCTTTCTCGCGGCGGATGGTGTCCTGGAAGTCGGCGTTGCCACCGTCCACGATGATGTCGCCGGGCTCGAACAGGGTGGTCAGTCGGCTGATCACAGCATCCGTGCCCGCACCGGCCTGCACCATGATGATCGCGGTACGCGGCTTCTGCAGCGACGCCACGAACTCCTCGATGGTCTCTGAGGCGACGAAGCCGGCCTCGGGGTGCTCGGTCGTGAGCAGGCGGGTGCGCTCGGGGGAGCGGTTGAACACCGCCACGGTGTTGCCCGCACGGCTGGCCAGGTTGCGGGCGAGGTTCGAGCCCATCACCGCCAGTCCCACTACGCCAATGTTTGCCTGTGCTGCGCCGGTTTCGGCCACGTTTGCTCCTTCAGCTATCTGTTCTCAGAACTCCTTCAAGGCTAGTCGCTCGGCCCATGGCCGTGACGTGGAGTGACGCGGGCGGCGCCGGTGACGGATGCCGCTGCGCGCGTTCGCCGCGCGCCGTCGCCTCCGCTAGACTTACGAGTTGAACTTCGGCGAGGGCTGCCGCCCGCCGGGAAACCGAGGGTGCGGCATCCGTTATCGACGCGGCGGAATGCTTCACGGCCTTTCCTCACGCTGACACGCGTTCGAGTTGAAAATGAACCAGTACCCACCTTTGCGGGCATCGTCCGCAAACCAGATCTGGGCCGTAGCGGTCCGCAAGGAGAAACACCATGGCTGACGCCACCAACAAGATTGTCGCCGACCTGCGCGTGAAGTTCGGCAAGGGTGCTGCCCGCAAGCTGCGCGTGCTGGGCAAGATCCCCGCCGTCATGTACGGCCACGGCACCACCCCGGTTCACGTCGCGCTCCCCGCGCACCAGATCGGCCTGCTGCTGCGCCGCGCGAACGCAGTCCTCGAGCTGGACATCGACGGCAAGAGCCACCTGACCCTGGTCAAGGACGTCCAGAAGGACCCGTTCCTCCAGATCATCGAGCACCTCGACCTGATCGTCATCCGCAAGGGTGAGAAGGTTCAGGTCGAGGTTTCCGTGCACCTGAACGGCGAGTCGGCCCCCGGCACCATCGCCGACCTTGATACCAAGACCCTCCTGCTCGAGGTCGAGGCCACCAGCATCCCGCAGAACCTCCCGGTCTCCATCGAGGGCCTCGAAGACGGCGACCAGATCCGCGCGAAGGACGTCGTGCTCCCCACGGGCGCCACGCTCATCTCCGACGAAGACGCCGTCGTCGCGTTCGTGCACCTGCCGGCCGAGGAAGAAGAGGAAGAGGAAGAAGAGGCCGAGGCCGCCGAGGGCGACGCCGAGGCCGCTCCCGCCGAGTAGTCATCCCCTTCTGGTTTCGTCGTAAGCGGAGGATTCCCCTGGACGACAATCTTTGGCTCGTAGTCGGGCTCGGCAACCCCGGGCCCGACTACGCCGGTAATCGACACAATGTCGGCCACATGGTGGCTGCCGTGCTCGCCGACCGCCTGTCGGCGGCTTTCAGGAACCACAAAACGAATTCGTCGGTCGCCGAGGGGCGCAGTTTCCCCGGGGGGCCGAAGCTGGTGCTGGCCAAGCCGAACACGTTCATGAACGTGTCCGGCGGGCCGGTGGCCGCGCTGCTTCGCTTCTACTCGCTGGAGCCCGCGCACCTGATCGTCATCCACGACGACCTTGACCTCCCGTTCGACACGATGAAGATCAAGGTCGGCGGCGGCCACGGCGGCCACAACGGCCTGCGCGACATCATCGCCGCAGCGGGTACGAACGAGTTCATCCGCATCCGCGTCGGCATCGGGCGCCCGCCTGGCCGGCAGCCGGCCGCGGACTTCGTGCTGCACGACTTCACGTCCTCGGAACGTTCGGCTCTGCCCAACCTGTTGACGGATGCCGCCGACGCGATCGAACTCATCGCAGCCGAGGGCGTCACTGCCGCGCAGCAGAAGTTCCACGCCCCCTGATTCCCCTTGATCGCCCGGGTTGGCTGTCAGCTGGGTTGCGTAGAATGCTCCGGTGACTCTCCAGGGCTTAATTGCCACACTTTCGCGCGCCTCCACATTCGACAATGCCCTCGCCTTCGCGAACCGGAACGTCGATTTCTCTCTCACCGAGGGGCTTCGCGCCCCGCTGCTCGCCGCCCTGCTCGAGCAGCGCACCCGGCTGGGCAAGGCCCCGGCCCTGCTGCTGATCACCGCCACCGGGCGGGAGTCGGAATCGCTGCATGAGAACCTTGCCTGCTTCGCCGCCGACGCCGAGATCATCGACTTCCCGGCCTGGGAGACGCTGCCGCATGAGCGGCTCAGCCCCAGCGCCGAAATCGTCGGCAAGCGCCTCTTCGCCCTGCGACGGATGCGCGAGTGGGAGGAGAGCGCCCCGGCCGCCCGACGCCCCCTGATCGTCATCGCCTCCGTGCGCGCCGCGCTGCAGCCTGTGGCCGACAACCTCACCGACTACGAGCCGATCGACCTGGTCGCCGGCCAACGTGGTCACGACCTCTCCGCCATCGCACGTGAGCTCGTCAACGTTGCCTATGCCCGGGTGGACATGGTCACGCGGCGCGGTGAGTTCGCGGTTCGCGGCGGCATCCTCGACGTCTTCCCGTCGATCGCCCCGCACCCTTTCCGGGTGGAGTTCTTCGGGGACGAGGTCGAGCAGATCCGCGCGTTCTCGGTCGCGGACCAGCGCTCCTTTCCTGCCCCGGTCGACTCGGTGAGCCTGCCGCCGAGCCGCGAGCTGCTGCTCAGTCCCGCCGTTCGGCAGCGGGCCCGCGAGATGCAGCACGAGTTCCCGAGCCTGTCCGGCCTGCTCGCGAAGATCGCCGAGGGCATCCCGGTCGAGGGCATGGAGAGCCTCGCACCTGCTCTCGTCGACCGGCTCGTGCCGATCACCCACTATCTGCCCGCGGAGGCGGCCGTCGCCGTCATCTCGCCCGAGCGCGTCGCATCCCGGGCGATCAGCCTGGCCGAGACCAACCGGGAGTTCCTGGGCGCGGCGTGGAGCGCCGCGACCGCGGGCGCCGAGGCGCCGATCGACCTGGAGTCGGGCGACTTCCTCACCCTCGGGCGGCTGCGGGAGGCCGTGCAGTTCAGTGCGCCCGGCGCCCCGGCGTCCGCGCACGTGTGGTGGACCCTGAGCTCCTTCCAGGCGGCGCCGACGGATGCCCCGGTGCTGCCCGAGCACCGGGAACTCGACGACCTGCTCACGGTGCGGGTCGAGGGCGACGCCGTGCCGAGCTTCCAGGGCAGTGTCGAGGGCGCCGTCGGTCACCTGGCCGAGCGGCTGAAGGCCGGCTGGACCGTCGGCATCGTCGCCCAGGGTGCCGGGCTGGTCGAACGCGCCGCCGACGTTCTGGCCGAGCGGGAGCTGCCCGCCCGGATCGTCACGGAATGGCCGAGCCGACCCGAGGTCGGTATCGCCTACCTGCTGAAAGCATCCGTCGACCACGGTTTCGAACTGCCGGAGGCGAAATTCTCCCTGGTCAGCGAGTCCGAATTCTACGGCCGCACCGTGGGCTACGACGCGCGCCAGGTGAAGAAGCTGGCCAGCCGGCGCAAGAACGTCGTCGACCCGCTGCAGCTGAAGGCCGGCGACCACGTCGTGCACCAGACCCACGGCATCGGCCGGTTCATCGAGCTCACCCAGCGTGAGGTCTCCAGCGGCGGGCGCAACCCGGTCAAGACCAAGCGTGAATACCTCGTGCTCGAATACGCGCCGTCGAAGCGCGGGCACCCGGGTGACAAGCTCTACGTGCCCACCGACCAGCTCGACCTGGTCAGCCGCTACGTCGGCGGGGAGGCGCCGACGCTCAGCAAAATGGGCGGCAGCGATTGGTCGGCCGCGAAGACCAAGGCGCGTCGTGCCGTGCGGGACATCGCCGTCGAACTCGTCAAGCTCTACTCCGCACGGATGGCCAGCAAGGGCCACGCGTTCGGGCCGGACACCCCCTGGCAGCGCGAGTTGGAGGAGGCGTTCCCGTTCGCCGAGACGCCCGACCAGCTCACCACCATCGACGAGGTCAAGGCCGACATGGAACGGCCCATCCCGATGGACCGGCTGCTCTCCGGCGACGTCGGGTTCGGCAAGACCGAGGTGGCCGTGCGCGCCGCCTTCAAGGCGATCCAGGACGGCAAGCAGGTCGTCATGCTGGTGCCGACGACCCTGCTCGTGCGCCAGCACATGGAGACGTTCCAGGAGCGCTTCGCCGGATTCCCGGTGCACCTGCGCGCGCTCAGTCGATTCCAGACCGAGAAGGAATCCCGCGAAACCATGGCGGGCATGCTCGACGGCACCGTCGACCTCGTGATCGGCACCCACCGGCTGCTGTCGGACTCCATCGTGTTCAAGGACCTGGGCCTCGTGATCATCGACGAAGAGCAGCGCTTCGGCGTGGAGCACAAGGATGCGCTGAAAAAGCTCAAGACCAACGTGGATATCCTCGCGATGAGCGCCACGCCCATCCCGCGCACGCTGGAGATGGCGGTCACCGGTATCCGGGAGATGTCCACCCTGGCCACCCCGCCGGAGGACCGGCACCCGATCCTCACCTTCGTCGGACCGTACTCCGACCGCCAGGTGGCCGCGGCCATCCGGCGGGAGCTGCTGCGGGAGGGCCAGATCTTCGTCGTGCACAACCGGGTGTCCAGCATCAACCGGGTGGCCGCGAAGCTGGCCGAGCTCGTGCCGGAGGCGCGGATCGCCGTGGCGCACGGCCAGTTGCCGGAGGCACAGCTGGAACAGGTCGTCGTGGACTTCTGGGAGCGCAAATTCGATGTGCTGGTCTCGACGACGATCATCGAGACCGGCCTGGACATCGCCAACGCGAACACGATCATTATCGACCGCGCCGACAAGTTCGGGCTCAGCCAGTTGCATCAGCTGCGGGGGAGGGTCGGCCGCGGCCGGGAGCGCGCCTACGCCTATTTCCTCTACGACGAGAACAAACCGTTGACTGAGATCGCCCACGACCGGCTGTCGACCATCGCCGCGAACAACGAACTGGGCGCCGGCATGCAGGTGGCGTTGAAGGACCTCGAAATCCGCGGCGCGGGCAACCTGCTCGGCGGCGAGCAGGCCGGGCACATCGCCGGGGTCGGCTTCGACCTTTACCTGCGCATGATCGGCGAGGCCGTGAGCACCTTCCGCGGCGACGTCGCGGAGGGCCAGACGGAGCTGCGGCTCGAACTGCCCGTCGACGCCCACATCCCCGAAGACTACGTCGACAGCGAGCGGTTGCGCCTCGAGGCCTACCAGAAGCTGTCCGCCGCAAGCTCGCCGACGGCCGCGAAGGACCAGATCGACCTGGTCCTCGACGAACTCACCGATCGCTACGGCGAGCCGCCCCAGCCGGTGCAGAACCTCATCCTGGTCTCCCGGCTGCGCTGGCTGGCCCAGCAGGCCAGTCTCGGCGAGGTCGTCGCGATGGGTTCGAACCTGCGCGTGTCGCCGGCGAACCTCGCCGACTCGATGCAGGTGCGCCTGCAGCGCATGTACCCCGGGTCGCGCTACTTCACCCAGAACGGTGCGCTGACCGTGCCCATGCCGCGCATCAACGGGGAACCGCTCGGGGATGCGGCGCTGATCGCCTGGGCCGGCAACCTGCTCGACGCTCTCTTCCCGCGTCCCGTCGTCGCGGTCGCGTAGCCCGCCGCGGCCGGGTGGCCCGTCGCGATCGCGTGACGAGTGGCCGTGGGTCCGAACCGTCTTTCAGCGGTTCCGTCCCGAACGAATTCGACGGAGATTCTGTCCAAATCGAACGTAAACACACCTAGAGAGCGCTCTTTCGAGAAAATCTCCGTCGAATTGGTACGACGCCGGATACTCCACTCAGGTCTCCGGTGCGCCGCTGCCAGGCATCGGGCGCAGGATCGCGGCGGTGGCCCGCAAACGGCTCCGGGTACCCACGATGAACACTGAGTCGCCTACCCGGCGCTCGCCGGCCACCGTGAGCTCCGGCCGCATCCCGATGCCTGGCAGCGGCAACTCCGTGAAAATCATGGCGCCGGCATAGACCGGGGCTGGGGCTCCTCACGGGACGGATCAGGCCCCGCAGACTCCGTCAATTCCGGGCGATTAGAGTTGTCGCGTGTCCTTTACAGAGAATCCCACCGTCCCGGCATCCGTCCCGGCATCCGCCTCCAATCTCGACGAACTCGTGCGCGTGGTGGCTCTCCTGCGTGCACCGGGCGGATGCCCGTGGGACGCAGAGCAGACCCACGAGTCTCTGGTGCAGTACCTGACCGAAGAGACGCACGAGCTGATCGAGGCGATCGAGTCGGGCAGCCGCGACGAGATGCTCGAGGAGCTCGGCGACGTGCTCTACCAGGTGGTCTTCCACGCCGACCTCGCTGCGCACACCGCGGGCGAAGACTTCGACATCCACGATGTCGCCGCGCATATGACCGCGAAAATGGTGGGGCGGCATCCGCATGTCTTTGGCGACCTGAACCTGGAAACGGCCGACGACGTGGCCCTCGCTTGGGATGATTTCAAGGCCGCGGAGAAGCCCTCCCGCACGAGCGTGCTCGACGGGATCCCGCAGGGTATGCCGGCGCTCGCGCTCGCCGACAAGGTGCTCGGCCGAGCCCAGAAGATCGGGCTGCTCGGCACCGAGGCCGCGTTCCCGCTTCCGATCGAGACCGAGGGCCAGCTCGGCCCGCTGCTGCTGGCCATCGTGTCTGCGGCCAAGAGTCAGGGGCTCGACTCCGAACGTGCCCTGCGCACGGCCCTCCGCGGTCTGCAGGACGAGATCCGCGAGGCCGAGACGACGGATGCCGGCGACGTTGCCGACGCCGGCATCATCGGCCTGCCCGGCTGAGGCCTGCCCGGCTGAGGCCTGCCCGGCTGAGGCCTGCCCGGCTGAGGCCTGCCCGGCTGAGGCCTGCCCGGCTGAGGCCTGCCCGGCTGAGGCTTGCGCGGCTGAGGCTTGCGCGAAGGCCTGCGCTGAGGCCACGCGGCGGTGCCGACAGGGCGGTGGCGGAACAGTCCAACCATGAGCCAGACATCTGTCAATGGTCTTCTGTCCGCTCAGATCGGTGACGAATTCGATGCCTCGCAGCAGTTCATCGCCATCGCCGTCTGCTTCGCATCGCCCTGGCGCTGGCCCAGGAGAAGCAGGTCACAGCGCAGGCCGAGGAAGTGGCCTGGATGTCCACCCTCCTGACCATCGTCAGGGCGCCGGTGACAACCACTTCGACATCTTGCACTACATCGCATGAGAGACCGTGTCGGGCGTCCCGGCGGAAATCGACGGGCCGACCCGAACTGACACAATTGGGGCTATGGCAACACCAGTGACCCCTCCCCGCGGCATGCGCGACTTCCTCCCCGCCGACAAGGCGTCCCGGGAACACGCACTGGCCGTGATCCGGCGAAGCTTCGCGGCGCACGGCTTCGACGAGATCGAGACCCCGGTGATGGAAGACGCGGCCCGACTGCACTCCGGGCTCGGCGGCGACAACGAGAAACTCGCCTTCGCCGTGCTGAAGCGTGGGTTGAAGCCGACGGATGCCGCGGCCGCCGCCGCATCCGGCGACCTGCTCGGGCTGGCCGACCTGGGCCTGCGGTTCGACCTCACCGTTCCGCTCGCCCGGTTCTACGCGACTCACCGGGCGGAACTTCCGACGGTGTTCCGGTCCATCCAGATCGCGCCGGTCTGGCGGGCGGAGCGTCCGCAGAAGGGCCGCTACCGGCAGTTCGTGCAGTGCGACATCGACATCATCGGCGAGTCCGGCCTGCTTGCCGAGATTGAGCTGATCACCGCGACCGCCGCCGCGCTCGACGCCCTCGGCCTGACCGGGTGCTCCATCCGCGTCAACGACCGCCGCATCCTGACCGCCCTGCTCGCCCATTGGAGCGTGGCTCCCGAGCTGAACGAACGCGCGCTGATCGTGATCGACAAACTCGACAAGATCGGCGTCGACGGGGTTGTCACGGAGCTCGCCGGCCTGGGCATCGCCACCGACGGCGTGGCCGATACCCTGACCCAGATCGCCGATGCCGGCTGGACGGCCGCCGAGCCGACGCCGCCGGCCTGGCTCAACACGGACGCCTTCGCCGACCTGCTCGCGCTGCGCGCCGCGATGCCCGAGGTTCGGCTCGTGTTCGACCCGACCCTCGTGCGCGGGATGGGCTACTACACCGGCACCATCTTCGAGATCTCACACCCCGATCTCGGCTACTCCCTCGGCGGCGGCGGCCGGTACGACGGCATGATCGGCCGCTTCCTCGGCACCGAGGTGCCGGCCTGCGGGTTCTCGATCGGGTTCGAGCGCATCGTCGACCTGTTGGGCGTGGATGCGGCATCCGCTGAGAACGCCGTCGTACTGGTGTACAACAAGGGAACAGACCCGGCCCGGCTCGTGGCGCTCAAGCGAACACTGGTCGAACAGGGCCTCCGGGTGCGCCTCGAACAGCGCACCAAGAACGTCAAGGCGCTGCTGGAACGCGCGGCCGGAGCCGGTTACGGGCGCTACTCGTTCGTCGGGGCGGATGCCTCCGGCGCGGGCGAACTCGATTTCCGTCCCCTCGGCGGCTGAGGCCAGTCGCTAGACTGTTATGGGATTGGAACACGGCGCTGTCTTCCTCGATTCCTTCAGACCAACACCCCAACAATTAAAAAATATAGGAAACAGGAGATAGCTGTGGCTCTCATTGAGGCAGTAGTAGCGCGCGAGATTCTTGACTCCAGAGGCAACCCGACCGTTGAGGTCGAGGTATTGCTTGATGACGGTTCGGTCAGCCGTGCCGCCGTTCCGTCCGGCGCATCCACCGGTGCGTTCGAGGCTTACGAGCTGCATGACGGCGACAAGTCACGTTATCTGGGCAAGGGCGTCCGCAAGGCCGTTGACGCTGTCATCGACGAGCTCGGCCCGGCAGTCGAGGACCTCGACGCCGCTGACCAGCGCATCATCGACGCCGTCCTGAACGAGACCGACGGAACCGACAACAAGCACCGCGTCGGCGCCAACGCTATCCTCGGCGTCAGCCTGGCCGTCGCCAAGGCCGCCGCGACCTCGGCCGGCCTGCCGCTGTTCCGCTACCTCGGTGGCCCGAACGCACACACCCTTCCGGTCCCGATGATGAACATCATCAACGGAGGCTCCCACGCCGACAACGACGTGGACATTCAGGAATTCATGGTCGTCCCACTCGGAGCCGAGTCCTTCGCCGAGGGCCTCCGCTGGGGCACCGAGACCTACCACGCCCTCAAGGCGCTGCTCAAGTCCAAGGGCCTCTCTACCGGCCTCGGCGACGAGGGTGGATTCGCCCCCAACCTGCCGAGCAACCGTGCCGCTCTCGACCTCATCGTCGAAGCCATCCAGAACGCCGGCTACACGCCCGGCAAGGACATCGGTCTGGCGCTCGACTGCGCCGCCTCCGAGTTCTACAAGGACGGCGTCTACCACTTCGAGGGCAAGGAACTCACCGCCCTGGAGCTGTCCGCGTACTACGTCGAGCTCGTTGCGGCCTACCCGCTCGTCTCGATCGAAGACCCGCTCGAGGAAGACGACTGGGACGGCTACGTTCACCTCACCGCCGAGCTCGGAGACAAGGTCCAGATCGTCGGCGACGACCTCTTCGTGACCAACCCGGTGCGCCTTGCCAAGGGCCTGGCCCTCGGCACCGCGAACTCCATCCTGGTCAAGGTCAACCAGATCGGCACCCTGACCGAGACGCTTGACGCGGTGTCCCTCGCGCAGCGCGCCGGATACACCGCCGTCATCTCGCACCGCTCCGGTGAGACCGAGGACACCTTCATCGCCGACCTCGCGGTTGCGACGGATGCCGGCCAGATCAAGACCGGAGCACCCGCCCGCAGCGAGCGCGTCGCGAAGTACAACCAGCTGCTCCGCATCGAGGAAGAGCTGGGCGAGGCCGCCGTGTACGCGGGCCGCTCTGCCTTCCCGCGCTTCAAGGCGTAGTTCGACTGGAGCTCTCGGAGCGCGGGTTCACCCCGCGGCTTCGGGAGCTCCATTTTTTTGTCCGATTGCGGTTAGGGTTCCAGTGCGGGACAACCGCGACCAGCGATTCACGAAGGGGGTTGCCGTGGCCAGGAAACGCGCCGAAGAACAGCCCGTCGCGCTGCCCCCGACCGAGACCGCGGCCGCTCGCTGGCTGCGCGGCCTGCGCCTGTCCGGGTTTTCCCTGGTGATGATGGGCCTCCTGATCATGGCCGTGATCGTCCTGGCGCCCGGCATCCGCACCTACGCCGACCAGCGCCAGCAGATCGAATCGCTCACGGCGGCGGTCGAGGCCCAGCAGGGCGCCGTGGAAGAGTTGAAGAGTGAGCGGGAACGCTGGAACGACCGCACCTACGTCACCACGCAGGCCAGGGACCGACTGTCCTATGTGCTTCCCGGCGACGTGAGCTTCCTCGTGATCAACGATCTGGCCCTGCCCGTCGCGGGCGACGCGGCCGCACCGGTCGCCACCCCCACCATCCAAACCACCAACGTCGATTGGCTCTCCTCCATGTTCGCCTCCGTAATGACGGCCGGTCTGGCTCCCGAGGCCGCGAAATGACCAGGCCTCCCTTCGATTCGGTCACCGAGGACGACATCACCATCGTCTCGGCTCAGCTGGGACGCCCGGCCCGCAACGTCGTGGGCATCGCCGCGCGCTGCGTTTGCGGCGCCCCGACCGTGGTGGCGACGGCGCCGCGCCTTGCCGACGGCACCCCCTTCCCCACGCTGTACTACCTGACGCACCCCGCGGCGACCGCCGCGCTGTCGTTCCTCGAGGCCACCCAGGTGATGAACGAGTACAACCAGTTGCTGGCCGATGACGAGCAGGTGCGTGCCCGCTACCGGCGTGCGCATGAGGGCTTCCTTGCCGACCGCGAGATCCTGGGCACGGTTCCGGAAATCGTCGGCATCTCCTCCGGTGGTATGCCTGAACGCGTGAAATGCCTGCACGCGCTGGCCGCCCACTCTCTGGCCGCAGGCCCCGGAGTGAACCCGATCGGAGATCTGGCCCTCGGCCGGGCGGCCTGGACGCCCGCCGTCTGCGAGTGCCTCGACTACACCACGGCCGACGAGTGACCCGCTCCGCCTGGCGTCGGATCGGCGCGGGCGTCGCCCTGGGCCTGACCATGGCGCTGGGCGGGGCTTTCGTTGCACCGACCGCGCCGGCCTTCGCGGAGAACACGCAGGTGCGTGACCTTGAGTACTGGCTCAATGACTACGGATTCACCCAGGCCTGGAATACGACCCGTGGCGCGGGCGTGACGGTGGCCGTCATCGATACGGGTGTCGCCGACGTCGCCGACCTCACCGGTGCGGTCGTCGGCGGAACGGATGTCTCCGGGCTCGGCTCCGCCAATGGGCAGACGCCCGTCGGAGAAGGCAGTGAGCACGGGACTCTGGTGGCATCCCTGCTGGCCGGACGCGGCACGGGTGAGGGGTCCGGCGTGCTGGGAGTGGCTCCCGAGGCGTCGCTCCTGGCCGTCTCGGTGGCCTTCGGCACCAGCGACGCCACCCTCAGCAACGACGACCAGATCGCCGAGGGCATCCGCTGGGCCGTCGACAACGGCGCCGACGTCATCAACATGTCCCTCACCCGCAACACCTTGGACTGGCCGCCGAGTTGGGACGACGCCTTCCTCTACGCGTTCGAGAACGACGTCGTGGTCGTCGCCGCCGCCGGGAACCGAGGCAGCGGCACCACCGAGGTCGGAGCCCCGGCCACCATCCCTGGGGTGCTCACGGTCGCCGGTGTCGACCGCAACAAGGGCGCCAGCTTCGACGCGTCCTCGCAGGGCATCACGATCTCGGTGGCCGCGCCCAGCGAGCAACTTGTGGGCGTCGTTCCGGGCGGCGGCTACGTGCAGTGGAACGGCACCAGCGCGGCCGCGCCCATCGTGTCGGGCCTGGTCGCCCTGGTGCGCGCCGCCTATCCCCGCCTCGATGCTGCGGAGGTGATGAACCGGGTCATCGAAACTGCCGACCCGAACGGGCGGGTCGTGCCCAGCCCGATCTACGGCAACGGTCTGATCGATGCCGCGGCGGCGGTCACTGCGGCCGTGCCGGCATCCACGAGCCCGGAACCGGCCGCCCTGCTGGAGGAGTGGATCCGGGTACACCGGCGGGCGGACACCGAGGTCGAGCCCACGCCGCAGACCGCCACGCAGGTGCCGGTCGCGCCGCAGGAAGACCCGGCGTTGCCTGCCCCCAGCGTCGTCGCGGCATGGTTGCCCAGCCCGCTCACGCTGACGTATGTCACAGTGCCGCTCCTCGTCCTGGTCGGGTTTGGTACTCTGGTAACGCTGCTCGGCACCGGGGCCACTCGGCACATCAAGCGAATCCGGTCAAAACGGTAAGTTTTCGTGCAGCCAAATCATGTAGGAGGACTTTCATAGTGCCCAAAATTCTTATTGTCGGTGGCGGCTACGCCGGGTTCTACACCGCGTGGAAGCTGGAGAAATGGCTTCGCGCCGGCGAGGCCGAGGTCACCATGGTCGACCCTCTGCCGTATATGACCTACCAGCCGTTCCTGCCGGAGGTCGCAGCCGGCTCCATCGAGGGTCGCCACGCCGCAGTCGCGCACCGTCGTCACCTCAAGAAGACCAACGTCGTGACGGCCAAGGTCACCCACATCGACCACGCCACGAAAACCGCGACCATCACCCCGCCCATTGGCGAGCCCTACGAATTCGTCTATGACGTCGTCGCGGTGACGGCCGGCGCCGTGTCGCGCACGTTCCCGATCCCGGGCGTCGCGGACCAGGCCATCGGTCTGAAGACCATCGAGGAAGCCGTCGCCATCCGTGACCGCGTGCTCACCAACTTCGACAAGGCTGCCCAACTTCCGGCCGGCCCCGAGCGCGACCGCCTGCTCACCTTCGTCGTCATCGGCGGGGGCTTCGCCGGCATCGAGGTCTTCGCAGAGCTGCGTTCCTTCGCGTCATCGCTGCTGAAGTCCTACCCGCAGATCGGGTTCGACGACACCCACTTCCACCTGATCGAGGCGATGGGGCGCATCATGCCCGAAGTTTCGCTGCCGACCAGCCTCTGGGTCATCAAGCACCTCGACGAACGCGGCGCGCAAATCCACCTGAACACGCAGCTGACCAGCTCGGTCGACGGCAAGGTCGAACTGTCCACCGGTGAGAGCTTCGAGACCGATCTGATCGTCTGGACAGCCGGAGTCATGGCTAACCCGGCCATCGTGCGCCACACCGACCTGCCGATCGAAGATCGTGGTCGCCTGCAGGTGCGCCCCGACCTGCGCGTCGGAACCGATGACGAGATCATCGCGGACGCCTGGGGCGCCGGCGACATCACCGCCGTTCCCGACCTGAGTGGCGGGGGAGTGGGCGGCTTCTGCGTGCCCAACGCTCAGCACGCGGTTCGCCAGGGCAAGCTCCTCGCGAAGAACATCGTCGCGGTGCTGCGCGGCGAGAATCCCGAGGAATACCTGCACAAGAACTTGGGTGCCGTCGCCGGCCTCGGCATCGGTTCCGGTGTCTTCCAGTCCGGCAAGATCGCCATCACGGGTCTGCCGGCCTGGTTCGCCCACCGCGGCTACCACGGCCTGGCCATGCCCAGCTGGGAGCGCAAGCTGCGCATCATCTGGGGTTGGATGAACAACTTCTTCCTCGGTCGCGACATCGTCTCGTTGGCCGCGGTGCAGAACCCGCGGGCCACGTTCGCGGAGTTCGCCTCGCGGCCCAAGCCGGTCGTGGATTCTGCCGCTCCGGCCAAGGCTCCGGTGACCGTCGCCGCATCGGCCAAGGCAGCGGCCACCGTAGCCGGCCCCGGCACGGGTCCCGCCGCCAAGGCAACGGCGCGTGCACCCCGAGCCCCGCGAAAGACCGCGGCCGACAAGGCTGCGGAAGTCGCTCCGGCAGGGACGACCGAGAAGGCCGCGGCGACCGCAGCCGTCAAGTAACAGCGTCTGCGGGCGTCACCGAGAGAAACCGATGACGCCCGCAGCCCCTACGCTTGAGGCGTTCGGTTTCGCCGGGCGTGCCCCCGTAGCCCAATGGCAGAGGCAGACGACTTAAAATCGTCACAGTCTGGGTTCGACCCCCAGCGGGGGCACCACACGGTACGTCACAGCGTCACAGCGTCACCGCGTCACCGCGTCACGGCCCCGACTCCCGCCGCCCGGGCGACAGCATGCATGCCTAGTCGTTCAACCGGCCGGCAGACCCTGAACGGATGCCGCGGTAAATCCCTGCCCCCGGTCTGTGCCGGGTGAGGCAGCCTGTCCGGCCCGGTTTCGTCGCGCTACGATCCGCGAGTGAAACGGTCGATGCCTCCTGCCACGTGCCATTCCCCGATGTAGGAACGGTGTCAGGGGCTTTCTGCAAACAACGTGGGACATCACCCGGTTCTTCTTCTGGAAGTGATCACCACGTCGAAGGTGCTGCCCGGGCGCGGAACCATCACGACCGGCGAGGGCGCCGCTCACGGCCAAGGTGCTGCGCCGACCCGGCCGCTCCCTCGGCGTCACCGGCGCTTTGCACCACCGACGCCCCGCGCGCTTTCCGCTCACGGCGTCACTCTGTTGGAGTCCAGACGGCCGAGGGCGGAACCAATTCGACGGAGATTTTGGCCTCAGAGCCCGGTTCCCGTCTGTTTGGCGCCATTCTCGGCAGAATCTCCGTCGAATTGGTTAGGGGCAGCTACTCCAGGTGGTCCAGATACCTCAGGATGATGCCCTCGCGGAGCGCCCACGGCGACACTTCCAGCTCGGTCACCCCGAACGCGGCCATCGCCGCGTGGAGCACGATGCCGCCGGCCACGATCTGGAAGGTGCGGTCGGCGGTGATGCCGGGCAGCGCCGGGCGCGCCTCAGCCGGGATCCGGGCCAGCCGGGGGACCCAGTCGCTCAGCTGCGAGCGGCTCAGCTGCATCCGCTCGCCTGAACCGAAACCCTCCGCGGTGGAGCCGGCCAGTTTGGCCAGGGAGCGGATGGTCTTGGACGAACCGACGACGTGGTGCGGCGCCGGGAGCCCCTCGAACGCCACCAGGGCTTCCGCGAGCACGGCGGCGGCGTGCTCGCGGAGGGCGGAGACCTGCGCGGGCAGCGGCGGGTCGTCGTGCAGGAAGCCGATGGTGGAACGGCCGGCGCCCAGCGGCAGCGACAGCGCGACCGCAGGCACCTCGTTCGCGCCGGCGGCGATCTCCAGGGAGCCGCCCCCGATGTCGAAGAGCAGGATGTCCCTGGCGGACCAGCCGTACCAGCGCCGCACGGCCAGGAACGTCAGTCGGGCCTCGTCCTCGCCGGACAGGACCTGCAGGGCGACCCCGGTTTCCCGTTCGACCCGGGCGAGCAGTTCGGGCCCGTTCACGGCCTCACGGAGTGCGGAGGTAGCGAACGGCAGGAGGTCGTCGACGTGGTGGCGGCGGGCCACCTCGGCCGCGTTCCGCACCGACTCGAGCACGGCGGTGCACCCCTCCTCGGTGATGGCGCCCTCAGGGGTGAGGTAGCGCATCAGGCGCAGCACGGCCTTGTCGGAGGCCATCGGCACCGGCTGGGCGCCTGCGTGCGCGTCGACGACCAGCAGGTGGACGGTGTTCGAACCGACATCAAGGACTCCGAGGCGCACGCTCTCGACGATAGCGTGCGCCGCGGACGCGCCGTTACGCGCTGATGCTGTGGCGGCTCGTCGTTCGGGTGCCGTCGACCATGGTGTGCAGGGAGTCCACCAGCGGCAGCAGCCGCTGGTCGTGGGTGACCAGCACCGTGGCGGTGTCGTGCTCGACGGTGAGCCGCGCGGGCCGTTTGCCGGCCTGGCCCAGGAGACCCACGGCATCCGGCAGCAGGTTCGACTGCTGGAAGACGATGCCGAGCCGATCCCAGCGCAGCTGCGTTTTTTCGGCCAGGGACAGCAGGGTCGCATCGATTTCGCCCATGTGCACGGACCCGCTGTCGGGCGTGATCAGGGTGGATGCCACGGCGAGCAGGCTTGACGTGCCGCTGGATGCTCCAGACCGTGAAGAATGCGCCGAAGACCAGCGCCGAGATGCCGAACAGCATCGCCACCACGAGCAGCAGGCCGCCACACATCTACCCGAAGCTCGGGGTGTCCTCACGCCCGGCAGGCCGGCCTGATCCGTCGGGCCTGACCGGCCGTGTGACCTCTTGGCGGGCCTGACCCCGCGCCCTCTCGGCGGAATCATCGGGGGGGNGGGGGGGGGGGGGGGGGGCGAGGCTCAGACTCGGGCGGGCGTGACGAACCGCTGCCAGGCCCAGGCCCCGATGCTGAGGGCGGCGAACAGGGTGCCTGCCACCCACCACAGGCTGAGGCTGCCACCTTCGTGCCAGAGTTCCACCGCCGGGGACAGCACTCCGAACATGATCGTGAAGGCGAGCACGGTCAGGCACGCCCAGATCGGCGGTGACCAGGCGAGGATGCTCCGTCCGCTGGTGCGTCCGATCGGGATCAGCACCAGCGCTGCCGAACCGATCGCGGCCAGTACCACACTGTTGATGATCTCGGCCGCCAGCGCGCTGAGGAAGCCGTCCGCGGCCGGCAGCAGGCCCAGCGTCAGCCAGCCGACCACGGCCAGCCCGATCAGGCTGCCGGCCCGAACGGCGGCGAGTGGGCCGCGCCTCGGCGTCAGTACCTCGGGGGCCACGGTGACGCTGCCGAGCAGCCCGAAGACCAGCGCCGGGTGAACGTCGAAAGCCCGGGAGGCCAACGCGGTCAGGGCGACCAGCAGCAGGTAGCGGGGCAGGAAAGTCACGGATGCTTTCGTCCGCCACATGCGGGAGCTCCACCAGAGCGGAACGAGCGCTCCGACCGCGTTGACGATGAGGAGGGCCAGCGCCACGGCGAGGAGCAGCCGCAGGTAGGCAGGCTGGCTGGTGACCGGCCCGGACAGCATGACGAGGGTGGCCGCGGCCAGCACGGCGGCGCCGGCCACCAGCCACCGGTTCAGAGGTAGTTCGGGAACGGTCTCGAATTCCTCGCGGGACCGGTTGCGGCCCGCGATCGGCATGCTCTGCCAGAGCGGGTGGCCGTCCGTGGCCCGGAACACGGTCCCGGCGAGGAGGCGCGCGGGGATGCAGAGCAGCAGGAGGGCACCGAGCGCCAGCAACGCCGCCTGGAACCAGGAGAGGTCGGGGGTCGACCACGGCGGCAGCACTGCCGTGGCGAACCGGGTGGGGTCGTTCCAGCCGCCCGGCAGCGGTGTGGCCAGGGCCACGGCCGGACGGTCTGCCTGCGGTGCCGGCGAGGCCGGGGCTGCAGAACCGGGCGGGGCTTCCGCCGGTGCCGACTCCTCGGCCGGCGGCGGGGCGGCGGGGGCGTCGGCGGACGGGGCGGTCGCCTCGGGGCCGGTCGAGCCGGAAGGGGAAGGGGTGGGGACGCCGTAGAGCACGTCCACCCCGGGGCTGCCCGGGCCGAGGTTGCCGGCCAGGTCGAGTTGCACCGCGATCACCCGGAAGGTACCGGCAGCGACTCCGCCCGCCGAGCAACTCCACGACCCGGATGCGACGACGGCGCTGCAGACCGAATATGACCCGGCGAAGACGGTCACGGTCGCACCCTCTTCTCCGGTGCCCGTGTACCCGGCGTCGGTGAGCGGCAGCTGGGCGCCGCTCGCCGGCGTGGTCAGCGTGGGCGGCGCCGGACGGTCGAGGTCGAAGACGAGGTCGACCGGTGCGCTCGAATTGGACCATGAGGGATTGCTGTAGCTCGTCTGCTGGCTGGCCGAGACCTCGGCCTGCCCGCCGGCGAGGCCGTCGGCGAACGTGCACGACCAGTTGCCGGAGGAGTCGGCGGTGGCCGTGCAGCGCGGGCCGCCGCTCACCGTGATGACGACGGAGGCCCCCGGATAGCCGGTGCCGCGCACCGTGCCGTTGGTCAGGCTCCCACCGGTGGGACCGCCCGTCACCCGGGGGGCGGACAACACGGCGATCGTGTGCTCGTCGGTCAGGTCGGCGGCTCCGTTGACGACGACGCGAAGCGGCACGGATGGCCCGCTCGGCAGGGAAAACGCGGCGCAACTCCACTGGCCGGCGCCGTCGACCACGGCGAAGCAGGGGTCCTGACCGTCGACGGGGGAGAGCAACCAGATCTCCCGGCCGGCTTCGCCCGTGCCGGAGACGGTGGTGGTTCCGCTACCCACGAAACTGCCCGGCGGTGGGCTGACGATGGCCGGCGCGTTCGTCGGCGCCGCCTTGGCGTCCCGCTCGCTTGTGGGAGCCGGTGTGGGAGCCGGCGTGGCTGCGGCAGTCGGTTCGGCGAACGCCGCGCCCGGCACGCCGAGGAGAGACAAGCCGACCAGGGCGACGAACAGAGGCAGGGTGCCGGGCGTCCACCGTCGACGACGGCGCCCGGGCGTTCCGCCCGAACCGGCCATACGTGTCCCGTACATTATTCCCCCTGTGACCATTTCACGGGCCAGCGCCGGGAAAGTCAACGTGCGACACGCAATTTGACGGCGACGGCACCCATTCGTGATCGGCGGGGGCCATAGGGCATACTGGCGTCGGAACATCCACGCTACTGCTTCCCCGCGCAAGAGCACGGGGCGGCTGTGGCTGGGTCACCGCGCCGGGTATCCTCAATCCCGGCTACTGAAAGCGGTGCGCCGATGCTCGACCTCTCCCACCGCCTTACGGGCCGGCCGTGGCAGACCCCGGGGCTGTTCTGGCCCGAGCTCACGGCCGCGACGGCGCACCTGGACGCCCCCGTCGCCGCCCTCCACCTGGGTGCCCTGCGCCACAACGCGCACGACCTGCTGGACCGCGCGGCCGGCACCTCCCTCCGGGTCGCTTCGAAGTCGATTCGGTGCGCGGCGTGCTTGAGGCCATCCTGGCCGTGCCCGGCTATCGGGGTGTGCTGGCCTACACCCTGGCGGAGGCGCTCTGGCTGGCTGAGACGGTGACGGATGTCGTCGTCGGCTACCCCACGGCCGACCGGTCCGCGATCCGGAAGTCGGGCCGCTCGCCCGAGCTGGCCAGGGCGGTCACCCTGATGGTCGACTCGATCGCGCACCTCGACGTCATCGACGCCGTGCTTCCGCCCGGCAGCCGGACCCCGATCCGGGTCTGCCTCGAACTCGACGCGGCCTGGGACGCCCCCGTGCTCGGCCATCTGGGCGTCTGGCGTTCACCCGTGCACACACCCGGCGAGGCCCGCCGGGTCGCCGCGGACATCGTCGCCCACCCCGGCTTCGTCCTCGTCGGCGTGATGTCCTATGAGGCGCAGGTGGCTGAGATCGGCGACAGGCCGGCCGGGAAACCGCTCCGGGGCCTGGTCACCCGCTGGGTGCGGCGCCGGTCCGTTGGCGAGCTCAGGGAGCGGCGCAGCGCGGCCGTCGCCGCGGTGCGCGAGGTCGCGCCCCTCGAGTTCGTGAACGGGGGCGGAACCGGCTCGGTCGAGAGCACGCGCGCCGACGCATCCGTCACCGACATTGCCGTCGGCAGCGGCTTCTTCGGCGGCCACCTCTTCGACAATTTCGCGAGCTTTCGGCCCGCGCCTGCGGCCGCGGTCGCGGTCGCCCTCACGGTGGTGCGGAAGCCCAGCCCCGACACGGCCGTACTGCTCGGCGGCGGCTGGATCGCGTCCGGCGTGCCCGGGGCCGACCGGCTGCCCCGCGTGGTCTGGCCGGAGGGCCTCAGCCTGGCGCCGCGGGAGATGGCCGGTGAGGTGCAGGCGCCGCTCACCGGTGTCGGTGCGGCCCGGCTCCGCGTCGGTGACCGCGTCTGGGCGCGGCACACCAAGTCGGGGGAGCTGAGCGAGCACGTGAACGAGTTCGCGCTGGTCGAGAATGGAAAGGTGGTCGATATCCTGCCGACCTACCGGGGTGAGGGGAAGGCCTTTCTGTGAGTGCGAGCGGAGCGGTGTGGCGCAACTGGGCCCGGAACCAGGCGGTGACCCCGGTGCGCGTGGAGCGGCCGTCGAGCGTCGCCGCCGTGCAGCGCGCCGTGGTGGCGGCCGGGGCGGTGGGCCTTCGGGTCAAGGCCGTGGGCTCCGGGCACAGCTTCTCGGGCATCGCGCTCGCGCCCGGGGTCCAGCTTGACCTGTTTGACCTCGCCGGGCTGATCGGTGTGGACACCGTGGCCGGGCAGGTCACTCTGGCCGCGGGCACCCGACTGTTCGAACTGCCCCGGCTGCTGCGGCCCTACGGTCTGGCCCTGCCGAACCTGGGCGACGTGGACCGGCAGACGATCTCCGGCGCCACGTCCACCGGGACCCACGGCACGGGCGGCCGGTACGGCGGCCTGGCCACCCAGATCGTGGCGCTGACCCTGGTGGTCGGTGACGGCACCCTGCTGCGCGTGAGCGCCACGGAGAACCCGGAGCTGCTGCCCGCGACCCGGCTCGGTCTCGGTGCGCTCGGAATCGTGGTGGACGTGACCCTGCAGTGCGTGCCCGCGTTCCTGCTGCACGCGGTGGAGGCGGCCGAGCCGCTCGAGGAGGTCCTGGAGCACTACCTCGACCGGTCCGACCACAGCGATCACTACGAGTTCTTCTGGTTCCCGCACACCGAGACCGCCCTGACCAAGACCAACACCCGGCTGCCCCTGGAGTCCGGCCGGTCGCCGCTCGGCAAGGTCGCCCGCTTCGTCGACGACGAATTGCTCGCGAACGGGGTCTACCGCGGCATTTGCGCCCTGGGCGCCGTGGCGCCGGCGACAGTCCCCGGATTCAACCGACTCGCCGCCCGCCTGACCGGCAGACGCGAATTCACGGATGTCTCCCACCGCGTGTTCCTGACGAACCGCACGGTGCGTTTTCAAGAAATGGAATATGCCCTGCCGCGCGCCCTGGTACCGGCCGCGCTGCGGGAAGTGCGGGCGCTGATCGAGGCGCGGGGTTGGCGCATCTCGTTCCCGATCGAGGTGCGCTCGGCCGCCGCCGACGACGTCTGGCTGTCCACCGCAGCGGGCCGGGAGACCGGCTACATCGCCGTGCACCGTTACTACCGGGAGGATCCGGCTGCGTATTTCCAGGCGGTCGAGGCCATTATGCGCGCGCACGGCGGGCGTCCGCACTGGGGCAAGACGCACGACCGGGATGCGGCGTCCCTCCGCACCGACTATCCGCACTTCGACGACTTCCTCTCGGTGCGTGACAGGCTTGACCCGGAGCGCCGCTTCAGCAACAGCTATCTGGAAAGAGTCCTGGGTCGATGAGCAACAGCAACACCCCCGCCGCCCGTGCTTGGGAACACCGTGCGGGAGAGCTGGGAGACCGGCTGCCCGACGGCTTCACCGTGGGCGTGGCAACGTCCGCTTTCCAGATCGAGGGTGGCGCCAGGCAGGGCGGTCGCGGCGAATCGAGTTGGGACACGTTCACGGCCACCGCCGGGCGCATCCGTGACGGCTCCAACGCATCCGTTTCGACCGATCACTTCAATCGGCTCGAGGAGGACGTCACGCTGCTCCGCGAACTGGGCGTCGACGTCTATCGGTTCTCCCTGGCCTGGTCCCGGCTGCAGCCCGATGGCCGCGGCTCGCTCAGCCGGGCCGGCCTGGCCTTCTACGACCGGCTGCTCGACGGGCTCCTGGTCGCGGGGATCAGCCCGATGGCGACCCTGTTCCACTGGGACACCCCGTTGCGGTTGCGCGGCGGCTGGCTGAACCGAGACACCGCGATGCGGTTCGGCGACTACGCCCACCAGGTCGGCGAGGTGTTCGGGGACCGGATCGACTCCTGGCTGACCCTGAACGACCCCGCGACGGTGACCCTCAACGGCTACGCCCTCGGCACGGATGCCCCGGGGGAGGCCCGGCTCTTCGGTGCCCTGCCGGCGGCGCACCATCAGCTGCTTGCTCACGGACTCGCTGTGCAGGGGCTGCGCGCCGCCGATGTGCGCGGCCGGATCGGGATTTCCAACGTGCACTCGCCCGTGCAATCCGCCAGCGGCCGCGAAGCCGACGAGGTCGCCGCCGCGCTCTTCGACGTGCTGCACAATCGCGTCTACGCCGACGCGGTGCTGCTCGGCCGCTACCCGGAACCGCCGGAGCCCTACCAGGTGCCGATGCGGATGCTGCTGGAAACCGACCCGGACGACCTCCGCACCATCCACCAGCCGCTCGACTTCTACGGGCTGGGCTACTCCCAGCCGAGCCGGATCAAGGCCGGCGCCGCTGCCCCGAAGACCCCGAACGGGCCGCCGCCCAGCGGGCCGCCGGAAAAGGTCGTGGCCTTTCCCTTCCACGTCACCCCGTTTCGCGAGTTCCCGGTGACCAACGCCGGCACGGCCATCGCGCCCGAATACCTCGGTGTGGCCCTCGGCGAACTGCGCGACCGCTACGCGGAGAACCTGCCGCCCGTCTGCATCACGGCCGGGGGAGCGAGCTTCCCCGACGTCGCCGACACGTGGGGTGCCGTGCACGATCCGGCGCGGATCGACTACCTGGCCGAGCACATCACGGCGGCGCTCGCCGCGGTGGCCCCCGGCGGGATCGCCGACGGGGTCACCCTGCAGGGCTACCTGGTCTGGTCCCTGCTGGACAGCTTCGAATGGACGGCCGGCTACACCCAACGGTTCGGCCTCGTGCACGTCGACTTCCAGAGCGGCACCTGCACCCGCACCCCCAAGTCTTCCTACCGCTGGCTGCAGACGGTGCTCTCCGCCCGCTGACGGTCGCGTGGGGCCGGTCGTCGCCGCGTTACTTGGAGTGTGTCGGGAAGCGCATGTGAGCCTCAGGGCGCGCGGTTATGATAATTCGTGCGTCGTAAAAAACGCCGCCGCGGCCTGCTTGCCCGCCCCGCCTCACCTCAAGGAGAAGCTGCCATGGAATGGCTCATCCCGGTCCTCATCGTTGTTGCACTCGTCGTCATCATTGGGATTTACCTCTGGGCCACGTACAACTCTCTCGTCACCCTCAAAGTGCGCGTGGACGAGGCATGGAGTGATATCACCGTTCAGTTGAAGCGCCGGGCCGACCTGATCCCGAACCTGATCGAGACGGTCAAGGGCTACGCGGCACACGAGCGGGCCGTTTTCGAGAACGTCACGAAGGCACGGGCCGAGTCGCTCAACGCGCAGGGTCCGGCCGAGGCCGCCGCCGCCGAGAACCACATGCAGACCGCGCTGCGCAGCATCTTCGCCGTAGCGGAGGCGTACCCGCAGCTGCAAGCCAGCCAGAACTACCTGCAGTTGCAGGGCGAGCTTGTCGACACGGAGGACAAAATCCAGGCCTCACGCCGGTTCTATAACGGCGGCGTTCGGGAACTGAACACGAAGATCCAGGTCTTCCCCAACAACCTCATCGCCCGCAACCTCGGGTTCACCCAGCGAGACTTTTTCGAGGTGTCCGACTCCGCCGCCATCGCGGAGCCGCCTCGCGTTCAGTTCTAGCGGACGGCTTCCATGTACAGCGCAATTGCGCGCAACAAGCGCAACACCGTCTTCATCATCATCCTGTTCATCGCCATCATCGCGGGTCTCGGCTGGCTCGCCAACGCGGTCTATAGCACGCCCGGTGACTACAGCATCCTGATCTTCACGGTCGTCTTCGCCACGGGGTATGCCGTGGTGCAGTACTTCGTGGCCGGTCGCCAGGCGATCGCGATGAGCGGCGGCATCCGCATCACCAATCAATCGGAGAATCCGAGGCTCTGGAACATCGTCGAGAACCTCTCGATCACCACCGGCACGCCGATGCCCGCGATCTATGTCATCAACGACCCGGCGCCGAACGCCTTCGCCACCGGGCGCGACCCGGAACACGCGATCGTCGCGGCCACCACCGGCCTGCTGGAGATCATGACCGACTCCGAGCTCGAGGGCGTCATGGCGCACGAGCTCGGCCACGTGCGCAACTACGACATCCGCCTGTCGATGGTCGTGTTCGGCCTCGTCGTCGCCGTCGGGTTCATCTCGGACATCTTCCTTCGAATGGCGTTCTTCGGCCGGAACAGCAAAAACAATGGCAGCCCCGTCATCATGGTGGTCGGTCTCGTCGCCATGCTCGTGGCGCCCCTGATCGCCACGATCGTGCAGCTTGCGGTGTCGAGGCAGCGCGAATACCTGGCGGATGCGACGGCCGCCCTGACCACGCGGCATCCGGACGCCCTGGCCAGCGCACTCGGCAAGCTCGAGGCCTTCGGGCGCCCGATGAAGAAGCAGAATACCTCGATGGCCCACCTCTGGATCGCCGACCCGCTCAAGCCCGGCGTGATGGACAAGCTCTTCGCCACGCACCCGCCGATCGCCGAGCGCGTCGAGCGCCTGCACACGATGGGCCGCAAGTTCTGACCTGCTTCGACGGCCGCTAACGCAGCTCGGCGGCCAACGCCTCGGCGAGATTGCCGCGCCGTTCCACCTCGATCTGTGGCAGGCCCTGCCAGGCGGCGGCCTCCTTGAGAACAGATGAGAGACGCCCGGCCGTGTCCGACGGCGCGCCCGGCTCCACCCAGGCGGCGCGCACCCGCAGCACCTGCGCCTGCCGGTCGTTCTTCAAGTCGACCCGGCCCACGATCGTGTCTCCGAGCAGCACGGGCAGGCAGTAGTACCCGAACACCCGCTTCGGTTCGGGCGTGTAGATCTCGATCCGGTAGTGGAACCCGAACAGGCGCAACGCGCGCGCCCGTTCCCAGACGACCGGGTCGAACGGCGACAGCAGGGTCGCGGCATCCACCCGGCGCGGGAGCCGCGCGTCGCGGTGCAACCAGGCGCCCCCCGATGCGCCGCCCGCACCCCAGCCCGGCACCTCGACCGGGATGAGCTCGCCGGCATCCTCGAGGTCGTGGATGGCCGCCAGGGTCGCCGGGCCGCGCAACCGGAAGTAGTCGGCGAAGTCCTTCCCCGTGCCGATTCCGTGCGCTCGCGCCGAGCGACTCACCAGCTCGCGGTGCGCGTCGTCCCGGCCGATCGTGCGCTCCCGCAACTCCCGCGGGAACACCTGCTCCGGCAGCCCGTAGACCCGCTCGAACCGTTCCCGGCCCGAGATCGTCACGTCGCCCCAGCGGAACAGGGTCTCCAACCCGGTCTTCACGTCCGACCAGCCCCACCACGGGCCGCGGCGGCGGTTCGCGTCGTGCTCGATGGCGCTCGCGCGCAGGGGACCGTTGGCGGCAAGCTCGGCGAGCAGCCAGTCGAGCATCGGCCGGTTGCCCTGAGCCCACGCCTCGGTTGCCGACCGGGTCCGGAATTCGCGCATCCGCCAGCCGAAGAGCGGCCAGGCGTCGCGCGGCAGGAACGATGCCTCGTGCGCCCAGTACTCGGTGAACCGGGATTCGCGGCCCGAGGTCAGCCGGTCCAGCTGCGCCTTGTCGTAGGCGCCGAGTCGGCTGAACGCCGGCATATAGTGGCTGCGCTCGAACACGTTCACGGAGTCGATCTGCAGCAGCCCGAGCCGGTTCACCAGGGCATCCAGTTGACGGATGCCCGGCGTCACTGACGGCGGGCGGCCGAAGCCCTGCGCGCCGAGCGCGATCCGGCGGGCAAGGGCTGGGGAGATCGTCTGCACCACTCTCCGACCCTAGTGGCACGCTTCAGACGGCATTCACCCGATGTTCAGCGGCGCACCCCCTCACGGTCGACGGCTGCTCCTAGCCTCGCTTTTACCGGCTACCCGGCTCCACACGTCCGCGTTCTCGCGCGGCGGCCGACACCGGTCCGACGGAGGAAACTTGTTCACCACCCGCATCCTGGCCGCCCTGGCCACGGCCACCGCCCTCGCCCTGAGCCTGTCCGCCTGCTCCGGTGCCGCGGATGCCGGTCCCGGCACCACGGGGGTCGATGCCGCCTCCGCGACCAGCCTCTCCGCCTTCGGCGACCTGGCCGCCCTCGAGGACGCGGCCCGGGCCGAAGGCGCCCTGAACGTGATCGCCCTGCCGCGGGACTGGGCCAACTACGGCGCCGTGCTCGACGCATTTTCCGAGAAGTACCCGGAGATCACCATCACCGAGGCCTCGCCGGACGCGTCCAGCGCCGAGGAGATCCTGGCCGCGGACAACCTCGCCGGGCAGGACACTGCCCCCGACGTATTCGACCTGGGCCTCGCGGTGGCGCTGTCCAGCACCGATCGCTTCGCGCCCTATCAGGTGGCGGCATGGGCCGAAATCCCGGATGCGCTCAAGGAGGCCTCCGGGCTGTACACGGGCGACTACGGCGGCTACCTGGCGGTCGGCTACGACCCCGACGCCGTTCCCGCGCCGACCGAGCTGCGTGACCTGCTCGGCGCCGAGTACACGGGCAAGGTCGCGATCAACGGCGACCCGACACAGGCCGGGGCTGCGTTCGCCGCTGTCGGGCTGGCCACCGTGCAGAGCGGGAGCGATGTGAGTGACTTCCAGGCCGGCATCGACTTCTTCGACGAGCTCAACCAGGCCGGCAACTTCGTCAAGATCGACCCGACTTCGGCGACCATCGCGTCGGGTGAGACCCCGGTGGTCTTCGACTGGGACTACCTCAACGTGGGCTACGGCACGAGTCTGGCGGGCGAGCGCAACTGGGAGGTCGTCGTCTTTCCGGGAACCGGGTACGCCGGCTACTACAACCAGGCCGTGAACAAGGATGCCCCGAACCCGGCCGCAGCCAGGCTCTGGCAGGAATTCCTCTACAGCGACGAGGGCCAGAACCTCTGGCTCTCCGGTGGCGCCCGCCCCGTGCGCGCCGAGGCGATGGCGGCGGCCGGCACCATCGACGCCGCGCTCTTCGCCGCACTCCCTGCGGCCCCGGCCGAGACGGTCGTCCCCTCCGAGGCGGAGAGCGCCGCGGGGGCCGCGCTCCTCGGCGCGAAGTGGGCCGCAGCTGTCCGGTAGCCGGCGCGGCACGGCGGCAGCCTTCGGGCTGTTGCCGTTCGCGGCATATGTGGTGCTCTTCCTGCTCGTGCCTACCCTGATCGCAGTCGGAAGCGGCTTCGTCGACGAGTCCGGGGTGTTCACGCTCGACACTGTGGCCGCGCTGGGCAACCCGGTCGTGAGAGACGCCTTCGCCGCGTCATTCGGACTGTCGGCACTCACCGCCGTTGTGGGTGCGATCGTCGGTGCCCTTGCCTGCTACGGCTTGCTCGGCGCGCGCGAGAACGGCCCCCTCCGCGCCGTCGTGGACTCCCTCAGCGGCGTGCTCGCCCAGTTCGGCGGCGTCATGCTGGCCTTCGCGTTCGTGGCGACTATCGGCATCCAGGGTCTGGTCACCGTGATCCTGCGCGACACCTTCGGCGTCGACATCTTCGCCGACGGGGTATGGCTCTACGAACTCCCCGGCCTCGTGCTGCCCTACATCTACTTTCAAGTTCCCCTGATGATCATCACCTTCCTGCCCGCGCTGCAGGCACTCAACCCGCACTGGGCCGAGGCCAACGCAACCCTCGGCGGCAACCGGGCCACCTACTGGTTCCGGATCGCGTTCCCGGTGCTGGCGCCCTCGTTTCTCGGCAGCCTGCTGCTGCTCTTCGCCAACGCGTTCTCCTCCTATGCGACCGCCGCCGCGCTCACCAGCCAGGGATCGCAGATCGTTCCGCTGCAGATCCGCTCGGCCCTGACCAGTGAAACCCTGCTCGGCCGGGAGAATCTCGCCGGGGCGTTGGCGCTCGGCATGATCCTGGTGATGTTCGTCGTCATGTCCGGCTACTCGGCGTTGCAGGCACGGGCGGCCCGGTGGCAGCGATGAAGGCGGTGGCGCACACCCCCACCCGGCTGGCGCGCGGCCTCATCCTCGGCAGCATCGGCCTCCTCTTCGCCATCCCCATCGTCGCCATGGTGGAGTTCACCTTGCGCCGCGGCCTCGCCGGCGGCCACGACCTCTCCCGCTGGACGGCCCTGTTCCAGGGTGGCTTCGCCGGCCCGTACCGTTCGGTTCTCGTCGCGCTCGGGAACTCGGTCGGGCTGGCCGTGGGCACCGTCTCGATCGTTCTCCTGCTGCTGGTGCCGACCTTGCTGCTGGTGCACCTGCGGTTTCCCCGCCTGCGCCGCGTGATGGAGTTCGTCTGCATCCTGCCCATCAGCATCCCGGCCATCGTCCTCGTGGTCGGCCTGGCCCCGGTGTACTCGGTGCTCGCCCGCCTGCTTGGCAGCGGCGTGTGGACCCTCGCGTTCGCCTACGGCATCACGGTGCTCCCGTTCGCCTACCGGGCCATCCAGACGAACCTCGACGGCGTCGACGTGTGCACGCTCAGTGAGGCGGCCCGCACGCTCGGCGCGGGCTGGGTGAGCGTGCTCGTGCGGGTACTGATCCCGAACCTGCGCCGCGGCATCCTCGCCGGCGCGTTCATCTCGGTCGCAGTCGTGCTCGGCGAATTCACGATCGCCTCCCTGCTCAACCGCATCACCCTGCAGACCGCGCTCGTTGTCGTGAGCAAGGCCGACCCCTACACGGCCGTCATCCTGTCTCTGCTCGCACTCACCTTCGCATTTCTGCTCTTGCTCGTCATCGGGCGTCTCGGCACGGTTCGCGCCGGCAGCCGGCGACGGCCCACCACCGGAGGTCAGCTATGAACCAGAACCAGCTTCGGACCCAGAATCAGAACCGGGACCGTTCGGTGGCGACCGCTCCGGCGGGAGCCTCGGTGCGCTTCGCGGGCGTGGTGAAGGACTTCACCGGCCACCGTGCCCTGGCCGGCTTCGATCTCACCCTGCACGCGGGCGAGTTCGTCGCCCTGCTCGGCCCGAGCGGTAGTGGCAAGACCACCGCGCTGCGGGTATTGGCCGGGCTCGAATCCACGGATGCCGGAAGCATCCTGATCGACGGAGCCGACGTGTCGACACTGCCGACGAGCCGGCGCGACCTGGGCATGGTGTTCCAGTCCTACTCGCTGTTCCCGCACTTCAGCGCGGGCGAGAACGTCGAGTTCGGCCTGCGCATGCGGAAGGTCCGCGGCGAGGAACGGCGCGCCCGAGCGGCCGCGGCCCTCGCCCTGGTCGGGCTCGACGCCCACTACGACCGCTTCGCGCACCAGCTCTCCGGCGGTCAGCAGCAACGGGTGGCGCTGGCGCGCGCCCTCGTCACCGAGCCCCGGGTTCTCCTGCTCGACGAGCCGTTGTCGGCCCTTGACGCCCAGGTTCGGGTGGTGCTGCGCGAGGAGATCCGGCGCATCCAGACCGAACTGGGCATCACGACCCTGTTTGTCACGCACGACCAGGACGAGGCGCTCGCCGTGGCCGACCGCGTCGCCGTGATGCGGGCGGGTTCCATCGAGCAGGTCGGAGCACCGGAAGAGCTCTACACCCGGCCGGCCTCGTCGTTCATCGCGGACTTTGTGGGGCTCAGCAATCGACTGGTCGGCGTGGTGCGCCACGGGTTCGCGCGGGTTCACGGTGCCTCTCTGCCGCTACTCGACCCCTCGCAGGCGGATGGCGCTGTGTCCGTCTCCGTGCGGCCGGAAGACCTCGAATTCGGCGCTGCGGGGGCACCAGGGGTCGTGCTCTCGTCGAGTTTCCACGGCTCGCTCCGGCGCACGAGGGTGCGCCTGGACGACGGCGCGTCGCTCGTCGTGCAGCACGGCGCGCGGCTGCATCCGTCGGCCGGGGACCGGGTCCTGGTGCGGTTCACGGGCGCGCCCGTCTCGGTCGACCCGCTCCCCTCTCCGGCGTAGTGACCGGTCCGGGGCCTGAGGCAGCGAGCACCTTTGGCCCATACCGGAGACGGCACGTGTGATTGCCTAGACTGATGCCGTGATGGAAACCGACGGAAAACCCGCCCGCAGCGGCTTCTTCGGCGTGTTCGGACGCCGCCGCACCGTACCCCCGATCCTGGTCGAGCTCCCGCCCTCGCACGGCTACGGAGTCGACGAGAACCTGCCGGCCGGCATCCGACTCGCCGCCGCCTGGTCCTGGCGCCTGCTCGCGCTCGCCGGCGCACTTGCTGTTTTCATCTTCATCGTCATCCAGCTCCGGTTGATCGTCATCCCGCTGCTCGTGGCCGTGCTGGTGTCGGCACTGCTCGTGCCCTTCGTCGGATTCCTGGTGCGACACCGATTTCCCAAGGCTCTCGCGGTCGTGGTCGCTCTGATCAATACCTTCGCGATCCTCGGCGGACTGATCACGCTGGCCGTGAAGCAGATCGCCATCGGCACGGTCGGCCTGAACGAGAGGCTCGCCGCCTCCTACGAGAGCCTCAAGGCCGTTCTCCTGGCGTCGCCGCTGCAGCTGACCGAACCGGAGCTCAACGCGTTCCTCGGCCAGGCCTGGGACGCCATTCAGGCGGACAGCCAGGTTTTCGTCTCTGGGGCGCTCTCCGTGGGGTCCTCGCTCGGCCACCTGGTGACAGGTTTCCTTCTGGCGCTGTTCAGCCTGCTGTTCATCCTGATCGATGGCAAGGGCATCTGGTCCTGGATCGTGCGCCTGTTCCCCCATGGCGCGCGCGCGGCCATCGATGGCGCGGGGGTGGCCGGCTGGACCACGCTGGGGAACTTCGCCAGGGTGCAGATCCTGGTGGCGTCCATCGACGCGATCGGCATCGGGGTCGGGGCCGCACTGCTGGGGGTTCCGCTCGCCATCCCGATCGGCGTGCTCGTTTTCCTCGGCTCGTTCATCCCCATCGTCGGCGCCGTGGCCACGGGCGCGGTGGCGGTCGTGATCGCCCTGATCTTCAACGACTGGGTGGTGGCTTTGCTGATGCTCGGCGTTGTGCTGCTGGTGCAGCAGATCGAGGGTCACGTGCTACAGCCCCTGATTATGGGTACGGCGGTCAAGGTGCATCCACTGGGTGTCGTTCTCGTGGTGGCGGCCGGCGCCCTGCTCGCGGGCATCGCCGGCGCCCTCTTCGCCGTGCCGATCGCTGCCGTACTCAACGTCATGATCAGCTACATCAACAGCGGGGCGTGGCGATCCGAGCAGACCGCCTCGGCACCCGTCTTCGCCTCCTCGTTGTGGCAGACCGTCCCGCAACGCCCCGGTTTCCGCCGACCGGCATACCGCCTCGAGAAAAGTGCCTCCCATGACTAATGTCTCGCTCGTCGGACCGACCCTGGCCGATTTCGAGTCCGCCCGGGACATCGTCGGTCGGGTCGCCGCCGTCACCCCGATGGAAACGTCCCGCTACCTCTCGGAGCTCCTCGGCGCGCCGGTCCTCCTCAAGTGCGAGAACCTGCAGCGCACCGGGTCCTACAAGATCCGCGGCGCGTACAACCGGATGTCCAAGCTCACCGACGAAGAGAAGACCCGCGGCGTCGTGGCCGCCTCGGCCGGCAACCACGCCCAGGGCGTCGCCTTCGCGGCGCGGGAGCTCGGCATCCAGGCCACGATCTTCATGCCCGTGGGCGTCGCCCTGCCCAAGCTGCAGGCAACCCGCGACTACGGCGCGCACGTCATCCTGCGCGGCAATACGGTGGCCGAGCCGCTGCTCGCGGCCGCGGAGTGGGCCGCCGAGACCGGCGCCATCCTGATCCCGCCGTTCGACCACGCGGATGTCGTCACCGGCCAGGGTACCGTGGGTCTGGAGATCCTCGACCAGGTTCCCGACCTCGCCACCGTGATCGTTCCGATCGGCGGCGGCGGCCTCATCTCCGGTGTCGCCAGCGTGCTCAAGCAGCGCGCGCGCCGGGACGGCCGCCAGATCCGGGTGATCGGGGTGCAGGCCGCCAACGCGGCCGCTTACCCTCCGTCCCTCGAGGCCGGCCGGGTGCTGGAGATCCAGATCATGCCGACCATCGCCGACGGCATCGCGGTGGCCAAACCGGGCCTGCTCAATTTTGAGATCGTGCGTGATGCCGTCGATGAGGTCGTCACCGTCACCGAGGATGACACGGCTCGTGCCCTCCTGGTGCTGCTCGAGCGCGCCAAGCTCGTGGTCGAGCCGGCCGGCGCGGTCGCCGTGGCGGCGATCCTCGCAGGCAAGGTCACCGCGACCGGCCCGACGGTCGCGATCCTCAGCGGGGGAAACATCGACCCGCTGCTGATGCAGCGCGTGATCAGCCATGGTCTCTCGGCATCCGGCCGCTATCTCACGTTGCGCATCATGCTGCCCGACCGTCCCGGGCAGCTGGCCCGCATCTCGGAGCTGCTCGCCGAGGCGCACGCCAACGTGATCGAGGTTCTCCACACGCGGCACGGTGTGGGGCTTCAGATCAGCGAGGTCGAACTCAACGTCAGCGTCGAGACTCGCGGGCCCGACCACCGCCAGCTCGTCGTGGATGTGTTGCGTGCGGCCGGATACGACCCGCAGATCGACTAGCGGGGGAGCTTCGACGAATCGTGCGTCGTGGGTTTGACGCTCGTGACGGTGCCGTGCCTCTAACGAATTCGACGGAGATTCTGCCCGGATCGGCTCCAGAAGCCCCGAGAACTCGCATTTTCCGCAAAATCTCCGTCGAATCGGTTCGACGACGGGAGCCAGGCGGGGCGCGGCGCGAGCGGGGGACCGGTGCGGCTAGTCGCCGGTCCAGGTCTCCACGAGGAAGATCTCGACGGCGATTTCCTTGCCGGTGGGCGTCACGTACGACGTCGTCGCTCCGACGGCGAGGCCGATGATCGCGGTGCCGAGCGGGCTCTGCTCGCTGAAGACGTCGAGGTCGCTGTCCCCGGCGATCTCGCGGCTGCCGATCAGGAAGCGGGTCTCATCGCCGGCGATCGTGGCCGTGATCACGGTTCCCGGCTCGACGACGCCCCGGCTTTTCGGCGCATGGCCGACCTCGGCGTTGCGCAGCAGTAGAACGAGGGTGCGGATGCGGGCCTCCATCTTCCCCTGCTCATCCTTGGCCGCGTGGTAGCCCGAGTTCTCCTTGAGGTCGCCCTCCTCGCGAGCCGATTCGATCTTCTTCGCGATCTCGACGCGCCCGACGGTGCTGAGCGTGTCCAGCTCCGCGGCGAGGCGGTCGTGGGCCTCCTGCGTCAGCCAGGTGACCGTGGTTTCGGTAGTCATGGGTGGAATCTCCTCATGCTTGTTCGTGCTCGTTCGATGCCCGTGCGGGTGAACCCGCAGATATACAACGGACGCCCCGACGATCACGTCAGGGCGAAGTCATCAGTCTAGGTCAGCCAGCAGCGGTAAATCAATCCGGTGTTGCTCTGCTCGGTGGTGCGCACATCCGTCGTCGTCGACCGCGAATACACGATGCTCGCGGGCAGGTCGACGACTTTCCAGCCAACCACCGTGAAACTCTCGTTGAGCGCCTGAACCGCGCAGCTGGCGGTGCGGCCGACCGGAATGGACGCCTCGAACGTGACGCTCACAGTGTTCTCGTCGATGATGCTGTGACGGATGTCCCGGGTCTCGATCAAAGGCTGCGATGCCCCCAGTCCCACCCAGACCACGAAGCCCAGGAGGATTGCCGCGAGGGAGCCGGCTGAGACGAACAGAACGCGGCGGTCTCTCGTGCCCCGGTTCGGGGCGCGCCCGTACCGGGTGTCGAGGTTGCTGCTCAGGGCCACTCAGACTCCACACTCACGGATCAACGATTAGTCTTGGTACCAAGGTTATCTGGCATTTCTGAGGAGTTTCATGGCGCTGCGACTCTTGGCGGTGCACGCCCATCCCGACGACGAGTCGAGCAAGGGCGCTGCGACCTATGCCCACTACCGGCGTCTCGGCGTCGAAGTGATGATCCTGAGCTGCACGGGCGGCGAGCGGGGGAGCATCCTGAATGAGGCTCTGCTCGGCCATCCGCTGGCCGAGCGGGACCTGCCGGGACTGCGCCGTCTGGAAATGGCCGAGGCCCAGCGGGCCCTCGGCGTGCAGCACCGCTGGCTCGGCTACGAGGACTCCGGCATGAACGAAGACGGTTCGGTGCCCCGGAACTCGTTCGCGGACATCCCGGTGGCGATCTCCGCCGAACCGGTCGTCCGGCTGATCCGCGAATTTCGGCCGCAGGTCCTGGTGACCTACGACGAGAAGGGCGGCTACCCGCATCCCGACCACATCCGCTGCCACGACGTGTCGATGGAGGCCTACCGTGCGGCCGCCGACCCGACCCGGTACCCGGATGCCGGTGAGCCCTGGCAGGTCGAGAAGCTCTATTACGATCGGATTTTCAACCTTGAACGCGTCGACGCCATGTTCCTGGAACTGAGCGTCACGGAGCCGGACTCGCCCCTGCTGGAGCCGCTCGGAGCGGCCAGGGAATGGATGAAAGACTACCCGAAGCTGGCCACGACCCATGTGCCCGTCGGTGACTTCCTCGAGGTGCGGGACGCGGCGCTTCGAGCCCACGCGAGTCAGGTTGCTCCCACCAGCAGTTTCTTCTTCTGGCCGAACGACCTCATCCGCGAGGCGTGGCCCTATGAAGACTTCCAGCTCGTCGAATCGAAAGTGGACACCGTGATACCTGAATCCGACCTCTTCACCGGAATCCGGGACGACTCGTGAGCGGCCTGATCCTGGCTCCCCTCGTGAGCATCGTCTTGGCCGCCACCCCACCGCCGGAGTTCGACCCGAACACGGTGACGCCGGGCCCGGAAGGCTTTGTGGCGATTGCTCTGGTCGCCGTGGGAGCGGTGCTGCTGGCGATGGACATGGCCCGCCGAGTGCGCCGCAACACCTACCGCGCCGAGATTCAGGAACGTCTGCAGGCGGAGATGGCCGCACAGAAGGCCGCAGAGGCCGGAATCGCCGACAAGGACTAGCGAACTACGGGTGGATCGGGTTCGTCGCGATGATCATGATCGCCGCCCAGTGGCAGAGGAAGGCCACCACGGTCAGGGTATGGAAGATCTCGTGGAAGCCGAATACGCCCGGCAGCGGGTTCGGCCGCTTCATGCCGTAGATGACGGCGCCGACCGAGTAGCAGAGCCCGCCGACCATGATCAGTGTCATCATCGCTGCGTTGGCCTGGAAGAAGTCCACGATGAACATCAGCGCTCCCCAGCCGAGTGCCAGGTACAGCGGAACGTAGAGCCAGCGTGGGGCGTGGATCCAGAACACTCGGAACGCGATTCCGAGGATGGCGCCGCCCCAGACCAGCGACAGAAGCAGCGTGGACTTGGCGGGCGGCAGGGCCAGCACGGCGATGGGCGTGTAAGAGCCCGCGATCAGCAGGAAGATGTTGGCGTGGTCGATCCGTTTGAGGATGACCTTCGTGCGCGGACTCCAGTCGAACCGGTGGTATAGCGCCGAATTGCCGAACAGCAGCATCGAGCTGAGCACGAACACGAGCGAACTCCACCGGGCCGCGCTGCCCTCGGCCGACAGGAGCAGCACGATCCCGGTCACGATCGTGACCGGGAACGTGCCGGCGTGGATCCATCCTCGCCAGGTGGGCTTGACGTCCACCTGCGGGGGCAGGTCGTCCTCGAACAACGGCAGGTTGGGGATGTCATCCGCTGAGGCCATGCTGCAAGAATAGGACAGTGTGCATGCCGCGCGCGGTACGCGACGCTCCCGAGTGGGCTAGCGTAACTGTGTGCAGAAACGGGAAGTTCCTTGGGCGCGCGGCATTCTCTACGGGGTTTATCAGCGTCGGCTTCGTCGCGGGCTGACGCCGGATGTGCTTCCAAACCACGTCGCCATGATCATCGACGGCAACCGGCGCTGGGCCAAACAGCTCGGGTTCGACTCCGCCGCCCACGGGCATCGGGCCGGTGCCGCCAAGATGCGGGAGTTCCTCAAGTGGTGTGACGACCTCGGCATCTCCGTCGTCACGCTCTACCTGTTGTCGTCCGACAATCTCACCAACCGGCCCAGCGAAGAACTCGCGGAGCTGACGAAGATCATCGCCAAGCTCGCGGAGGAGTTGTCCCGGTACCGCGACTGGCGGGTGCAGCAGGTCGGCTCGAAGACCGGACTGCCCGAGCCGCTGGTGGCCGCACTGAACGCCGCGGAAGCGCGCACGGCCCGCAAGAAGGGGCTGCACGTCAACCTTGCCGTCGGCTACGGCGGGCGCACCGAGATCACCGACGCAATGCGCAGCATCGTGGGAGCGCACCTTGCCAGCGGCGGCGTGCTCGAGGACCTTGCGGAGACGCTGACCCCGGATCTGATCGGCGCGCACCTGTACACGGGCGGCCAGCCCGATCCGGACCTGGTCATCCGCACGTCGGGGGAGCAGCGCATCAGCGATTTCATGCTCTGGCAGAGCGCACACAGCGAGTTTTACTTCGTGGAGGCGCTCGGGCCTGACCTCCGCCAGGTCGATTTTCTGCGCGCCCTGCGCGATTTTGCCCGGCGCCAGCGCCGCTTCGGAGGGTAGGGGCACCTCATGACGGCTCTCGAACGGTTCCTTGACGGGTTCATCGCGGAACCCGGTTACCTCGACTATGCCCGGATCGGCCCGCTGTCGGCGGGTGTGGTCGCCGAAACCCTCGGCCAGACCGAGGTGCTCTCGCGGGCCCGGTTCGGCAGCCTGGACCACTTCCAAGCCCAGGACGAGCGGCTGCGCACCGCCGTGGCCCGAGCGACCGGATTCCGCGCCGACCAGGTCGTTTCCGAGCCCAACACCACCACCGGCGTGATGCAGGCCATGTTCGGCCTGACGGGGGCGGTGCTGCTGTCGTCGGGCGACTTTCCCACGGTCCCGTTCGCGGCCGTGCGCGCCGCGGAGGCGCTGCAGGTGGTCACCCCGCTCTGGCTGGCGACCGACCACGGCCGCGTCACCCCTGGTCAGATCCGGGAGCAGCTCACCCCGGCCACTGCCGCAGTGGCGGTCTGCCTCGTCGATTCCCGCACCGGCCATCGCGTGGACCTCGAGGGCATCCGTCAGGTTATCGGCGACCGTTTGCTCATCGTCGACGCCATCCAGGGTTTCGGCGCAGTGGATGTCCCCTACGAGGTGGCAGACGTCGTCGCGTCGGGCGGGCAGAAATGGTCCAGGGCCGGCTGGGGCACCGGGTTCCTGGCTCTCAGCGACCGTGCGGTGGAACGCCTGGTCCCCGTGTTCTCCGGTTTCGCCGGCACCGACGTCCCCGAGCCGTGGGACGAAGTATTGCCGCCGAGCCGCAGCGCAAACGCGTTCCGGGTGAGCAATGGCGACGCCATCGCCCAGGCCCGGTTCGCGGCCGCCCTCGAGGAGGTGGCCGAGGTCGGTATCCGTGCCATTGAAGATGCGATCGCCGTGAACGTGTCGCTTCTGATCGATCTGGCGGACGAGTTCGCTGTGCCCGTGGTTTCCTCCCGAGACGACCGGGAGCGGGCCGGCATCCTGGTGCTCGAGCCACCGGCGAGCCAGCTCACGCTGCTGAGCATCGCGCTGCACAACCACGGGGTGACGGCGACGACCCGCAGCGGGACCGTGCGGCTGAGCACCCATGCTGCGCTCAGCCCGGACACGGTCGACATGCTGCGCGGGGCGTTCACCTCGTATGCGACCGCCGTGACCTACTGACGACGGCTCGGTGAACATTGTTTCGAATGGGCGTGTCGCTCTTCCCCTGGAGCGTGCGGGTAAGTAGCGTCATGCTTATCAGGTATGGCGCCTGATCGAGACGGCCACATAAGTACGGCTCGAGAACCCTGTGGCCGCTCGCCAACACAATCTGTGCCTCACGGGGCACGGGGTGGGAGTGGTTGTGACCGCTAATCAGATCGATAACAAGGGTTCTAACCAGAGCGCGTCGGCGACGGGGCAGACCGAATGCACGTACGTTCTTGACACCTCGGTTCTGCTCTCCGATCCCAAAGCGATCTTCCGTTTCGCGGAGCACGCCGTCGTGCTCCCCGTCGTGGTGATTGCGGAGCTCGAGGCCAAACGCAACGACCCGGAGATCGGCTACTTCGCTCGCCAGTCACTGCGGTTCCTTGACGAACTGCGGGTGAAGCACGAACGGTTGGACTTCCCGATCCCGGTCGGTGACGGCGGCAGCCTCCGCGTGGAGCTCAACCACTCGAACATGTCGGTGCTTCCGTCCGGACTGCAACTCGGTGACAACGACTCCCGCATCCTGGCCGTGGCCCTGAATCTCGCCCACGACGGCTTGAATGTGACCGTCGTCTCCAAGGACCTGCCCCTGCGGGTCAAGGCGGCCTCGCTCGGCCTCACCGCAGAAGAGTACCGTCATGAACTTGCCGTGGATTCCGGCTGGACCGGCATCGACGAGATCACCTTGGGCTCGAACCTGATCGACGAGCTCTACGACAAGGAGGTCGTGCACACCCGTCTCGTGCAGGACATGCCCGTGAACACGGGCCTGGTCATCCACTCCGACCGCGGTTCGGCGCTCGGCCGGGTGACCGGCAACGGCGCGATGAAGCTCGTGCGCGGCGACCGGGACGTCTTCGGGCTGAAGGGACGCTCGGCGGAGCAGCGGCTCGCCATCGACCTGCTGCTCGACCCGGAGATCGGTATCCTGTCACTGGGAGGTCGGGCCGGCACGGGGAAGTCGGCGCTCGCCCTCTGCGCCGGGCTCGAGGCCGTGCTGGAACGCCAGCAGCACCGCAAGATCATGGTCTTCCGACCGCTCTACGCGGTCGGCGGCCAGGAGCTGGGGTACCTGCCCGGCGACGCCGCCGAGAAGATGAGCCCGTGGGCCCAGGCGGTCTTCGACACACTCGGGGCCATCGTCTCCGAGAACGTTCTGGAGGAGGTCATCGAGCGCGGCATCCTCGAAGTCCTGCCGCTGACGCACATCCGCGGCCGGTCCCTGCACGACGCTTTCGTGATCGTCGATGAGGCTCAGTCGCTCGAACGCAACGTGCTACTCACGGTGCTCAGCCGGATCGGGCAGAACTCGCGGGTGGTCCTCACCCACGATGTGGCGCAGCGGGACAACCTGCGGGTCGGCCGCTTCGACGGGGTGGCGTCGGTGATCGAGACGCTCAAGGGACATCCGCTCTTCGCCCACATGACGCTCACCCGCTCGGAGCGGAGCGCGATCGCCGCCCTCGTGACCGAGATGCTCGAGGGCAACGAGGTGCGCTAGCGCCCTGGCGAATTCGACGGAGATTTTGCCCCAGAAGCCGCTTTCGGTACGAAAACAGGCAACTGGGAGCAAAATCTCCGTCGAATTGGTGAGCGCTGAACGGACAAGGAGCTGCGCAAGTGAGAAAGTGCGGGGCTACTTCGCCTGAGGCGGGCGGGTCATGCTCAGCACGTCGAGGGCGGTGTCGAGCAGTTCGAGGGTGACCTCGCCGCGCTCAACGAAACCGAGCGCGATGACGGAATCGCGCACGGTCACCCCTTCGGCCACCGAGTACTTTGCCACCTTGGCCGCGGCCTCGTAGCCGATGACCCGGTTTAGAGGAGTGACGATGGCGGGGGAGGACTCGGCCAGCGCGCGCGCGCGCTCGACATTCGCTGTGAGGCCGTCGACGGTCTTGTCGGCGAGCACGCGGGCCGCGTTCGAGAGCAGGCGGATCGACTCGAGCAGGGCGGTGCCCATCACCGGGATCGCGACGTTGAGCTCGAACGAGCCCGACGCGCCCGACCAGGCGATGGTGGCGTCGTTGCCGATCACGCGGGAGCAGACCATCAGCACGGCCTCGGGGATCACCGGGTTCACCTTGCCCGGCATGATCGAGGAGCCCGGCTGCAGGTCGGGGATGTTCAGCTCTCCGAAGCCCGTGTTGGGTCCCGAGCCCATCCAGCGCAGGTCATTGCAGATCTTGGTGAGGCTCACCGCGATGGTGCGAAGGGCGCCGGATGCGTCCACCAGGCCGTCCCGGTTGGCCTGCGCCTCGAAGTGGTCGCGTGCCTCGGTGACCGGCAGTTCGGTCTCCTCGACGAGCAGCTCGATCACGAGCTGCGGGAACCCTGCGGGCGTGTTGATGCCGGTTCCGACCGCAGTGCCGCCGAGGGGGACCTCCGCGACGCGGGGAAGCGCGGTGCGCACGCGCTCGATGCCGAGGCGCATCTGCCGCGCGTATCCGCCGAACTCCTGGCCGAGGGTGACCGGGGTGGCATCCATCAGGTGGGTGCGGCCGGCCTTGACCGCGCCGGCCCACAGCTCGGCCTTGGCCTCTAAGGCCACAGCCAGGTGGTCGAGTGCGGGGACGAGCTCGTCGATGAGCGCGCTCGTCACGGCGAGGTGCACGGATGTCGGGAACACGTCGTTGGAGGACTGAGACGCGTTCACGTGGTCGTTCGGGTGCACCGGGCGCCCGAGGCTGCGGGTCGCCAGGGTCGCGAGGACCTCGTTCATGTTCATGTTCGAGGAGGTGCCGCTGCCGGTTTGGTAGACGTCGATCGGGAACTCGGAGTCGTAGCGACCGGTGGAGACCTCGTCGGCGGCGGCGGCGATCGCGTTGGCGATGTCGACGTCGAGTACCCCTAGTTTCGCGTTCGCCAGGGCGGCGGACTTTTTGATGCGTGCCAGGGCGGCGATCTGGGCGGGCTCCAGTACCGAGCCGGAGATCGGGAAATTCTCGACGGCCCGCTGCGTCTGCGCCCCGTAGAGGGCGGCGACCGGAACCCGGACCTCGCCCATCGTGTCGTGTTCGATCCGGTACTCGGCTTCAGCGGTCTTGTCCACCACGGTGTGTATTACCTTTCGGTTGGGAATCTCTTCGGTACGGGAACGCGCGGCGACGGCCTGGGCGGCTCGCCGCAGGCGGGCTGCTCGGCTAAACCACGCCGACAACGATGTCGGGTACGGCACGGCCTTCGAGCAGCCGGTAGTTCGCCCCGACGATAGCCAATGTACCTTCTGCCACGGCCGCCCTGATCATCTCAGAGCGCTCGAGCAGTTCGGACACCGTGTCGCGAAGGTGTTCGCGGCCGACGGCGAGGGCGTCGACCAGCTCGGGATCGATCGACGTCGCATCCTTGGACTCCGCCACCCGGCGGACGGCCGGCACGATCTTCTCGATGATCCGGCTGATGTGCGCGGGCAGAGGTTGCGCGTCGGCGGCCTGGGAATCGATGGCGGCGCGCACGGCCCCGCAGCCGTCGTGGCCGAGCACCAGGATGAGCGGCACACGCAGCACGGCGACCGCGTATTCGAGTGAGCCGAGCACCGAATCGGAGATGACCTGACCGGCATTGCGCACGACGAAGAGGTCGCCGAGGCCCTTGTCGAAGATGATCTCGGCGGCCAGCCGCGAGTCGCTGCAGCCGAACAGGGCCGCGTCGGGGGTCTGTACGAAGGCGAGTTCGGCTCGGCGGTCCACATCCTGCCGCGGATGCCGCGGCTCGCCGCTCACGAAGCGGTCGTTTCCGCGCTGCAGGTCGGTCCAGACGTCTGCCGGTGTTGCTGCCTCGCCCATTACTGTCCCTCGGTGCTGTTGGCACTGATCTGTTCGGCCAGCACTGCGGCCAGGACGGCGAGTTCCTCGTCATCGGCGGTGCCGACGAGGAGGTAGGTACTGTCGCCGGCCGTGGTCACCAAAGCGGATTCGAAATTGCCGCGGTCATCTTCCGGTGCGGTGTTGCGGTAGACGTCCCAGGTGACTCCGGCGATCATGACGGTGCCGGCGACCGGAGCATCCTGCAGCTCGTCGGCGAGCCAGCTCGGGTTGGCGCCGAGCGCTTGGGTGAGGCCGATGAACTCGGTCTTGGCCGTGATCAGACCGATGTACCAGGACGGGATCTTGTCGCTTCCGCCCAGGCGCCACTGCGCGGCGTTGGCCGTCCACCCACTCGGCAACTCCGGAACCAGCAGGGGATCGGTGAGGCCGGGTTGCACCTGCGCGGCGACGGCGGCGAAATCGACGTCGCGGTTCTGCGGGGCGTCGCTGCGCGGCACCAGCAGCACGAGCACCAGGACTGTGCCCAGTGTGGCCAGCAGGGACAGGACCAGATTGTTCACGGTCTTGTGGGAGCGGTACTTGCGGGAGTTCTCGGCCAGCCGGGTGCGGGTTTCATCCGGCGTCTCCGGGCGACCCAGCTCTGCGACGATTCGGGGCGCGCGCTTGGCGGGGCTCATCCGGCTGTCGCGGCGGAGTCGACCTGGCCTGCCCTGGCGGCATCCAGCCTGGCTTTCGCGCCGATCAGCCACTCTTCGCAGCGGCGGGCGAGAGCCTCACCTCGTTCCCACAGCGCGAGCGATTCCTCCAGCGACGAGGCTCCCTGCTCGAGGGCGTTCACCACGCGCACGAGTTCATCCCGGGCCTGTTCGTAGCTCAGTGCGTTGATTTCGTCTGGTGCCGAGGTCATGGTGTCCATTCTAATTTCTCATTCGACGGTGTCGGGTCGGAGGTTGCCACGTCCGCGGTGGCCGCCAGAGCGCCCTCGGCGAGCGTGATCAGGAGTTTCGTTTGCGACGGTGCCTGCCCGGGCGAGCGCACCACCTGGCCGCCCTGCAACTGCACGATCGAGTAGCCGCGGTCGAGGGTGCCCTGGGGGGAGAGGGCGCGCAACTGGGAACGCAGGTCGACGATCACCGCTCCGGCCCGCTCGACCGCCCGGTCGATTAGCTCGGCGCCGCGGGCGACGTAGCGGGTGAGGTCCTCGGATCGGGAATCGATGATCCACTCGGGGGTGCTCAACACCGGGCGTGAGCGAAGCTGACCGATCCGGTCGACCTCGTGCGCGAGGATACCGGTCAGCCGGTTGCTGAGGCGGGCCCGGGCCTGCTGTACCCGGTTGAGTTCGTCGGAGACGTCCGGCACGACGCGTTTGGCGGCATCCGTCGGCGTCGACGCGCGAAGGTCGGCCACGTCGTCGAGCAGCGGCCGGTCGGCCTCGTGGCCGATCGCGCTGACCAGCGGGGTCGTGCAGGCCGCCGCAGCCCGGATCAGCGTCTCGTCGCTGAAGCCGAGCAGGTTCTGGAAGTCGCCGCCGCCGCGGGCGACGATGATCACGTCGACCTCCGGGTCGGCGTCCAGCCGCTGGATGGCCGCGGTCACCTCGGACACCATGCGATCACCCTGCACGGCGGCGTAGGCCAGGTCGAAAGTGACGGCCGGCCAGCGCAGCTGGGCGTTGCGGATGACGTCTTTCTCAGCGTCGGAGTCTTTGCCGGTGACCAGGCCGATGCAATGGGGGAGGAAGGGCAGCGGCTTCTTGCGGGACGCGTCGAACAGACCCTCGCCGGCCAGCCGATTGCGCAGTCGTTCGAGCCGTTCCAGCATGTCGCCGAGGCCCACGTGGCGCATCTCGAGCATCTGCATGGTGAGAGTGCCACCCTTGACCCAGTAGTTGGGTTTGACGAGGGCGATGACCCGGTCGCCCTGCTTGAAGTCGTTGGTCAGCTTCGCGCGCACCGACGACCAGATCGTGAAGCCGACCGTGGCGTCTTCGGTGAGGTCCTTGAGCTTGCCGTAAACGTTGCCGCCGCTGGCGCCCCACTGGGTGATCTCGCCCTCGACCCAGGCCGTGCCGAGGCGCTCGATGTAGCCGCGGATCTTGTTGGCCAGCAGCCCGACCGGCCAGGGGGCCTCGAGGGTGGGTGGTGCGTCCGTCATCAATCGTTCCTCCCACGGACTGCACAGTCGGCCCCCATAAGATGAGGAGGTGACTATCAGTACGGATTCGCCTGTGATCGGCCTTGGCATGCCACGGATTCCCCGCGCACGCAACAGGCTCAAGGATACCCCGGTGCTCGGACGCAAACGGGTGCTGCTGGCCGCCCCGCGAGGATACTGCGCCGGCGTGGACCGTGCCGTCATCGCCGTCGAGAAGGCCCTCGAACTGTATGGCTCCCCCGTGTATGTGCGCAAGCAGATCGTGCACAACATCCACGTGGTCTCCGAGCTGGAGAAGAAGGGGGCGATCTTCGTCGAGGAAGTAGACGAGGTGCCCACCGGCTCCCACATCGTTTTCAGCGCCCACGGCGTGTCACCGGCCGTCGTCACTGCGGCGGCGGACCGCGGCCTGCTGGCAATCGACGCCACCTGCCCACTGGTCACGAAGGTGCACCGTGAGGCCGTGCGCTTCGCCCGGGACGACTTCCAGATCCTGCTGATCGGCCACGAAGGCCACGAAGAGGTCGAGGGAACCGCGGGGGAGGCACCCGAGCACACCACGCTCGTCGGGAGCCCTGACGACGCCGACACCATCGAGGTGCGCGACCCCGACAAGGTGGTCTGGCTGTCCCAGACCACGCTGAGCGTGGACGAGACCATGGAAACCGTGCGTCGCCTGCGTGCCCGTTTTCCAAATCTGCAGGATCCCCCCAGCGACGACATCTGCTACGCCACCCAGAATCGCCAGGTGGCGATCAAGAAGGTGGCCCGTGATTCGGACCTCGTCATTGTGGTCGGCTCGGCGAACTCGTCCAACTCGGTGCGACTGGTCGAGGTGGCGCTGGAGTACGGTGCTCGGGCTGCCTACCGCGTGGACTTCGCCAGCGAGATCCAGCAGGAGTGGCTCGACGGGGTTGTCACCGTGGGCGTGACCAGCGGGGCATCCGTGCCCGACGAACTCGTGCACGAGGTGCTCGCCGATCTGGCCGAGGCCGGCTACGGCGACATCGAAGAGATCAAGACGGCCGAGGAGGACCTGCTGTTCTCGCTGCCGAAGGAACTGCGCAATGACCTGGCCGGCAACGCGGATGCCCGCGGTCTCGGCGGACGGGTCAGCAGCTAGGAACCGGCCAGCCGCGTTCACCACGAAGGCCCCCGTCGATCAGATCCAGGATCTGACCGACGGGGGCCTTCGTGCACGCCGGACCCGGCAGAATGGCGTCGTCTACAGCTGGCCGTAGACGTCCATCAGGTTCGGGTCGTTGAGCAGCGTCGGGTCGGTGGCCAAAACCGCGGTGGTGAAGGCGATGAACACGAACGCGGACAGGACCACACCGATCAGCGGCACGTAGAACGCGCGCTTGCCTCGGACCAGCAACAGGATCACGCCTGCCGCCGTGGCCAGCCAGACCAGGGACACACCGATGATCCCGGCCGTGACCAGCCCGGCCGCGGAGGGATCCGGCTCATACGCGGCGAGATCCAGCTGGGTATGGAGCAACTGAATGGACTCGGTGATCATCGTGAGCATGCTGACCGCGAAGAACGTGGACAGGAGCCCGAGGACGAGCAGGCTCATAGTCACCGGCCGGTCCCAGGCCGGCGCGGTTCCGGCCGGGCGCACAGCCCGCTCGGGGGCCGCGGACGGCCCCGGAGCCGGCGGTGTGGCGAGCGTGGGCTCATCCGGGCTGGGAGTCCAGCTCCAACCCTCGGGCGCAAGCTCACCGTACTGGGGACGGGGCCGGGAATCCTCCGGAGGGGTTCCCGAAGGAGTCGACGAAGAATTCTCGGCCATCGTCATCCGGTGCTAGCTGTTCGAGTGGCCGGCGGAGCCGAGCTGGCGGGTGGCGTCGGCGACGCGAGCGGCCATGCCCGTCTCGGCAACCTTGCCCCAGGCGCGCGGGTCGTAGACCTTCTTGTTGCCGACTTCGCCGTCAACCTTGAGCACGCTGTCATAGTTGCTCAGCATGTAGCCGGCGACCGCGCGGGTGAACGCGTACTGGGTGTCGGTGTCGATGTTCATTTTGACGACACCGTTCGCGACGGCCTCGGCGATCTCGGCGTCGGTCGAGCCTGACCCACCGTGGAAGACCAGGTCGAGCGGCTTCGGGCCGGTACCCAGCTTGGCGGCGACGCCGTCCTGGATCTCCTTGAGGAGCTCCGGGCGCAGCTTGACGTTGCCGGGCTTGTACACGCCGTGCACGTTGCCGAAGGTGAGGGCAGCCATGTAGCGGCCGTTCTCGCCCATGCCGAGGGAATCGATCATCGAGAGCGCGTCGTCGAGTGTCGTGTACAGGTTCTCGTTGATGTCGCCCTCGACGCCGTCTTCTTCGCCGCCGACGGCGCCGATCTCGACCTCGAGGATGGTGTTGATCGCCTGGGTGCGCTTCAGGATGTCCTTGGCGATGTCCAGGTTCTCTGCCAGCGGGATTGCGGAGCCGTCCCACATGTGCGACTGGAAGATCGGGTTGCGGCCGGCCTTCACCTCGTCTTCGGAAGCGGAGATGAGCGGGAGGACGAAGTCCTCGAGCGCGCCCTTGGGGCAGTGGTCCGTGTGGAGCGCAACGGTAATGGGGTAATTGTCGGCGACGGACTGCACGAAGCGCGCCATCGCGAGCGCACCGGATGCGCGGTTCTTGACCGTGTGGCCGGCGAAGTAATCTGCGCCACCAGTGGTGACCTGGATGATGCCGTCAGAGCCGGCTTCGGTCAGGCCCTGAAGAACGGCATTAATGCTTTGAGAAGACGAAACGTTGAACGCCGGGTAGGCGAACCCCTTCGTCTTGGCCTTGTTGAGCATCTCGGCGTACTGGTCTGGGGTTGCGATGGGCATTGTTGAGTCTCCTCGATTGAACCGTTTCGGTCTTCTCATCCTACCGAGGTGGGTCTCCGGCCGTGCCAGCGAGCGAACGCCCCCGCGACGAAGAGCGGGCGCTAGGCTGAACGAGGCAGCACCGACACCGGTGCCGGCCCAAAGATGGGTCTTGCCACTGCCGCACTCTTCGTCCGGGAAGGACCATCTGTGAACAGCCCCGAAGTCGCCCCCAATTTCATGCACCCCGACCGCAACCTTGCGATGGAATTGGTGCGGGCCACCGAGGCCGCAGCGATTCGTGCGGTCCCGTTCATCGGCCGCGGCGACAAGAATGCCGCAGACAAGGCAGCCGTCGACGCCATGCGCGTCTTCCTCGGCACCGTGAACTTCGACGGACTCATCGTCATCGGCGAGGGTGAGAAAGACGAAGCCCCGATGCTCTTCAACGGTGAGCGCGTCGGCAACGGAACCGGACCCGCCTGCGACATCGCGGTCGACCCGATCGACGGCACCAGCCTCACCGCCGCCGGACGCCAGAATGCCCTCTCCGTGATCGCGGTCTCCTCCCGCGGCACCATGCTCGACGCGTCATCCGTGTTCTACATGGACAAGATCGTCACGGGCGCCGCCGGGCGCGGAGTCGTCAGCCTCGACGCCCCGATCGGCGACAACATCCGTGAGCTGTCGAAGGCGACGGGCAAGCCAGTCGGCGAAATGGTCCTCGCCGTGCTCGACCGTCCCCGCCACGCCGAACTTATCGACGCCATTCGCAGCGCCGGAGCGGGCACGCGGCTGATGAGCGACGGCGACGTCGCCGGCGGCATCAACGCGGCTCGCTGGGAAACGCGCATCGACATGTGCGTCGGCACGGGTGGCAGCCCGGAAGGCATCACCACGGCCTGCGCGCTCAAGGCCATCGGCGGCTACATGCAGGGACGCCTGGCACCGAAGGACGACGCCGAGCGTGCGGGTGCCGTCGCGGCCGGCCTCGACGTCGACAAGCTGCTCGAGCTGGACGACATGGTCAGCGGCGACAACACCTTCTTCGTCGCCACGGGCGTGACGGATGGCGGACTCGTCGACGGCGTGCGCCGCCAGGGCCCGATCATCCGCACCGAGAGCATCGTGCTGCGCTCGAAGTCCGGCACCACGCGTCGGGTGATCGCCGAGCACCTCGCCTCGAAGTGGCTCTAGGCGCTCGGCTTTAGCTGCCTGCAAGGCCGAAAATCGCCGTCCCGACGGCGATTTTCGGCGTTATCGGCGATTCTCGGAGTCAGTCAGTGCGGCGGTCTCGAGTGCGGCGGCATCGAGTGCGGCGCTTTCGAGTGCCGCGGCCTCCAGCTCCGACACGAACTCCCAGGCGGCCAGTTCGCGCGGTGTGTCCTCGATGCCCGCCAGCGGCGCCAGCACCTTGGACTCGTCGAGGGCATTGAGCTTGCGTGCGGTGGGCAGTACCTGGCGTTCCATCGAGCCGACGAAGCCGTTGTAGTCCTTCACCGTGCGCTCGATCGACCGGCCCAGTTTCTCGATGTGCGTGGCCGTGGTGGCCAGACGGCCGTATAGCTCCCGACTGAGGTCGAACAAGACTTTTGCGTCATGCGTGAGCACGTCCTGCTGCCAGGTGAAGGCCACCGTCTTGAGCACCGACCACAGGGTCACCGGGGAGGCGAGGGCCACCCGTTTCGAGAACGCGAATTCCATGATCGAGGGGTCGGCCTCCAGCGCCGAGGAGACCAGGGACTCGCTCGGGATGAAGGCGATCACGATCTCCGGGGAGGCCTCCAAGCCCTGCCAGTAGGCCTTGCTGCCGAGGGCGGTGATGTGGTCGCGCACGGCCTTGACGTGAGCTTTCATGTAGACGGCCCGCTGGGCTCCCAGGGCACCGGTGGCGGTGACCGGGATCTGGCTGGCTTCGAGGAACGCCGTGAACGGCACCTTCGCGTCGACGGCGATGTTCTTGCCGCCGGGCAGGTGCACGACCATGTCGGGGCGGCCGGCGCCGGCGTCGGAGGTGATGCTCGACTGCACATCGAAGTCGACCCGCTCGATCAGGCCGGCGGCCTCGACCACGCTGCGCAGCTGGGTTTCGCCCCAGACCCCGCGCGTGTTGTTGGCGCGCAGGGCCGACGCGAGCGACTCGGCGGTGCTCCGTAGGCGCTCCTCCGACTCGGTCGCCGACCGCAGCTGCTGGCTGAGTTCGCCGTGCTGCAGGCTGCGCTGGGCCTCGAGCTCGGCGACCTTCTGCTGCATGTCCTGCAGGCTCTCCTTGACCGGAGCGAGGGCCTGGAGCACCTTGCTTTCCTGATTCTCTTGCTCGGTGCGCGCGTCCTGGTCGGTGCGCTGGCGGTCGCTCAGTTCGCGGTATTGCCGCCCCGCGTCGACGACCTGTCCGCGCAGGGCGTCGGCGGTGGCCTGGACTGAGGCCAGCTCTTCGCGCAGGATGGACTGGATGCCGGCCTCCCGGGCATACACCTCGGCCAAGGCCACCTGGTGCCGGGCCTCGATGACGAGGGGATCGGTGCCGGACGAGCCTCCGTTGCGGCGCTCGGCGGAACGCGCCGTGAGGACCACCGTGAGCAGGGTGCCGAGCAGGGCGCCGACGACAAGGCCGAGAAGAAGACTGAACCAGGAATCCATGGTTCTACTCTGCCAGTGGCCACCGACATTGCCCGAGCCGGTGCCCCAAGGATGCCTAGTTCAGCGCCATCGGGCCGTGCGTGGCGGACTTCTCCTTCGTGGCGAACGGCCCGATGGCGCCGATCTTCACGCCGGTGATCTGCGCCAGCTCCTCGAGAGTGTCGGCCCCGTGCCGGTCGGCGGCGTGGATCATGATGGCCGCGCAGGCCTCCGCGTCGGCCAGGGCGTCGTGGTGGGCGAAGCCCTCGAAGCCCGCGGCCATCGCGGCCACCGGGAGCCGGTACGAGTCGAGGTGGTAGGTGCGGCGGGCCACCTGGAGGCTGCAGACGTAGTTGAAGTCGGGCACGACCAGCCCGGCGACCGTGGAGGACGTCTTGATGACCCCCAGGTCGAACCCGGCGTTGTGCGCCACGAGGTGGTCGTCGCCGGCGAAGGCGACCAGGTCGGGAAGCTGCTGCGCCCAGGTGGCCGCACCGGCGACATCCGTCGGCCGGATGCCGTGGATCTTGATGTTCCAGGCCAGGAAGACGTCGTGCCCGACGGCCGGCTTGATGAACCAGGCGATGCGGTCGACGACCTTGCCGTCACGGACCTTCACCAGCCCCACCGAGCAGGCCGAAGCGCTGGAGGAGTTGGCGGTCTCGAAGTCGATGGCGGTGAAGTTGACTGGCACCGCTTCATCCTGTCACGGGCCGCCGACAGCGCGTCGCCGCTGTGCCGACCGGCCTCGGGTCGCAGACGGTACGATTGACTTTCGTGGCTCTTACTATTGCAATCGTCGGACTGCCCAATGTTGGCAAGTCCACCCTCTTCAACGCGTTGACCAAGAACAACGTGCTCGCGGCGAACTACCCGTTCGCCACCATCGAGCCCAACGTCGGCATCGTCAACCTGCCCGACCACCGCCTGGCCAAGCTGGCCGCGGTCTTCGGTAGCGAGCGTCTGCTGCCTGCCCCGGTGTCGTTCGTCGACATCGCCGGCATCGTGCGCGGCGCCAGCGAGGGGGAGGGGCTCGGCAACAAGTTCCTTGCCAACATTCGGGAGGCCGACGCCATCGCGCAGGTCATCCGCGGCTTCGCCGACCCCGACGTGGTGCATGTCGACGGCGCCGTCGACCCGGCCGGCGACATGGAGACGATCAACACCGAACTCATCCTCGCCGACCTGCAGACCCTCGAGAAGGCGGTCTCCCGCTTCGAGAAAGAGGTCAAAGGGCGCAAGCTTCCCCCCATCGTGCTGGAGACCGCGCTCAAGGCGCAGGCCATCCTCGACGCCGGAGCGCCGCTGTCATCGGCCACGCTCGACATCGAGCCCATCCGCGAGCTGGGCCTGCTGACGGCCAAGCCGTTCATCTACGTGTTCAACGTCGACGAGGCGGTGCTGCAGGATGCCGGGAAGCTCGCTGTTCTGGCCGCGCTGGTGGCCCCGGCCAACGCCGTGTTCCTCGACGCGAAGCTCGAATCCGAGCTCAGTGAACTCGACGCCGAGGACGCCGCCGAGATGCTGGCCTCCACCGGCCAGGCCGAGAGCGGACTCGACCAGCTCGCCCGCATCGGCTTCGACACCCTCGGCCTGCAGACCTACCTCACGGCCGGCCCCAAGGAAACACGCGCCTGGACCATCCGAAAGGGCTGGACCGCTCCGCAGGCCGCCGGCGTCATTCACACCGACTTTCAGAAGGGCTTCATCAAGGCGGAGATCTTCTCCTTCGACGACCTGATGGAGGCCGGTTCCGTGGCGGAGGCCCGCTCCAGGGGCAAGGCCCGCATCGAGGGCAAGGAATACATCATGCAGGACGGCGACGTGGTGGAGTTCAGGTTCAACGTCTAGCTCGTAGTCCCGGCTGCAACTGTTCCTGTTTCGGACAATTGTGGCCGGCGCACCGGCAGCAGTTGTCCGTTCCGGCAACAACTGCCCTGATCTCGTGGGTGAGTACCTCTCTCGTGGACCGCGGGCCCGCATGCGGCAGCAGAGTTTCCGTCTCGCTCAGGTGTGATTTACCTCCTCTTGGCCGGCTGGACGGCCTATTTTCGCGTCATGCACTTCCCGGTCAGCTGGCGCAGTTCCGCTTCAACGTGGAGCCCGCAGACTAATAGACCCGGGACGACTCTCGCGATGGGCGCAGCAGCCGGCGGGGTTGGGCAGACCCTTTCACGGGGTGTGTGGCGGCTCAGGCCCCTGAATCCACCGAGGGGACATAGAAGTGGGTGATCGGCCCGAGTGGATCGTCGGCGATGAGGACGACTGACAATGTGCGGTCTTGTCGGTCTGATGATGGCGTGCAGGGTGGAAGTGAAACATGACCCACGACGATGCGGAGCTGGAGCGGGTCATCCGTGGGCTGGCCAAGCGAAGAGATGTTCCACGAGGAATCGGGATACTGGGCTTCAAGTTCAGCGGCGTTGTCTCCGACGGCGATTCCGTCGACTGTGCCGATGTGGACCCCGTTCACGGTCTCGGCTGACACTGCGAAAGTGGTGTTCGGGCAACGAGGTGCATTCGGGCTATCCCAATCCCGATCCCAATCCTGCACGACAAAATCGGCCCAGGAGTAGGTGATTCTCGGATGCCGCTCGTCGCCCAAGGTATCGAATATTGGCGCGCTGCCCAGGGCCAACGAAAGTGCAGGGACCAACTCGCTGGCGGGCTGGAAATAGTCGAATGTGGACAGGGCATTGCCCGATGCATCCCGCAGCTCGATCGACGTCGCACTGAGGAAGATGTCCGTCACTTCGGCTGGATCGGGCGGCGACACCGATTGAGTTGGTGTCGGTGCCGCCGTGGGCATTGCCGTCGGGCTGGGAGTGCGGGGGATAGGAACTGCTAGACCAGAACAGCCGGTCAGCAGCACCGCGCCAAAAGCGAGGAGCAGGGCTGAGAGGACTGCGCCCACACCAGACACGCCGTGATCGGCCATGGTTTTCCCCCAGAGTCATCGGACGCATAGCGCCCTCGGTACATCGTTACACAGACGATCAGATATTCCTCAGGAGTGGGTTGGTGTTGCCGTTTCAAGGTAACGTTCTTTGGTTCCGAAACGTGGTGGAGTTCAGGTTCAATGTATAGGCTCTAGCTCCTCGCGTTAGTCATCGAAGCAGCAGCAATCGAAGGAGACCATCGTGCCTGTCATCGTCATCATCGGAGCCGGACCGGGACTCGGAGCAGCAGTTGCGCGAAGGTTCGGGCGCGAGGGCTTCTCAATTGCCCTGATCGCCAGAAACCAGTCGAAACTAGACGCTATGGCAGCCGAGCTCACCGCTGCCGGCTTCACCGCGAGTGCTTACCCTGCTGATGTCCGCACGCCGGCGTCGCTCGAAGCTGCCCTTAAGCGTGCCGCGGCAGAGCTTGGGCCCATCACCGCGCTGCAGTACAGTCCGCTCCCATCGCGCGACTACCTGAAGCCGGTGCTTGAGATGACTCCCGAGCTGGCGCTAGAGGCCCTGCAGTTCTCGACCCTCGGACTCATCCACGCGGTGCGTACGGTGCTCCCAGCAATGCGGCAGGCAGGAAGCGGCAGCATCATCATGATCAACGGCGGAACCTCGGTGAAGGCCCGCGCTGACTTCGCAGGTACATCGGTCGCCTTCCCGGCTGAGAGCGCCTACGGCGAGATGCTCCACGACGCGCTCGCGGGTGAGGGAGTCCGTGTCAGCCAACTCGTGATCCCAGGAGGCATTCCTCAGCTTCAGCTTGCCAACGGCATCGACGGCGTCGCCGATCGGATTTGGGACCTCCACGCCGTTGCCGGACCATTTCGAACAATGCTCATCCCGCTTGAGGAAGGCAGAGAGTAGGGGGCACTACGCTGCTGGCAGCGACGATGCGGAGACAGCCAGGAGGGCGCGAAACGTGGCTCTAAAGGTCGCTCCGCGATGCCACTCCGTGGATTTCGCTTCAACGTGTAGCCCGCTCCGGGTTGGGCATGACAACGGTCGAGAGTCTGTATCCGTCCGACCTGGTGCGGGAAGTGGGACACAACGTCATGTCTGCGGCGTGCGTCGAGGACGAGGCAGGTGAGTTGATCCAGCTCGTCCCGACGTTTGAGGGCGCGGCTATGTTAGCGAGAACAAGTCGGTGGGGGCGAGGATTTTTTCGATGATGCCGGTGTCTCGGCCGGTGAAACCGATCACGCCGTAGGTCATTGGCAGTCCGTAATCCGGAATCGCGCCTGAGAATGACGACGGCATGTCGAGGGTGACAGAGTCGATCCCGAAGGTTTCGTCAAAATGCACTTGATCGGCAGGCTTGCCGTCAGCTGCTGACTCGAAGTCCTGCCCGGTCTGGTTGCCGTTGACATCCTCAATGGCGACACCGTTGGTGGCCATGGTTCCGGATGCCCTGACCTGAAAGGCGGGGTTGTACGGGCCCGGCCGCGGATCGAAGTCTGCGTCAGGACGGTTCACCCCAATCGTGAAGCCGTCCCATTCCGTGAGTTCGGTCCTTGGGTAGTGGGAGGACTCTTCCACCGATTCTGACGTCGGCTCGCCGAGAAGGCCCCTGAGTACGGCCACAGCTGCATCCCCATCGCTCTGATAGTTAAGCGATGCGAGGACCGTGCCGTCGGCTGTGACGATATCGGTGGCTTCGGCGCCGATGATTATGGTTGCCGGCAGCGCGGCAGGTGTCGCCGATGGAGTGGGTTCCGGTGTGGGTGTTACCGTGGCGGTCGCGACCGGTGTCGGTGACGATGCGGCGACATCGCCTTCGACCTGGTCGGTGCTGCATGCGGCAAGGGTGAGCAAAGCGGCGGCCACAATGGCGGTCAGAGCCAGCGGTCGGCGCATTACAAAGTCTTCCAGGTGTTGATGTTGGGGCCTGGTCGGAGCCTACTTCTTCCCCGCGCGGCTTCGGTCGATTCAGGGCTCCGGGGCATAGCCTCCGTTCATTCACGCTTCCCCAGAAGAGGTCACTCGCAGTGCCCGGAACGTCACTTACAGAGACTCTGGCTCCCGGAGCCTCACCGCGAGATACTGTGTCCTCTCACCAAGAGTGTGGACCTCACACGCCCCAGTTCGGGGAGGGGGAGCGGAATTCGGTGGTAGGGCCGAGTGGGTCGGCGGCGATGAGCCAGACTGAAAACGTCAGTTCTGACAGGGAGTCCAAGGGTGGGAGCGGCACTAGACCAACGAAGATGTCGCGTCTGCTGCCTTGTGGGCGCGCTGTGTCGGGGTGTCGTGCCGCGATCTCGGCGGCATCATCTCCAACAGCGATTCCGTCGACGGTGCTGATCTGAACACCGTTCACGGCGGACGAGGAAACCTTCACCCAGGTGTTCGGTTCATGTGGTGACGTCCCGCCTGGCACACCATCCACGAGGACGAAATCGCCGTCCCATGGAGTAGGCGACTCAGAGCCCGTAGGCAGGATATCGCCCCAGATGTAATTGGTTCCCGGAGGCACCTCGCTGCCGCCCTCGAAGTGCTCTGAGGTAGGTGCGCTTCCGAAAGCCGTGGACAGACCGGCAACCAACTCGCCGGCAGGTTGAAAATAATCGAACGTGGACAGGGTCGTGCCGGACGCGTCTCGAAGTCCGATCGACGCTGCAGTGATGAGGAGGTCCGTCACAGGGGCCGGAGCTGACGGATGCGCCGCTTCAGTGCGGCCCGGCGTTGGCGTTGCCGTCGGGCTTTCGCCGCCGAGGACGGGACCCGGTGGGCCGGAACATCCGGTCAGAAACAGAGCTGCCAGCGCTCTGCCGAACTTATCTGGCACCCCGTGAACGGTCATACTTCCCCCGATGTCGCCTTGGATCTGACTGCAGTCGGGACATCGTTGCACAAATTACGTGTCGGCGGCCTTCGTGGGCGGGGCCATGTCTTTCGGTGACGGAATGCGGTGAAGTTCCGCTTCAACGTCTAGCCGAGTTCCGGCCGCAACTGTTTCCGTTTCGGACAATTGTGGCCGGTGCACGGGGCGCAGTTGTCCGTTCCGGCATCAGTTGCGATGGCGAAGCTCGTTGCACTCGAGCGAGTCGTGATGGTCTTCCTTGGCTTGGCCGGCTGAGTTATCTGGTACTCGTAATGTGTTTTCGTGCGGTGATGCGGTGGAGTTCCGCTTCAACGTCCAGCGCGTTGCGTGTGGCGTGTCGATCGACCGTGCCCGCGGTCGCGGTCGCCGAGATCGACAGGTCCGGTCGAGTTCCCCTGGTGTTGTGGGTCGATCTCGACCGCAGCCGGCGAACTCCGCTGCCAGCGCTCTCAGCGGGGCATCCGGCGCGTGAGAATTCGCGGTAGGCCTCGCTCGACGGAGCCGGCACGGTGGGGTGTGGCTAAATCAGGAGATCTGTCGCCCGGGGATGCCCCCAGACTGGTCTTTCAATGTGGATACCGCCGCGGGCCGGACAATTCTCCTGAATTAGCCACCGCGCGGGGCTCCCCGCTTCAGCAAATCGTGTTGCAGGGAACGGGGAGATCCCTCGGCCGACACCTCGACTTCTCCGCGGACGAGCAACAGAATCGGGATCGGGGCCACGCTCGATGAACTCAAAACCGCGTAACCCGACGCTCACGGACCAGAGCGACTGCTTCCGCCCCCTCAACCTTCCGCCCCCTCAACCGCCCGCGACGCACAGGATGACGTTGCCTCTCTTATGGCCGGCCTCGACGAAACGGTGCGCCAGAGCGATGTCGGTCAGGTCGTACGTCCAATCGATGACCGCCAGGAACAGACCCGACTCGGCAAGGTCGACCAGGTGCGCGAGGGCATCCGCGGTGCTGTCGATGTTGCCCGCGACGACCCGCCTCCCGCTCCTCCTGGTGTGCCAGGCGGCCAGAAGCAGCCCCCCGGAGATCGGAAACGACGAGCAACAGGGCCCCGCCCGGAGTGAGGCACGCCGCAGCGCGTTCAAAGGGGGCGTTCCCGACGCAATCCATGATGACGTCGTAGGTTTGCCCCTCGAGCAGGAAATCCTCCGTTGTATAGTCGATCACCCGGTCGGCGCCGAGCGCGGTGACCAGCTCGCGGTTGGCGCCGCTGCACACACCGGTGACTCGCGCGCCCATCTGCTTGGCGAGCTGCACCGCCGCCGTGCACACGGCACCGGATGCGCCGTTCACGAGCACGGTGCTGCCCAATTTGATCGCGGTGCGACTGAAAAAAGCATGGGCGGTGGTCCCGCCGGAGACGAGAGTCACGGCATCCGTGAAGGTCATGTTCCGTGGCTTCGCCGTGATCGCGCCATCCTGCGGGATGCAGACGTATTCCGCGTGCCCGCCGAATCGGCTGCCGAGCATCGCGATCGCCTCCCACCCGGCAACCTGCCCGGCAGAGGCGCCGAACTCGCTTGCAGTCGTCGAACTCGGCGCACAGACCCGCTGCACCCGACCGGGTGACTGCGCTCACACGGCAGTTGGCAACGGGAACGTAGCGAGCACCGTGCGGCCGCTCGCCGCCGATCGGGGCGCCATGTCCACGAGGGCGATCTGGGTGAGAGCGAGCCGCTGGCCCTCGTGCACCCGGGCGCCGTTCTTGATCGTGATGTGGGCCCGGAAGCCGGGACCCGTGAACGCGGGCTCGTCGGGGATGGAGGCAAGCGGCCGCACAGCCTCGATGAGGGCGCGGTGCAACCGGGTCAGGCGTGGATCGTCCCCGACGAGCGTCACCGGCACGTCCTCGCGTCGGCCGAAGAGCGCGTCGGCACCCGCGACCGCCGTGAGGGCGGTGCGGTCGGATGCCGTGGCGGCGACGACGCCGGAAATGACATCCGCGATGACGGATGCCGCGACATCCGTGTGAAAAGGGGGCAGCACGGTGATGTGCAATGGCCATTCCGACACCGGGAAGCTGTCGCCGGTGCTGAGCGCCGTGAGCGGGAGGACGACGACGAGGCGGGACATCCGCCGAGTCTAGGGGAGTCCCGCCGGCGCGCCGCCGGTGGCACAATGGGCGCATGATTCTGCACCTCACCGGCGACGACGCCGCCGACGCCCTGCTCAGTGATGACCCCTTCGCGCTCCTCCTCGGGATGCTGCTGGATCAGCAGATCGCGATGGAGACCGCGTTCGCCGGTCCGGCCAAGATCCGCGACCGGATCGGCACGCTCAATCCGGCGACCATCGCCGGCTTCGACGCCGACGCACTCGTCGAGGTGTTCCGGGCCACGCCGGCCGTGCACCGCTATCCGGGCTCGATGGCCGCTCGCACGCAGACCCTCGCGGGTGTGATCGCCTCAGACTGGAGGGGTGATGCGTCCGCCCTGTGGACCGCCGACTCCCCGGACGGCGCCGAGATCCTGCGGCGCCTGAAAGCGCTCCCGGGATTCGGCGAGCAGAAGGCGAAGATCTTCCTTGCCCTGCTCGGCAAGCGTCAGGGGCTCGTCGCGGAGGGCTGGCGCGAGGCCTCCGAGCCCTATGGCGAGAACGGCTCGTTCCGGTCCGTCGCCGACATTGTCGACCCCGAATCGCTGACCCGGGTGCGGGAAACCAAGCGCGCGGCAAAGGCCGCGGTCAAGAAGGGGTAGTCATGGTGCGTCTGCTGATTCGCACGGCCATCTTCATCGGCTTGGGCGCGGTCGGCCTGGTGTCGACCAGGTCACCGAGCGTGTAGCGGCTGCGCGCCATCCGCAACCACCTGCTCAAGCACCACGCTGTCAGGCGAGGGGTGTTCACCGACGTGGCGCGTACCGGATCGGCCGACCCCCTGTCGGAGAACCCGCTCCTCCGTGCTCCGAGGGGCCGTCATCTGTCTGCCCGCTATTGACCTTTTGACTGGGGGCATACTCTATGCAAAGATTCAGGAAACTCGTACTAAATTTTTAGACAGCAGTCAGCTAGGCAGTTAAATGACTGATCAATCAATAAACACAGCAAAGCTCTACAGCACGGCTCTTTCCTGTTCTTTCTCGCTTATTCGGAGGACAACGTGATTCCCGATTCCCTCACCCAGATTCAATACGACACCGTCTACAACGTGTTCTCGCTCGTCATCGCGTCACAGCTGTTCACGTCGATCTTCATCATCATCTCGCTCAAGCGGGTCCTGCCCCGGTACCGTCAGGCGATGACCGTCGCGGCCATCGTCTGTGCGATTGCCGCCTACCACTACTTCCGCATTTTCGACTCCTTCAAGGCGGCCTTCGTCACCGAGGCCATCGGCGGGGCGGGCAACTATGTGCAGGTCGCCGGGGAGTCCTTCAATGAGGGCTACCGCTACGTCGACTGGCTGCTCACGGTTCCCCTGCTGCTGCTCGAACTGATCGCGGTTCTCGCCCTGGCCCGCAAGGTGCAGACCAGTCTCCTGTACCGGCTCATTCCGGCTTCGGCCCTGATGATCATCCTCGGGTACCCTGGCGAGCTCAGCGGGGACAACGGGGTGCGCGGAATCTTCGGTCTGCTCTCCACCATCCCGTTCGCATACATCCTCTATGTTCTGTTCATCGAACTGACCAAGTCCCTCGACCGCCAGCCGCGGAGTGTGCGCCGCACGATCAGCCAGCTGCGTCTGCTTCTGCTGCTGACCTGGGGTGTCTACCCGATCGCCTACCTACTGCCCATGCTTGGTATCGACGGCTCGGATGCCTGGGTCGGCAAACAGATCGGATACTCGGTCGCCGACATCCTCGCCAAGGCCCTCTACGGTCTGATCATCTACCGGATCGCGCGGATGAAATCGTTCGCGGATGACCCGGCGTTCGCACACCTCGAACTATCGGTCGATGAGGCCGAGGAGATCGCCGCCCCGGTGCACGTGCGGAACAAGTAGGCCTACCCGGCCACCTGCTCACCGCCAGCGGGCCTGGGCCGATCGCGATCATTTTGATCGTGACCGGCCCAGGCCCGTTTCGCTTTCTGCTGCCCCTCAGGCAGGGTCTAAAATCAGGTGTGCTCATCGCTCTGAATGACGGAACCGCGGATGCCGTGGTGCGGCGCCATCTGCACCACCTGGTCGACGACGAGGTGCGGGCGAGCCCGAGCATCCGGGGTGGCCAGACCAGCGCCGACCGTGCCCTCGCGGCATTCTCGGTCGCGGGCTATGCGGCCAGGCGCAGCCAGGTGCTGCCGGAAATCGATCGCGGGGCATCCCGGCTATCACCGTACATTCGGCACTCCCTGGTGCCGCTTAGCCGGGCTTGGGAGCACGTCGCAGACGGACCTGCCCGAGATACCCGCAAATTCCGGGACGAGTTGCTCTGGCAGGAATACGCCCGACATCTCTATGCGCGTGTGGGTGTGGCCCTGCACCGAAACCTGCGCTTTGCGGCACCCTGGTCCGGAGAATTCGAACCCCAGGCCTGGCCGCACCGGATGCACTGCATCGACTCGGTCGTGTCGGAACTGGAAACCGACGGCTGGCTGGTCAACCAGACCCGGATGTGGCTGGCCTCCCAGTACACGGTCCGGTCTGGCGCGGGGTGGCATGCCGGCCAGGAAGAATTCTACCGGCACCTGCTCGACGGCTCCCGCGCGGCCAACCTCCTGGGCTGGCAGTGGACCGTGGGTGCCGGCACCGGCTCCGCCTACGGCTTCGCCCGCTGGCAGGTTGAGAAACGAGCGCCGCAGCTCTGCCGGGACTGTCCGCTCGCCCGGGCCTGCCCGATCGAGCAGTTTCCGGTGGGGGCAGCGCCAGTGCCGGTGACGAATGTGCCGGCGAACCTCACGCACGATCCGCACCTGTCCGACACGCAGGGGCCTACCGACGTCGTGCGCCGCCGCGCACCCCGGTCGGTGCTGCTGACGGTGGATTCCCTGGGCGACGCCGATCCGGCCCTTGCGGCGCATCCCGCACTCCCGGCCGCCTTCGTCTTCGACGAGCCGGCCCTGGCCAGGCTGCGGCTCTCAAGCAAAAGACTGATCTTCACCGTGGAAACCCTTCAGGATCTGGCCCGGCGTCGCGAGGTGGTCGTGTACCTGGGTGACCCGCGAGTGATCGTTCCGGATCTCGACGCAGCAGTCACGTTTGCACCGGTACCCAGCTTTGCGCGCTACGCGGAGGGCGCGGCCGCGCTGCATCCGTGGCCGTGGCTGGTGCCGCCGCATAGCGGATCGGTGGCCAGTTTCTCGGCCTGGCGCCGTGCCTCGGCCGGCGTCTAGAGTCCGAAGTCGAGCGTGCGGGCTAGCTGTTGTTCCCACTGACGTTGTGAGCACGGTTGATGGGTGATTTGCTGCCGATGCCGGTATGGGGTCTGTGGTGATTGTAGCTATGGATCCAGTCTTGGTAGGTGGCTGCTCGGGCGGCGTCTGAGTTGTAGTGGTGGGCGTAAGC